>NZ_JBIBYR010000017.1:149507-153534 GCF_043083485.1 Streptomyces sp. NPDC014727 | reverse complement strand
TGCAACGTCGCACCCACGTCCGACGTACGCGTCGTGGTCATCGACTGCACCGACACCGGCGCATCCCCGCCCACCGCCACCGACCCGACCTGGATGCGCCGCGAGTGGCGGCGCTTCGCGATCGGCCGGGCCGGCAGCTCGGGGAGACCCAGAGCGACCGGCTCTCCAGCGGTCATGAGGTCACCGGTTCCCGGAGACGGTCTCGCGCGCGGCGCGCAGGGATTCCTTCAGCGAGCCCATGGTGGCGAGGACGGCGGTGGGTTCGTAGCCGCAGTGCGCCATGCAGTTGGCACAGCGCGGGTCCTTGCCACGGCCGTACTTGTCCCAGTCGGTCTCCTCGATGAGTTCGCGGTACGTGGGGACGTACCCGTCGGCCATCAGGTAGCAGGGCCGCTGCCAGCCGAAGAGCGAGTAGTTCGGAATCGCCCACGCGGTGCACGGGAAGTCCGCCTTGCCCTCCAGGAAGTCCAGGAAGAGCGGCGAGTGGTTCAGCCGCCAGCGGGACCGGTTGCCGCCCGCGAACGACTTCTTGAAGAGTTCCCGGGTCTGTTCGACGCCGAGGAAGTGCTCCTGGTCGGGTGCCTTCTCGTACGCGTAGGCGGGCGAGATCATCATCTCGTCGACCTTCAGATCGTCATTGAGGTAGTTGAGGACCTCGATGACGGTCTGCGGAGTGTCGGTGTTGAAGAAGGTGGAGTTCGTGGTGACCCGGAAGCCGCGCCGCTTGGCCTCCTTGATCGCCGCAACCGCCTCGTCGAACACTCCCTCCTTGGCGACCGATTCATCGTGCCGCTCCCGCAGCCCGTCGATGTGCACGGCGAACGCGAAGTACGGCGAGGGCTTGAACTTCTCGATCTTCTTCCGCAGCAGCATCGCGTTGGTGCAGAGGAAGACGTACTTCTTCCGCGCGACCAGCTGCCGCACGATTTCATCGATCTGCGGATGCATCAGCGGCTCACCACCCGCGATGGAGACCATCGGAGCACCCGATTCGAGCACGGCGCCCACAGCCTGGGCGACCGGCATGCGCTGCTTGAGCACTCCCGCCGGATGCTGGATCTTCCCACAGCCCTCGCACGCGAGATTGCAGGCGAACAACGGCTCCAGTTCCACGATGAGCGGGAACTTGTCCCGTTTACGGAGCTTCTGTTCAGCGAGATACGTCGCAACCTTGATGGACTGACGCAGCGGCATGGCCATCTGGCTCACCTCCTGGGGAGCAGCAAAGATCGGTGCCATTCATAGAAAGCCGGCAGGACGGCACGGAGAACACGGAAAGCCGATATTCCACCGCGTATCGTCCCGATGCGGACGAGCTCGTACTCCGGGGCGTCCACGACCACCCGTACGGCCGCAACCGGGCGAGGCCCGGACCGCAGGGCTGCGCGCAGGGTGGCGGCGGACTCCATGTCCACCGCGATCGCTCCGGTGGCCCGCAGGTCGGCCCGCTCATGTCCACGTACGACATGGGCGGAACCGGTCAGCGGACCGGTGTGGACGGTGCGGCCGGGCACCGTCCGGGCAAGGGCCTCGGCGAGCAGGCCCGTGCCGGTGCAGACCGTCGAGTCCCCGGCTCCCCGGGTCTCGTCGGCGACCACCAGGTCCCCGGGGTGCATTCGGGGTGACAGCCCGGCGCAGAACCCGGAGGCGAGGACCGCGGTGCCGGGCGCCCGGTCCGCACCGAGCGCCCGTGACACCGCGGCCTCGGCCGCCCTGGGCCCCATGCCGGTACGGAGGACGGTCACCGGGCCCGGGGCGTCACCGGCCCCGCCCCTGCCGCTGCGCAGCGCGAATTGCTCGATGCCGAGCGCGCAGGCGATCAGCAGCGGCACTGCGGGGTGGGTCGGCCCCGGACCCTCGCCCATCAGGCCCCCTTGCGGGCGGCCGCGCGGTCGGCGAACGGTTCGCCGTTCACGTACCGCCCGAGTGCGGTGAGCGGGAAGACCTGCCGGTAGAGGTGGTAGTTGATGGAGAAGTCCCACGGGAAGCCGGTGCCGGTGAAGTGCGGCTCGTCCCAGGAACCGTCGGCCTGCTGGGTCTCGGTGAGCCAGGACACCCCCCGCCGCACGGCCGAGCTGTCGCGTCGGCCCGCGGCGAGCAGCGCGAGCAGGGCCCACGCGGTCTGGGAGGCGGTCGAGGCGCCCCGCCCGATCCACTTGTCCTCCTGGTACGAGCGCAGGTCCTCGCCCCAGCCGCCGTCGTCGTTCTGCACGGACTCCAGCCAGCCGACCGCCCGGCGGATCGCCGGATGGGTGACGGGCAGTCCGGCGGCCACCAGGGCGGGCACCACCGACCCCGTGCCGTACACGAAGTTGACGCCCCAGCGGCCGAACCAGCCGCCCTCCACGTCCTGTTCGGCGAGCAGCCACTCGACGCCGCGCCGGGTGGCGGGGTGTCCGGACCGGCCTTCGACGGCGAGCATCTCCACCACATGCCCGGTGACATCGGCGGACGGCGGATCGATGACCTCACCGAAGTCGCAGAAGGGCAGCCGGTTGGGGAAGGCACTGGTGTTGTCCGCGTCGAACGCGCCCCAGGCCCCGTTGCGGGACTGCATGCCGAGGTTCCAGCGCACCCCGCGCCGGATGGCGGCTTCGACGCGTGCCTGGTCGGGGTGGCGGACTCGGCGCAGCGCGAGGACCACCTCGGCGGTGTCGTCGATGTCCGGGTAGTTGTCGTTGTGGAACTCGAACGCCCAGCCGCCGGGGTTGAGCCGGGGGCGGCGCACGGACCAGTCGCCGGGACGGACGACCTCCTCGCCGAGCATCCAGTCCGCGGCCTTCACGAGCGCCGGATGGTCGGCGCCGACCCCGGCATCGGCGAGGGCGATGGTGGCGAGGCAGGTGTCCCAGACCGGGGACTGGCAGGCCTCGATCATCCGGGCGCCGTCCTCGCGCCAGACGGCGAACCGGTCGAGCGATTCGAGTCCGGCCCGCATCACCGGGTGGTCCAGGTCGTAGCCGAGCAGATGCAGGGCGATGACAGAGTACACGGCGGGCGGCTGGATGCCGCCCCAGCAGCCGTCGTTCTCCTGACGCTCGATGATCCAGCGTGCCGCGGCGTTCATGGCGGCCCGGCGCAGCTTGCGCGGTGCGACCTTGTGGTAGGCGTGCAGTGCCTTGTCGAGGCGCTGGAACACTCCGTCCCAACTCGCCGCCGGAGCGGCCCGCCTGGGCGGGTTCGGCAGGCGCGGGTCGGCGTGGAGCTCGTCGAGCGCGAAGGGAGCCGGGCGGACCGGCCGCTTGGCCGAGACGATGGTGAGCGGCACGATGGTCTGACGTGCCCAGCAGCCGAAGTCATAGATGTTGAGCGGGGCCCACTTGGGGAAGAACATCAGCTCGGGCGGGAGTTCCGGCAGGTCGTCCCACTTCCACCAGCCGAAGAGGGCGAGCCAGATCCGGGTGAACACGCGGCTCTGCGCGATGCCGCCCTGTTCCCTGATCCATCGGGAGGCGCGGGCCATGTGCGGTTCGTCCGGCCCGTCTCCGGCCAGACGCAGTGCCACATACGCCTCGATGGTGGTGGAGAGCTCACCTGGGCCGCCGTGGAAGGTGGCCCAGGTGCCGTCACCGAGCTGTTCGCCGCGGATGAAGCGGCCGGCGGCCTGGACGACGGCCTGGTCCTGGATGCCGAGGAATTGACGGAGCAGCAGGTCTTCGGCGTCCATGGTGACGTTGGTGGCGAGGTCGCCCTTCCACCAGCCCTGCTCGTCCTGTCTGCCGAGGAGGTGCTCCACCGAGCGTTCCGCGGCCCGCCGCGCGGCGGCGAGTACGTCGTCCGCGACGATGGTGGTTGTGTCGGTCGGATTACTGGCCGAGGCTGCGCGGGGGTTCACAGCCCCGTGGCTTCCGTCGGTCGTCGCTGTCATGGCTTCCCCTTCTTGCAGTTTGGTCCTCTGCTGTGCTGGGGTCTCCGTCGGGCGGGGGCCCGGCCGGGGCCCCCCCCGCCCCGGCGCGTCAAAAGGCTCACAATGTTCTTAAATAATTTGAAAGAACTCGCACGTACCCCCCCCCGGGGTCTGCGCCCC
>NZ_JBIBYR010000017.1:0-149497 GCF_043083485.1 Streptomyces sp. NPDC014727 | reverse complement strand
GGGGGGTTTTCCCCGCGGGGTTTTGTGGGGTGTGTGGTTTTTTTTTGGGACCCCTTTTTTTTTTTTTGTTTGTTTTTTTTTTTTTTTTTTTGGGGGGGGGGGGGGGGGGCGGGCCCCCCGCCCGGCGACTGCGAGTCATATGGAGCAGATGGTGATCATCTCTTTCGTACGACGACGAAGTCCGCGAGCGCGGTGAGCTGCGCCCGCACGGTGTGCGGCATGTCGACACGGTGCAGTGCCTCGATGGCGACCGCATGCTGTCGACGTGCCTCCTGGGCGGTCCATTCGCGGCCGCCCGCCTCCTCGATGAGCGCCGCGCGGGCGGCGAACTCCTCCTCGGAGAAGCTGTCGAAATCGCTGCTCTTCGCGTCGGCGGCGAGCAGTTCGCCGAGGCGCTCCGAGGCCGGACCGCCCGCGGCGAGCGCGGCGACGACCGGCAGGGACTTCTTGCGCTGACGCAGATCGCTCCAGGTCTGCTTGCCGGTGGACTCGGGGTCGCCCCAGATGCCGAGCAGATCGTCGACGGCCTGGAAGGCGAGGCCGAGGTGGTAGCCGTAGGCCTCCAGGGTGTCGGCGGTACGGTCGTCGGCGCCGCCGAGTACCGCACCGATGGAGCAGGCGCAGGCCAGCAGGGCGCCGGTCTTGTTGCCCTCCATCTCCAGGCACTCCTCGACGGTGACCCGCTCCCGGTGCTCGTAGGAGATGTCCTGGGCCTGCCCGTCGATGAGCTTGCGGGTGGCGACGGTCAGCCGACGGGCCGCCCGGCCCGCCTCGACGGTGCCGAGCTCCAGCAGGATCTCGTTGGCGAGCGCGAAGAGCGCGTCGCCGACCAGGATCGCCTGGGCGGGGCCGTGCACCTTCCAGACGGTGTCGCGGTGGCGGCGCTGTTCGTCGCCGTCCATCAGGTCGTCGTGCAGCAGCGAGAAGTTGTGCACGAGTTCGACGGCCACGGCGCCGGGGACGCCGGCCTCCGCCGCGGCCCCGGCCGCCTCCGCGGACAGCAGGGCGAGCGCCGGGCGGACGGCCTTGCCGCCGTCGCCGTCAGCGGGCCGTCCCTGGGCGTCGATCCAGCCGAAGTGGTAGGCGGCGACGGTGTCCATGGGCGGTGCGAGCCGGTCAACGGCGGCCCGGAGCACCGGCGCGGAAAGGGCCCGTCCGCGCTCCAGAAGCGCGGTGACGTCCGTGGTGTCGGCCACGGGGTCGTAAGCCGGATTCGCCGGGGTCACTGACTCTCCTCTTGTTCCGGTGGTACTGCTCATGCCGCCTCCTGCAGCGGATGTTCATGGGAGCGGCCGAGTGCCCGGAGCGCGACGTCCGCCGCGCTGAATCCGCTGCGGACGGCACCCTCCATCGTCGCGGGCCAGCCGGTGGCCGTCCAAGCTCCGGCCAGGCTGAGGCCGGGGAGCCGGGTGCGGGCTCCGGGCCGCAGCCGGCCGACGCCGGGGGCGGGGGCGAAGGTCGCCGTGCGCTCCCGGGTGACGAAGAAGTCCCTGATCCCGGCGGTGCGGGCAGCCGGAAGGAGCCGCTCCAGCTCCGGCAGATAACGCTCCCGCAGCTCGGCGACGGGCAGGTCGATCTCCTCGTCGGCGGCGGACTGGGACACCGCGAGGTACTGCCCGGGTCCGGTGAGCCCCGAGGCGTCCGTACGGTCGAAGACCCACTGGACCGGGGAGCCGAGCGCGGCGAAGAACGGGCGACGCAGCACCTTGCGGTCGTAGACGACGTGCACATTGAGGATCGGCGACGTGCCGATGTCGAGCAGCCGGTCCGGCTCGTCGAGCGCGCCCTCGGGCAGCAGTTCACGGGTCTCGCGCTGGGGAACGGCGAGGACGACGGTGTCCGCCTCGATCCGTTCGCCGCCGGTGTCGACGATCCAGCAGCCATGCTCCGAACGGGTGAGGGAGGAGGCCTTCGTACGGAGTTCGGTGCGCACTCCGGCGGAATCGAGGGCCTTGCGGGCCAGCGTGTCGTGCACCTCACCGAGCGGCACGCTCGCCCAGCCGATGTCCGCGGCGCCGGGCTCGGAGAGGAGTCCGGTCTTGAAGACCTTCGCGGCGAGGGCCAGCGAGGAGTTCGGCGCGGTGGCGTTGAGCGTGGCGACGCCGACCAGGTCCCAGAGGGCCTCGATGGTGCGCGGCGACTGGCCGTGCCGGGCGAGCCAGCTGCCGAAGTCGACGGCGTCGAGCGCCGGGTCGTCCGGGTCCAGGCGACCCAGCGCCAACGCGGCGCGTCCGACGCCCGCCCGCTCGGCGAGCGAGAGGTGCGGATAGCCGGCGAGGCCCGCGGCGAGGTGGAACGGCACCGGCAACGCGTTGCGGCGCAGCCGTCCCAGCCGGGGGCCCGAGGGGCGCCCGACATCGAGAACGGGCACGTCCAAACGGTCTTGCAGGGGCGCCAGGCGAGTCCCGTCGACGCGGTCGAGAAACCAGCGGTACGCGGTGCAGCAACGCAGGTAGACATGCTGTCCGTTGTCGACCGTCAGTTCGCCGCGCCGGAAGGAGAAGGCGAGTCCGCCGAGCCTGGGCCGCCCTTCGAGCAGGGTCACGTCAAGCCCTGCGTCGGCGAGACGCAGGGCCGCGGTGATGCCGGCGAGCCCGCCGCCGATCACCACCGCGCGGGAGGAACGCGGGCCGTCGTCCGTCATGCGTCCTCCTTTCGCCGGGTCACTTCAGTCAGGGACGCGTCAGTACACCAGAGGGTTGACCACTGATCGCAACGTGTTTCCGTGATGCACATGGTGCGCGAGATGTCCGTACGGCGCATCAGACACGCCTCCCGGCCGTCCGACGGGAGATGTACCGCGCGTCGAGACCCGAGAGTCCGCGCACCGCGACATACGCCTTCTCGTGGCCCGGCAGCGAGACCCGGCCGCGCAGCACCGCCTCGGGATCGCGCTCGATCCGGTCGAGCAGCCGCCGGTAGATCCCTGCCATGGCCGCGACACAGGCGCCGCTGCGCCGGTCCAGCATCGGCAGTAGCCGATATCCCTCGGCGAACAGCGCGCGGGCACGACGGACCTCGAAGTGCACCAGGCCCGCGAAGTCGGCGCCGGACGGCGGGGTGGCCCGGTGGAAGCCGGCCGAGCAGCCGAACTTGGCCAGGTCGTCGGCGGGCAGGTAGGTACGTCCGTTGCCCGCGTCCTCGCGCACGTCACGCAGGATGTTGGTCAGCTGGAGCGCGAGGCCCAGCGTGTCGGCGTACTCCGCGGCCCGGTCGACACCCGGAGCGCCTGGTTCCGTACCGAAGACGCCCAAGCTGAGGCGGCCGATCGCACCCGCGACGCAGCGGCAGTAGACCTTGAGGTCGTCCCAGGTCTCGTACGTCGCACCGCGTACATCCATCAGCACGCCGTCGATGAGTTCGTCGAGCCCGCCGAGCGGGATCGGGAATCGGCGCGCGGCATCGGCGAGCGCGACGGCCACCGGATCGGTGTCGTCCTCGTCGATCGCGCCGCCACGGATCCGGTCCAGGACCGCGCGGGTGCTCTCCAGGCGAATCCGCTTGGTCTCCGGCTCCAGTGCACCGTCACCGATGTCGTCGACACGACGGGAGAAGGCGTACAGCGCCGACATGGCCTGTCGCTTCTCGGCCGGCAACAACCTGATCCCGTACGCGAAGTTACGCGCCTGCTGTCCGGTGACCGCCTCGCAGTACCTGTATGCGGCCTGTACCGGTGCCGACATGTAGGTCGTCTGTCCCTCCACGGTCCGGCTCACCCCTCTCTCCGCGCTCTTCGCAAGACAACTCCCGCCTCGCGCAGCAGGCTGGGCTTGGTGGGCTTGGGCGGTCCGGGCAGTACGTCGAACCCGGCGGCCGCGATCGCGGTGAGGGCGGCACGCCCCCCGCCCACGAATCCGGCGAGAAGCACCTTGAGCCTGCCGTGGACGCTACCCACCAGGGGGGTGCCTTCATTCAGCAGTTCCCGAGCGCGTTCCGCTTCGTACGCAACCAGCGAACGCACCGACGCGCCCCCCGAAGGGGCGGCCAGGTCGGTTTCACGGACGTGGAATCGCGCCATGTCGTCCGCGGGAAGATAGATCCGGTCGCGGTCGAGGTCCTCGGCGACGTCCTGGAGGTGCTCGACGATCTGCAGGGCCGTGCAGACGGCGTCGGAGCGGCGGACACGTTCGGGGCTGGCGGTTGCGGTGATCTGCAGGACCAGCCGGCCCACGGGGTTGGCGGAGAGCTCGCAGTAGGCGACGAGTTCCTCATAGGTCCCGTAGCGGCGGACCTTCTGATCCTGCCGGTTGGCCTCGATGAGGCCCAGGAAGGGCTCGGGGGTGAGCCCGCAGCGCCGCACGGTGGGGCGCAGTGCGCGCAGCAGGGGGTGGTGCGGGCCGTCGCCGACGGAGTCGAAGACCCGGCGCAGATCGGCCTCGAAGGCGTCGAGCATGGCGAGCCGGTCATCGGTCTGCGCGGGGTCGAGACCGAGGTGGCGGGCGTCCGCGCCGCCGGGGGCGAGATCACCGTCGCCGATGTCGTCGACGAGGCGGGCGTAGCCGTAGACGGCCATCAGGTCGTCGCGCCAGGCGCGCGGCAGGAAGAAAGGTGCGACGGGGAAATTCTCGTCCGCGGCCTTGTCGAGGGTGCTGGGCACGGCAGCATCGGTGCGTGCCTGCCGGGTACGGGTCACCGCCGACCGCCCGGCGCTGGGACGGCGTGAGCACCTCGGAGCTGGAGATCTTCCGTCATTGCCGTCACATCTCCCGTTCTACACTGCTGACCCAAAACATCCCATTCCGGACACGCCGCCCGCTCTGCCGAGTGCGGAGCACGCCTGCGGGCCGTTTGGCCAGGCGGTATCGCCCCACTTGCAACGAATCAGCACCGGTACAGCTTACGTTGTACAACGCTCATCGATACGTCGGGGTGTTACGCGCAGCGGAACAACGCGCTCTGCCCCGCCAACCTTCCCCGTGCGCAAGGAAATTGACGTCATCCGTCGGGAGGAGATCTTGTACGGGGCGTACCGCCGAGGGTGGGGGACGCCCCGGGCGTCCACGATCCGGACACCGGCGCGGCCTCCGCCGGGGAGTCCCGGCGGAGGCCGCGTCGTTGCCGGGGAACCGGCGGAGCGTCTATTTGCCGGTCTCGCGCTCGTACGCCTTGAGGACCTCATCGGTCGGACCGTCCATCAGCAGCTCGCCCTTCTCCAGCCACAGCACCCGGTCGCAGGTGTCCCTGATGGACTTGTTGCTGTGGCTGACCAGGAAGACGGTGCCCGCTTCCTTCCGGAGCTCCCTGATGCGCTTCTCGGAGCGGATCTGGAACTTGCGGTCACCGGTCGCCAGCGCCTCGTCGATCATGAGGACGTCATGGTTCTTCGCGGCGGCGATGGAGAACCGCAGCCGCGCGGCCATGCCGGAGGAGTACGTCCTCATCGGCAGGGTGATGAAGTCGCCCTTCTCGTTGATTCCGGAGAAGTCGACGATGCCCTGGTAACGCTCCCGGATCTCCTCGCGCGACATGCCCATCGCGAGGCCGCCGAGCACGACGTTGCGCTCACCGGTCAGATCGCTCATCAGCGCCGCGTTCACCCCGAGCAGTGACGGCTGGCCGTCCGTGTACACCTTGCCGTGCTCGGTCGGGAGCAGACCGGCGATGGCCCGCAGCAGGGTCGACTTGCCGGAGCCATTGGTCCCGATCAGACCGATGGCCTCGCCGCGGTAGGCGGTGAAGGAGACACCGCGGACGGCGTGCACCTTCCGTACGCCGCGCGGCTCGCCCTTGCCGCGGCGCAGTATCCGGCTCAGCGCCGCGGTGGCGCTGCCCTTGCCTCCGCCACCGCCGTTGACCCGGTACACGATGTGCACATCGTCGGCGATGACGGTGGGGACGCGCCCCGAGGTGTTGTCGTCAGCCACGGCCGTACCGTTCCTCTGCCTTCCAGAAGTACACGAAGCCCACGACGCCGACGAGGACCGCCCAGGCGAGCGCGACGATCCAGACGTGCGCCGGCAGGTTGCCCGCGCCGTAGCCGTCGATCAGCGCGAACCGGATCAGGTCCATGTAGATGGCCGCCGGGTTGTACTGCAGCACATCGGCGATCCAGTCCGGCTTGTCCTTGAGCATCACCGGGATGGAGAACATGACGCCCGACGCGTACATCCAGGTCCGCATCACGAACGGCATCAGCTGGGCGAGGTCAGGGGTCTTGCTGCCGAGCCTGGCCATGATCAGCGCCAGTCCGGTGTTGAAGAGGAACTGCATGGCCAGCGCCGGGACGATCAGCAGCCACGAGAGACCGGGGTAGCTGCCGAAGGCGACGGCCACGACCGCGAGCACGATCATCGAGAACAGCAGTTGCTGGAGCTGCTGCAGCGAGAACGAGACGGGCAGCGAGGCCCGCGGGAAGTGCAGGGCCCGGACCAGTCCCAGGTTGCCGGAGATGGCCCGCACGCCCGCCATCACCGAGCTCTGGGTGAAGGTAAAGACGAAGACACCGGTCACCAGGAACGGAATGAAGACGTCCTGGGTCATTCCCTTCCTGGTGCCGAGGATCAGCCCGAAGATCAGGTAGTAGACCAGGGCGTTGAGCAGAGGCGTGGCCACCTGCCACAGCTGGCCCAGCTTGGCCTGGCTGTACTGAGCGGTCAGCTTCGCCCTGGAGAACGCCATGATGAAGTGGCGGCGGCCCCAGAGCTGCCGGATGTACTCGAAGAGCCCCGGCCGGGCGCCGCTCACCGTCAGGCCGTACTTGGCGGCCATCTCGGCCGAGCTCAGGCCGTCGTCGGCGGATGGTGGGGTGCTCAGGGCGACCGCACCATCATGGGTTGTGTCACTCACCAGATGAAACTCTCGTATTCAAGATGCGCGGCCAGTCGCGGGCGCGGCTCGGAGCGGACAGGTCCCGTGGAGAAGAAGTACGTCTCATGCTCTCAGAGGAGAGCCTCTCAGATCACGGGAGGTCGGCCGAGTCTGGTCAGCCGCCATACCGTGCGCCACCTCATCGGACGGCGGGTTCCGCACGGCGTGGACCAGCCTTCGCGGAAGCCGCTGAACCAGGCCTTCAGAGCCGGGCCGGAAGGCTTGCGCAGCAGCGTCAGCAGCAGCCACACGCCGAGGTACACGGGGACCAGCGGCGCGGGCAGATTGCGCCGTGCCAGCCAGACCCGGTTGCGGGCCACCATGCGGTGGTACACCGCGTGCCGGGACGGGGCGGTCGTCGGGTGGTTGAGGACCATGTCCGCGCGGTAGTCGATCATCCAGCCGGCGTCCAGCGCCCGCCAGGCCAGATCGGTCTCCTCGTGCGCGTAGAAGAACTGGCCGGGCAGCGGACCGACCTCTGCGATGACCTTGGTGCGCACGGCGTTGGCGCCGCCGAGGAAGGTCGTCACTCGCGAGGAACGCATCGGGTCGGCGGCGCGCAGCCGCGGCACGTGCCGACGCTGGGTGACACCGGTGTCGGGATCGGCGATCCGGAAGCTGATGATGCCCAGCTCGGGGTCGTCGTCGAACGCCCGCCGGCACAGCTCGGCGGTGTCGCTGAGCGGGAGCAGTCCGTCGTCGTCGAGGAAGAGCAGGGCGTCCACGTCGGCACCCGACGGGCCGAAGGCCTCGATCCCGACGTTGCGGCCGCCGGGGATGCCCAGGTTCTCGGGCAGCTCGACGGTGCGCACCCCCGCCGGGACGTCCGGCACGGGGGCGCCGTTTCCGACGACGACCACCTCGATCCGGTCGCCGTCCTGCTTGGCGACCGAATCAAGGAGGGCGCGCAGCTCCGCGGGGCGGTTGCCCATCGTGATGATGACCGCGCCGAGCTTCATGGGTGTGCTCACTTCAGCCTGCTCGACGCCAGGATCGACACCAGGTGCAGGAGCGTCTGCAGCAACGCGATGCCGGCCAGAACCGCGACCATGAGACGGCTGAAGAACAGATCGTCCCTGACCGTGTCGAGGACGGCCGTCACGAGGATCAGCAGTGACGCCTCGATGCCGAGGATCAGCCGGTGGAACTTGAGCGCACCGGCGGCCCGGCGGGCGAGCGCCATGCCGGACGAGCGCGGCTCGGAGGCGGCCTCCTTGACCGGCGGCAGCCCGCCCTGGTGGCGTGCGACGCCGACGAGGTCGGTCTCGGCCTTGATCAGGATGGCGCCGAGGGCCGCGAGGGTGCCCAGGAAGGCCCACAGCCAGTCGATCCGTCCGGGGCCCCACGGATCGGCGGCGCGCAGGCCGAAGCCGACCAGCACGGCGGCGTCGCAGAGATACGCGGCGACGCGGTCCATGTAGACCCCGCCCAGTGAGAACTGCTTCTTCCAGCGGGCCACCTCGCCGTCGACACAGTCGAGCAGCAGATAGAGCTGGACCATGAGGACACCGAGCAGCGCTCCGGGAATGCCGGGAACGAGCAGGGCCGGTGCGGCGAGCACGCCCGCGACGGTCATCACATAGGTCAGCTGGTTCGGCGTGACCCTGGTGTTCACCAGGTGCCGGTCCACGCGCAGGGAGATCTCGCGCATGTAGAGCCGACCCGCCCAGTGCTCACCGCTGCGCCGGTCCTTGACACCCGGAGGGTGCACGACCGGACGGAGTTCAGCTATCGATGGCTTTTGCATAGTCGGCGTACGCGTCCCTGATCTGGTCGGTGGACAGGTTGAGGTGTTCCAGGATCGTGAAGCGTCCCGGGCGGGTCTGCGGGGCGTAGTCGACGGCCTGGACGAACTCGTCGGCGGTGAAGCCGATCTCTTCGGGCCGGACGGGCAGACCGTGGCGCCGCAGGGCGCCCGCCATGAGCAGTGCGTCCTCGCGCGCACCACGCAGGTGCATGGCGAAGCAGGCGCCGAGGCCGACCTGTTCGCCGTGGCTCGCCGCACGCCTGGGGTACAGCAGGTCGAAGGCGTGGTTGATCTCGTGGCAGGCGCCCGAGGCCGGCCGGGAGTCACCGGCGACCGACATGGAGATGCCGGTCAGTACCAGTCCCTCGGCCAGCACCTTGAGGAAGGCGTCGTCGCCGATCCCGCCGGGGTGGCGGAGCACGGCCTCGCCGGCCTGCCTGGCCATGGCCGCGGCCAGTCCGTCGATCTCCTCCCCCTTGACCTCGTGGGCGAGCTCCCAGTCGGCCACGCAGGAGATGTTGGAGACCGCGTCACCGATGCCGGACCGCACGAAGCGGGCCGGTGCCTCGCGGACGATGTCGAGGTCGATGACGACGGCGATGGGGGTGGGTACCCCGTAGGAGCCCCGGCCGTTGTCGTTGTCCAAAGTGGCGACCGGCGAGCAGAGACCGTCGTGGGCGAGGTTCGTCGCCACCGCGACCATGGGCAGGCCGACGCGTGCGGCTGCGTACTTCGCCACGTCGACGATCTTGCCGCCGCCGAGGCCGACCACGGCGTCGTAGCGGTTGCCCTTGATGTCGTCGGCGAGCTTGACGGCCGAGTCGAGGGTGCCGTCGGTGACCGGGTACCAGTGGGCGCCGGGCAGCGCGGGGGCCAGCCGCTCGCGCAGAGCACGTCCCGAACCGTCGCTGATCGCGACCGCCAGCTTGCCGGAGGAGGAGATCCGCTGGTCGGCGAGGAGACCGGCCAGATCGTCCAGGGCGCCGCGACGGATGTCGACGACGACCGGGGACGGAATGAGCCGGGTCAGTACTGGCACGCGATCTCACGGCCCTTCGCGAGGTCGTCGTGGTTGTCGATCTCGACCCACGTCACTTCGCCGATGGGGGCTACGTCGACGGTGAAGCCTCGGTTCACCAGCTCCTGGTAGCCGTCCTCGTAGTAAAGGTCGGGGTCGCGCTCGAACGTGGCCTTGAGTGCCTCGGCGAGCTCCGCGGCGGCCTCCGGCTCGATGAGGGTGACGCCGATGTACTCACCGGTCGCGGTGGCCGGGTCCATCAGCTTGGTGATGCGCCGCACACCCTTGTCGCCGTCGGTGACGACCTTCATCTCCTCGTCGGCGAGGTTCTTCACCGTGTCGAGGGCGAGGATGATCCTGCGGCCGTCGCCGCGGGCGGCGAGCAGGGTCTTCTCGACGGAGACCGGGTGCACGGTGTCGCCGTTGGCCAGGATGACGCCGCGCGTCAGGACGTCACGGGCGCACCACAGGGAGTAGGCGTTGTTCCACTCCTCGGCCTTGTCGTTGTCGATCAGGGTGAGGGTGAGGCCGTACTTGGCCTCCAGTTCGGCCTTGCGGTCGTACACCGCTTCCTTGCGGTAGCCGACGACGACGGCGACCTCGGTGAGGCCGATCTCCGCGAAGTTGGCCAGCGTCAGGTCCAGGACCGTCTTCGCAGCGCCGTCCTGTTCAGGGCCCACGGGCACGAGCGCCTTCGGGAGCGTGTCGGTGTAGGGGCGCAGACGCCGTCCTGCACCGGCTGCCAGTACGAGGCCGATCATGCGGGTTCTCCTTCGTCGTGAACGGCGGGTGCTCCGGACGACACCCAGAAGCGGATGGACTCCACGAGCACCACCAGTGCCACAGCCACTGCGAGAGCGGTGAGTGCCACGGTGAAAGCTGAATGCCGGGTGAGTACGGCGGCGAGTACGGCCACCACAAGGGTGCGGCCCTCGTGCCCACCGATCGCGCGGACCAGCCACTGGGGCGGCGCGCCGGTGCCGCCACGAATGCGGTACACGGTGTCGTAGTGATGGTAGGCGACGGCCGATACCAGCCCGAATGCCGCGGGAAGGGCTCCCGCGACATCGCTGCGGGCTGCGAGAACGAGGACGGTGCAGTACTCCGCCGCCCTGAATATGGGCGGTACGAGCCAGTCGAGGGCGCCCTTGAGGGGGCGGGAGACGGCCAGCCCGGAGAAGAGCGCGTAGACGACCGCCGCGAGGATGGTGTGCCAGCTGCCGAAGGGCTGCGAGAGGGCCGACGCGACCACGAGCAGTCCGCCGAGCAGGGCCATGACGGGAGCGGTCCAGGGCCCCTTCGTCCATCCGATCGCCGCGACGAGCTGTGCGAGGGGCCCGGAGTCGGCGAGGTCCGCCAGTGCGCGGGCGGCACGGTCGGTGCGCCGGGCCTTGCGGGTCAGCGAGCGCAGCAGGCGGCCGGCCGTGGTGTAGCAGGCCGCGAAGGCGCAGCCGATGAGCAGGGCGTAGAAGACGATCCGGGGGGTGGTCACCGCGGTGAGCACCGCGATCATCGCCCAGCGCTCGCCGATCGGCAGCACTATCATCCGGCGCGCCCAGACTGTCCAGCCGACGCTGTCGAGCCGGTCGGAGAGGGCCGCCGTGGGGCTCGAATTGGCCACCGCGTCGTGGTTGGCCTCGTTGAACGAGAAGTCGATGACATGGCGGCAGGCCTGGAGCACCATCGCGCCGAGGGCCAGCGCCCATACGTCGTCCCCGCCACGGGCGGCGCCGAGCGCGAGGCCGGCGTAGTACGCGTACTCCTTGGCCCGGTCGAAGGTGGCGTCCAGCCAGGCACCCATCGTCGAGTACTGCAGCGAGTAGCGGGCGAGCTGCCCGTCGGTGCAGTCCAGGACGAAGGAGAGGAGCAGCAGCACTCCGGCGGCGATGTAGCCGCCGCGTGTGCCGGTCGCCGCGCTGCCCGCCGCGATCAGCGCGGTGAGCAGGGACGCGGTGGTGACCTGGTTCGGCGTCAGGCCGCGGCGGGCGCACCAGCGGGCGATGTAGCGGGAGTACGGGCTGATGAAGAACGTGGTGAAGAAGCCGTCGTGGGCCTTCACGGCGCTGCGCAGCCGTACCGCCTCGTCGTCGACGGCGGCGACGGCGTTCCGCGCGGTCGTGCGCGCGGACTCGTCGGCCGGCACGGTGGCGACCAGCGAACCGAGCTCGGGACGCTGCACGGCGGTGCCCTCGGCGTCCATGGTGACGGCGAGGCGGCCCGGCACGGTGCGGTCGGTGACCGTCGCCGCGGTCGCGCCCGAGCTCGTGGGGACGCCGGCACCGACGGCCGCGGCCGTGGTGCTCAGGGCCCGCACGAGCGCGGCGCGCGCCTCGGGCTGCGCGGTGAGCGCGCCGGGCACGGTGGCGGCGGGGAAGCGCGGGTCGGTGAGTCCGAGCCGGAGAGCATGGACATGGCCGACGAAGCGGGGGTCGACCAGTGCGACGCGGCGGTCGGCGGGGACGGCCGAGAGCAGCCGTGCGGCCTCGGACACATCGGCGGCGATCTGTACGTCGAAGCCCAGTGACCGCAGATCGTCCGCGAGCGACGACCCGGGTACCGGCACACCGGTGAGGATGGCGGTCGACAGACGAACTCACTCCTTGGTGCTGACGGGGTCGGCGCGCGACAGTGCGGCCCACAAGCGGGCCGGCGGCACGTCGGCAGAGGCTATCGGATGAACGGAAGCGGGAGTTCACTGCCCGTTTATGCTCCGTTCGGGGTGGACCGGCATCATGCGGCGCCGTCCGCGATCATCATCGTCGATCCCCGCCTCGCCTGACAAAACGCGGTGCCACGGAGTGCGGTCCCCCTCCCGGACCGGGCCGGACCCGCTCCGGGAGCGAGGCTCTAGGCTGACCCGCATGACATGGCTGATCACAGGCGGAGCTGGGTACATCGGTGCACACGTGGTGCGGTCCATGACGGGGTCCGGTGAGCGGGTGGTCGTCCTCGACGACCTTTCGACCGGTATCGCCGAGCGGCTCCCGGCCGATGTGCCGCTGGTCCGGGGATCGGTCGGCGACCGTGCGCTGCTCGACCGCGTGCTGGCGCGGCACGACATAACGGGTGTGGTGCATCTCGCAGCGAAGAAGCAGGTCGGCGAGTCCGTCGAGAAGCCGCTGCTCTACTACCGGGAGAACGTGGCGGGGCTGACCGTCCTCCTGGAGGCCGTCGTCGCCGCCGGTGTGCGGCGCTTCCTGTTCTCGTCCTCGGCCGCGGTGTACGGGGTACCGGATGTGGAACTCATCACCGAGGACACCCCGTGCGTTCCGATCAATCCGTACGGTGAGACCAAGCTCGCCGGGGAGTGGCTGGTCCGGGCGACCGGAAGGGCCCATGCCCTGTCCACCGGCTGCCTGCGCTACTTCAACGTGGCCGGAGCGGCGACGCCGGAACTGTCGGACACGGGGGTCTTCAATGTGATTCCAATGTTCTTCGACCGGCTGACCCGGGGCGAGGCCCCCCGGATCTTCGGCGACGACTACCCGACCCCCGACGGCACCTGCGTCCGCGACTACATCCACGTCGCGGATCTCGCCGACGCGCATCTCGCCCTCGCCCGGAGGCTGGCCGGACCGGGCACCGGCGACCTGACCGTGAACATCGGCCGCGGCGAGGGCGTCTCGGTGCGCGAGCTGGCCGACGTGGTGGGCGAGGTCAGTGGCCTGCACCGGAAGCCGGAGGTCCACCCACGCCGTCCCGGTGATGCGGCGAAGGCCGTCGCGTCCGCGGTCCGGGCGTCCGAGGAGTTGGGCTGGGCACCCCGGCAGGGGGTGCGCGAGATGGTCGAATCCGCCTGGCGGGGCTGGTGCCTGCGCCACCCCGAGGCACGCGGAAACTGAGCCGTCAGTGATCGCCCCACAGCCCTGACCTGCAGCCATTTCCGCAGGTCAGGGCATATGACAACGGTGTTCAGTACCGTGTTGCCCGATACCCCCCACCCGTAGTTCACTGGCAGTGCTCGGGCCGATCGCGTCCGAGTCCGCGAGACGACCGGGAGGCGTCCCCATGGGGGCAGGGCACGACCACGGCCACACACACGGCGGGCCACCGCCCACCGGCACAGCGGCCGCCGCGTACAAGGGCCGGCTGCGGATCGCTCTGACCATCACGCTCACCGTGATGGTCATGGAGATCGTCGGCGGACTGCTCTCCGGCTCCCTCGCGCTGATCGCCGACGCGGCCCACATGGCGACCGACGGCCTGGGCCTGGGCATGGCGCTGCTGGCGATCCACTTCGCCAACCGGCCGGCCGGGCTCAACCGCACCTTCGGTTTCGCCCGTGCCGAGATCCTCGCCGCCCTGGCGAACTGTCTGCTGCTGCTCGGCGTGGGCGGTTTTCTGCTCTTCGAGGCGATCGGGCGCTTCATCACCCCGGCCGAGACCAGGGGCGGGCTGACGATCGTCTTCGCCCTGGTCGGCATGGTCGCCAACATGGTCTCGCTGTCGCTGCTGATCCGCGGGCAGAAGGACAGTCTCAATGTGCGCGGCGCCTATCTGGAGGTGCTCGCGGACACACTCGGCTCGTTCGCCGTGCTGATCTCGGCAGGAGTCATCCTGGCCACCGGATGGCAGGCCGCCGACCCCATCGCCTCGCTGGTGATCGGCCTGATGATCGTCCCCCGTACGGTGAAGCTGCTCAGGGAGACGCTCAACGTGCTGCTGGAGGCGGCCCCCAAGGGCGTCGACATGGGGGAGGTACGGGCCCACATCACCGCCCTGCCCGGGGTGCTGGACGTCCACGACCTGCACGCCTGGACGATCACCTCGGGAATGCCGGTCCTCTCCGCCCATGTGGTGGTACGCCAGGACATGCTCGACTCGATCGGTCACGAGAAGCTCCTCCACGAACTGCAGGGCTGCCTCGGCGTCCACTTCGATGTGGAGCACTGCACATTCCAGCTGGAGCCGAGCGGCCATGCCGAGCACGAGGCCAAGCTCTGCCACTGAACCGCCGTTCAGGGGGCGGTGTACGGTGTCCGGCGAGGCATGTCGGCCTCCCCGTGCACGAGAGGAGCTGAGGTTGATGACCGTCGCGACGGCGCCCGCCCGGCGCAGCATCCGGTCCTTCCTCGACTTCCGGGCCCTCGGCTAGCACCCCGACTCGCACCGGGTCGACACGTTGGCCGGAGCCCTCGCACACAAGGGTTTCCCCCGTTGACCGACAACGATCACGCATCCGTTCCGAGGCGTTCTTCTCCCTGCATCACCGCCTGCCCCGGCAGAGCCCCGGCTCCGACACCACCACCCGGCAGCTGCTGGAGCTCGCCGGCCCGCTGCACCGTCCGCGCTGGGCGACCCGGCCGGAGAGGCGGCGGACGGGGCCGCGGTGCACACCGTCAACGCCGCCGCGTTCCCGACGCCGGACGAGGCCCGTCTCGTCGACGCGCTGCGCGCCGATCCGGCGGCCTGGCTGCCCGGCCTCGCTCGCGTGGCGCTGGACGGTCCGGACGGCGACATCGCCGCGTACGCGCTGCTGACCCGGTGCCGGGTCGGGGACGCGCCCGCTCTGGCGCTGGCCCCGGTGGCGACGGCCCCGGACCGTCAGCAGCAGGGCGCCGGCCAGGCAGCGGTGCGGGCGGCGCTCGACGCGGCCCGGCTGCGGGGCGAGTCCCTCGTCCTGGTGCTCGGTCATCCCGAGTACTACCCGAGGTTCGGCTTCGTACCGGCGTCCCGGTACGGAATCCGGCCGGGCTTCGACGTCCCGGACGAGGCGATGATGGCCCTGGTGCTCGACGACTCCGTGCCGGTGCCGCGGGGCACGATCCGCTACCCGGCGGCTTTCGGCGTCTGACGTGCCGTCCGGTCCCGTCGCACCCGTGGCGAGGCGGGGCCGGACATGCCAGAACCCGAAGTACGGACAAGCGGCTTTTGTGCGGCAGACTTGAGCGGACTCGACGGGACCGGCGCACGAGGCCGGGACCATAGCGAAGGATGGGTATGCCGACCACACCAGCCACCGCGGCGAACAGCTCGTCGAACGGCACAGCAGAAGCGATCATGCTCGAACTGGTCGATGAAAACGGCACCACCATCGGTACGGCGGAGAAGCTCGCCGCCCATCAGCCGCCCGGTCAACTGCACCGGGCCTTCTCGGTGTTCCTCTTCGACGAGCAGGGCAGGCTGCTGCTGCAGCGTCGGGCGCTCGGCAAGTACCACTCCCCCGGCGTCTGGTCGAACACCTGCTGCGGCCACCCCTACCCGGGTGAGGCGCCCTTCGCCGCCGCCGCCCGGCGCACGTACGAGGAGCTGGGGATCTCGCCCTCCCTGCTGGCCGAGGCGGGCACGGTGCGCTACAACCACCCCGATCCGGCCTCCGGCCTGGTGGAGCAGGAGTTCAATCACCTCTTCGTGGGAATGGCGCAGGACCGGCTCCGCCCGGACCCGGAAGAGGTCGGCGAGACCGCGTTCGTGACGGCCGACGAGCTGGCCCAGCGGCATGCGCAGGCACCGTTCTCCGCCTGGTTCATGACGGTGCTGGATGCCGCCCGGCCCGCGATCAGGGAACTGACCGGACCGTCCGCCGGCTGGTGACGGGCCGACTGCCGCGGCACGCGGGCCCGCTCAGGCCAGAGGCTTCAGTGGCAACGCCGCCCAGATGATCTTGCCGCCGCCTGCGGTGTGTTCCACATCGCAGGCGCCCCCGGCCTCCCGGGTGATCTCCCGGACCAGCAGCAGACCGCGTCCGCCGGTCTGTGCGTGGTCCGTCTCCAGGGCCGTAGGACGGTAGGGATGGTTGTCCTCGACGGACACCCTGATCCACTCCGCGCCGACGGCCACCTCGACGGCCAGCTCCGGCGAGAGCAGCGCCGCATGCTTGACCGCATTGGTGACCAGCTCGGAGACGATGAGCAGCAGCCCTTCGGCGATGTCGTCGTCCACCGGCACGCCCTGGCGGTTCAGCAGATCGCGCACCGCTCGCCTGGCCTGCGGTACGGAGACGTCCACGGCCGGGGCGGTGAACCGCCAGACACCCTCGTACGACACGGGCCGGGCGGGGACACTTCCGCGGCTCTCCATAGTGCGGTACCCGCTCTCGACTCGGTAGTGACTGCACGTCGAGTACAGAGTGCGGGGCGTAGTCGGCCCGGACCGTGCTACTGAACAGAAGTCGACTTCTATCGACAGTTTCTGGCCGAACCTGCGCGAAAGCATCAACTCTTGGACCGGATCTGGTCCTCTCCTGCGGGTGCGCCCGGTAGTTCTCCAGTCGTCCGTTGATCCGCGACCATCGAGACGATACGGCGGCCTCCGACGACGCCGATCGCGATCAGGCCGAGCCCGTCGAAGAGCTGCGGCAAGGAGAAGAAGAGACCGAGGTGAGCGTCGCGACGCCGGTGTACACGAGGCCGACCGGACCGGCCACGACGAGAAGGGTGCCGAGCAGCGCCATCCGGCCGGAACTCCGGCTCAGCTTCTTGCCCTCGACCGCGGGATCGGCCACGGGAGGCTCCTCACGGTGCGGGCCTGTTCGGCGACCCCTTCTTGATCACAGGTTCGAACCGTACGGATAGCATCCGGCGCATGGACCGTACGGAATCCCGGCTGGAGCACGCCGTCGCGGACGGTGTCGCCACTGTCGTCATCAGCAACCCCGCCAAGCGCAATGCGATGACGGCGGCGATGTGGAGCGCGCTGCCCGGACTGCTGGAGCGGCTGGCCGCCGACGCCGCGGTCCGGGTGCTGGTGCTGACGGGCGCCGGGGACACCTTCTGCGCCGGTGCGGACATCTCCTCGCTCCGGGATCCTGCGGTCGATCCGCAGGCCCTCGCCGTGGCGGCGGAGGAGGCCCTCGCCGTGTTTCCCCGGCCGACTCTCGCGGCGATCCGCGGCTACTGCGTCGGCGGCGGCAGCCAGCTCGCCGCCGCCTGCGATCTGCGGTTCACCGAAGAGGGCGCCTCGTTCGGGGTCACCCCGGCCAGGCTCGGGATCGTGTATCCCGCGTCGTCGACCCGGCGGCTGGTGGCGCTGACCGGCCCGGCAACGGCGAAGCACCTGTTGTTCTCCGGCGAGCTGATCGACACCGCACGGGCGCTGCGGACCGGTCTGGTGGACGAGGTGCTGCCGCCCGGTGAGCTGGGCAAGCGGGTCGACGCGTACGCACGGACCCTGGCGGCGCGCTCGCAGCTGACGCAGGCGGCGGCCAAGGAGTTCGCCACGGGCCGCGAGGACCGGGACGCGTACTGGGCGGAGCAGGCGCGCCGCAGCGGCGACACCGCGGAGGGCGTCGCCGCCTTCCTGGAACGGCGCGCGCCGCGCTTCACCTGGCCGAAAGGGCACGCCCCTGCGGCTACTGGAGGATGAAGCGACTGTCGGCACGGAACTTCTCGACCAGTGCCGCCGGTGCCTTCGCGGGTGAGCCCGCGTCGTACGGCGGCTGCGGGTCGTACTCGCTCAGCAGCTGTACGGACATGGCGTGCTCGTCGCCGGCGATCTTGCCGAGCAGGATGAGTCCCATGTCGATGCCGGAGGAGACACCGGCCGCCGTGACGTACTTGCCGTCCACGACGACGCGTTCACCGGTCGGCTCGGCGCCGAAGTCCTTGAGGGAGTCCAGCGCGAGCCAGTGCGAGGTGGCGCGCCGGCCCGTCAGCAGTCCTGCGGCGGCGAGCAGCAGGGAACCGGTGCAGACGGAGGTGGTCCAGGTGCTGGTGGCATCGGCGGTGCGCAGCCAGTCGAGCAGGGTCTCGTTCTCCATCTGGTTGCTCTGGCCGGGGCCGCCGGGGACGACCACCACGTCCGGCGCCGGCACGTCGGCGATGGTCTTCTCGGCGACGAGCGCGAGGCTGCCGTTGTCGTTGTGCACGGGGCCGCTCCGTTCGGCGACGAACACGGTCTCCGCGCCGGGGATGCGGGCGAGCATTTCGTAGGGGCCCACGGCATCGAGCGAGGTGAAGCGGTCGAAGAGGACGATGGCGATCTGCATGGCGTTGCCTTTCGGTCGGTCGTCGTGGCGGGTGGCGGGTCGGTCGGTCAGCCGGTGGGCTGGGCGCGGAAGCGCCGGCGGTATTCGGCGGGTGCCGTGCCGAGGATCTTGATGAAGGCGCGGCGCATGGCCTCCGGGGTGCCGTAGCCGCAGGCGCGCGAGATGCCGGTGACGCCGTCGGTGGTGTCCTCCAGCAGCCGACGGGCGTGTTCGATACGTACGCGGTCGACGTAGCGGCCCGGCGTGAGCCCCGTCTCGGCCTGGAAGGCACGGGCGAAGTGACGGGGCGAGAGGCGGGCACGGGCGGCGAGCGCCTCGACGGTGAGGTCGTCCTCGAGGTGCTCGGTGATCCAGTGCTGGACCTCGCGCAGCGGTTCGCGCCGGGCGGTCTGCGCGGTGAGCTGGGCGCTGAACTGGGCCTGGTTGCCGGGCCGGCGCAGAAAGACCACGAGGTGACGGGCGATCGTGAGCGCGATGTCCCGGCCGTGGTCCTCCTCGACGAGTGCGAGGGCGAGGTCGATACCGGCGGTGACTCCGGCGGAGGTGGCCAGCCTGCCGTCGCGCACGAAGATCGGGTCGGGGTCGACCTCGACGGCCGGGTGGCTGCGGGCGAGGTGGTCGCAGACCGTCCAGTGCGTGGTCACCCGGTGCCCGTCCAGCAGCCCCGCCGCCGCCAGCAGGAGCGCCCCCGTACAGACCGACACGAGCCTTTCGGCGTGCGGGGTACGGTCCCGGAGCCAGTCGACGAGCGCGGGGGCGGGGGTACGGGTGCCCTCGCCGCCGGGGACGAGGAGGGTGTGCACCGGTCCGGCGTCGGTGAGAGGGCCGTCCGGGACGAGGGTCAGTCCGCTGCTCGTGCGGACCGGGGCTCCGTCGAGGGAGGCCGTGCGCAGTTCGTATGCGGCACCGGAGAGATGGGCGGCCCCGGCGAACACCTCCACCGGACCCGTCACATCGAGGCTCTGGACGCCGTCGAAGAGGACGACGAGTACGGTTCGCTGCGTCATGTCTGCCATCCTGGGCGGCCGACGGCATGGCCGCAATGACGAAAAACCCACCTTTTCAGCCACACGGCCCCCGGGGAACCGGGACTCCCCAGGGGTTACAGGTCGTACCGACCAGTCGGTAACGTAGTCATATGAGCACTCTCCCGGCGCGCGCCGGACGCCGCTGTCACAACGCCCTCAACCCACTGCACTCGACGGTCTACTTCTCCCCCGACCTCGGCAAGGAGTTCGGGGAGCTCGGCATCGACGACCCGAACGCCGCCTACTTCGCCGCGCGCGGCGCGGCGCTGGGCGCCGTCGGCCCCGGCACGGTCACCGCGGCCTTCTACAACTTCAGCCACGACCTCGTCGCCCAGCACCTCCCCGCCGTGTGGTCCGTCGCCTCGCCGCAGGCGGCCCTGGACGCCCGGCTGCGTGCCGCCGACACGACGCTGCGCCGGCTGCTCGGCGAGGAGATCATCGCCTCCCCCGAACTGGCCGAGGCCGCCGGGCTGGCGCTGCGTGCCGCCGAGGCGTGCACCCGACACGCCCGGCCGCTCTACGCCGCCCACGCCGATCTTCCGGTGCCCGAGCAGCCGCACCTGGCGTACTGGCACGCGGGCACGCTGCTGCGCGAACACCGCGGCGACGGTCATGTATCGGCTCTCCTCGCCGCCGGTCTCGATCCGGTGGAGGCCCTGGTCAGCCACACCGCGACCGGCAAGGGCATGAACCCGCGCTGGATCCTCGCCACCCGCGGCTGGCGCCGCAGCGACTGGGAGGAGGCGACCGGGCGGCTGCGTGAGCGGGGAATCCTCGACGGTGAGGGCGAGTTGACGGACGCGGGCGTCGCCCTGCGGGCGGAGCTGGAGGACGTCACGGACCGGATGGATCTGGCCCCGTACGAGCATCTGGGTGAACAGGGCGTGGCGCGGCTGACCGAGCTGGGGCGCGGATTCCTGTTCACGGCGGCGTCGGCCGGCGCGTTCCCCGCCGATCTGATGGGCAAGGGCTGAGCACTCCGAACCGCGGCGACTGGGGTGGTCGGGCGACACGGCGCCCGGCCACCCGGCACAATGCAGGCGAAGGGGTACGCCCCGGTAAGCACAGCCAGTACAGCCCGTACGAGAAGGCGAGTCGGTAGAACCGTGACGACGTCCATCGAAGGCAGGATCGCCGAGGAGCTCGGCGTACGCGAGCGGCAGGTGAAGGCGGCCGTCGAGCTGCTCGACGGCGGGTCGACCGTGCCGTTCATCGCCCGCTACCGCAAGGAAGCGACCGAGATGCTCGACGATGCGCAGCTGCGCACGCTCGAGGAGCGGCTGCGCTACCTGCGGGAGCTGGAGGACCGTCGCACGGCGATCCTCGACTCCGTGCGCGAGCAGGGCAAGCTGGACGAGGCGCTGGAGGCGCAGATCCGGGCCGCCGAGACCAAGGCGCGCCTCGAGGACATCTATCTGCCGTTCAAGCCCAAGCGGCGCACGAAGGCACAGATCGCCCGGGAGGCCGGGCTCGAACCGCTCGCCGACGGCCTGCTCGGCGACCCCTCGGTGGAGCCGCTCGCCGCCGCTGCCGCCTTCGTCGACGCGGACAAGGGCGTCGCGGACGGTGCCGCCGCACTGGAGGGGGCCCGTGCCATCCTCGCGGAGCGTTTCTCGGAGGACGCCGATCTGATCGGTGAGCTGCGTGAGCGCATGTGGTCGCGCGGGCGGCTGGCCGCCAAGGTGCGCGACGGCAAGGAGGAGGCGGGGGCGAAGTTCGCCGACTACTTCGATTTCGCGGAACCGTTCACCGCGCTCCCCTCGCACCGGGTGCTCGCCATGCTGCGCGGCGAGAAGGAGGAGGTGCTCGACCTGGTCCTGGAGCCGGAGGAGCCTTCCGAGACGCCCGGCCCCTCGACGTACGAGAACATGGTTGCCCGGCGCTTCGGAGTCGGCGACCGCGGCCGTCCCGGCGACAAGTGGCTCGGCGACACCGTGCGCTGGGCCTGGCGGACCCGGATCCTGGTGCACCTCGGCATCGATCTGCGGCTGCGACTGCGCACGGCGGCGGAGGACGAGGCGGTACGGGTCTTCGCGTCGAACCTGCGCGATCTGCTGCTCGCCGCGCCGGCCGGGACGCGGGCCACGCTGGGGCTCGACCCGGGCTTCCGCACGGGTGTGAAGGTCGCCGTGGTCGACGCGACCGGCAAGGTCGTCGCGACGGACGTCATCCACCCGCACGTCCCGGCGAACAAGTGGGACCAGTCGCTCGCCGCGTTGGAGCGGTTGGCGAAGGCGCACGACGTCGACCTGATCGCGATCGGCAACGGCACGGCGTCCCGTGAGACCGACAAGCTCGCCGGTGAACTCATCGACAGGCACCCCGAGTTGAAGCTCACCAAGGTGATGGTGTCGGAGGCCGGCGCTTCGGTGTACTCGGCTTCGGCCTTCGCCTCCCAGGAACTCCCCGACATGGACGTGTCGTTGCGCGGCGCCGTCTCGATCGCACGCCGCCTCCAGGACCCCCTCGCGGAACTGGTGAAGATCGACCCGAAGTCGATCGGCGTCGGCCAGTACCAGCACGACCTGTCCGAGGTGAAGCTGTCGCGCTCACTGGACGCGGTCGTCGAGGACTGTGTGAACGGTGTCGGTGTCGACGTCAACACCGCGTCCGCGCCGCTGCTCTCACGGGTCTCCGGGATCGGCTCGGGGCTCGCGGAGAACATCGTCGCGCACCGTGACGCGAACGGGCCGTTCCGTACGCGCAGGGCCCTCAAGGACGTGGCGCGGCTGGGCCCGAAGGCGTACGAGCAGTGTGCGGGCTTCCTGCGCATCCGGGGCGACGACCCGCTGGACGCGTCGAGTGTGCACCCCGAGGCGTACCCGGTGGTGCGGGCGATGGTGAAGCGGACGGGCGGTGACGTCGCCTCACTGATCGGCAACACGGGTGTGCTGCGCTCGCTGCGGGCCGACGACTTCGTGGACGAGAAGTTCGGTCTGCCGACGGTCACCGACATCCTGAAGGAGCTGGAGAAGCCCGGGCGCGACCCGCGCCCCGCGTTCAAGACGGCCACCTTCAAGGAGGGCGTCGAGAAGATCGGCGATCTGGCGTCCGGGATGGTGTTGGAGGGCGTCGTCACCAATGTCGCGGCCTTCGGCGCGTTCGTGGACATCGGTGTGCACCAGGACGGCCTGGTGCATGTGTCGGCGATGTCCCGCACGTTCGTGAAGGACCCGAGGGATGTCGTGAAGCCGGGCGACATCGTGAAGGTCAAGGTCATGGACGTCGACATCCCGCGAAAGCGGATCTCGTTGACGCTGCGGCTGGACGACGAGGCGTCGGCGGGAAGCCAGGGCGGCGGGCCGAGGCGGGAGCGGAGCGAGCGCGGTGGCCGACCGCCGCGGCAGCGCCAGGGTCAGGGCGGTCAGGGCGGTCAGGGCGGTCAGGGCGGTCAGGGCGGTCAGGGCGGTCAGGGCCGAGACCGGCGCGGTGGTGCCGGCGGTTCCGCTCGTCCGGCGCCGGCTCCGGTGAACAGTGCGATGGCGGACGCGCTGCGGCGGGCCGGGCTCGCGGATCCGAAGCAGAACGGCAACTAAGGGCTTTCGTCCGGACCGGCCCCCCGCGAGCTCGGCCTGGTCCGAACGAGAGGCCTTGGGGTCTTTCGTTCGGATCGGCCCGGCGTGATCCGAACGAGAGGCCCTGGGGCCGGCGTCGCAAGCGGGTGGGGCGGGGTGCGGTCCGCTGCGCGGAGCCGCCCCTCCTCTCCCGTCCCTTCCGGGGTCCGGGGCCGGCCCCGGGCCCCGTTCCTCGGACGACGGTCGCCGGTCCTGCCCTGCGGAGTCCCTCAGAGCTCCTTCACCCTGCCGTCCACCACCTCGACGCGCCTCGTCGTCCTCACCGCTTCCAGCATGCGCCGGTCGTGGGTGACCAGCAGCAACGTCCCCGGGTACGACTCCAGCGCCGATTCCAGCTGCTCGATCGCGGGCAGATCGAGGTGGTTCGTCGGTTCGTCGAGGACGAGGAGGTTGACGCCCCTGCCCTGGAGCAGGGCGAGTGCCGCCCGGGTACGTTCGCCCGGGGAGAGGGTGGTCGCGGGACGCATCACATGGTCCGCGCGCAGACCGAACTTGGCGAGCAGCGTGCGGACTTCGGCCGGTTCGGTGTCGGGGACGGCGGCACAGAAGGCCTCCAGGAGCGACTCCGAGCCGTGGAACAGCTTGCGCGCCTGGTCGACCTCTCCGACCACCACGCCCGAGCCGAGCGTCGTGTGTCCGGCATCCAGCGGGAGGCGGCCCAGGAGCGCGGCGAGGAGAGTGGACTTGCCCGCTCCGTTGGGTCCGGTGATGGCGACCCGGTCCGCCCAGTCGATCTGCAGGGACACCGGACCGAAGCTGAAGTCGCCCCGTACCACCCGCGCTTCGCGCAACGTCGCGACGACCGAACCCGAGCGGGGTGCGGCGGCGATCTCCATCCGCAGTTCCCATTCCTTGCGCGGCTCGTCGACGACGTCGAGACGTTCGATCATGCGCTGGGTCTGCCGGGCCTTCGCGGCCTGCTTCTCGCTGGCCTCGCTGCGGAGCTTGCGGCCGATCTTGTCGTTGTCGGTCGCCTTGCGGCGGGCGTTCTTGACGCCCTTGTCCATCCAGGAGCGCTGCATGTGTGCGCGCCCTTCGAGGGAGGCGCGCTTGTCGGCGTACTCCTCGTACTCCTCGCGAGCATGCCTGCGGGCCCGCTCGCGCTCTTCCAGGTAGGCCTCGTACCCGCCGCCGTACAGGTTGATCTGCTGCTGGGCCAGGTCCAGTTCCAGGACCTTGGTGACCGTCCGCATCAGGAATTCCCGGTCGTGGCTGATGACGACCGTGCCGGCGCGCAGTCCGCAGACGTAGCGCTCCAGGCGCTCCAGACCGTCCAGGTCGAGGTCGTTGGTGGGCTCGTCGAGCAGGAAGACGTCGTAGCGGGAGAGCAGGAGGGAGGCCAGGCCTGCGCGGGCCGCCTGGCCGCCGGAGAGCGCGGCCATCGGCAGGTCGAGGCCGACGGTCAGGCCGAGGTCGGCGGCGACCTCCTCGGCGCGCTCCTCCAGGTCGGCACCGCCGAGCGCCAGCCAGCGTTCGAGCGTCTCGGAGTACGCGTCGTCCGCGCCGGGCGCCCCGTCGACGAGGGCCTGCGTCGCGGCGTCCATCGCGGCCTGGGCTTCGGCGACTCCGGTACGGCGGGCCAGGAACTCCCGCACGGTCTCCCCCGGCCGCCGCTCCGGCTCCTGCGGGAGGTGGCCGACGGTGGCGGTGGGCGGGGAGAGCCGGAGCTCGCCCTCCTCCGGCCGGTCGAGTCCGGCGAGCAGCCGGAGCAGGGACGATTTACCGGCCCCGTTGACTCCGACGAGACCGATCACATCACCGGGTGCGACGACGAGGTCGAGCCCGGTGAAGAGTGTGCGGTCGCCGTGTCCGGCGGCGAGGTCCTTGGCGACGAGAGTGGCAGTCATCAGGGTGCCGATCCTAATCGGCGGACGGACCGGCCCCGGCCCGCCCGGGACGCGGGCGGAGACCCGGGAGGTCCGCCGTCACCTGCGGATCCCCCGGCCATCCGTTCTCCGTCCGTCCCGCGTCACGCATGACGCCTTTCACGGAAGCCGTGATTTCGCTCTCCGTGGTCGGCACCGCACGCCGCGCTCATCCCATGGGATCAACAGGCTGTATCGGCCTGCCCTTCTGTGAGGTGATATGTCGCCCTCTCGTCCAGGAGCAGCGGGATCAGTTTCCGGGCGGACTGCCGCAGCGGTACGTACGCTCCGTCGCCGTCACGCCGGGAGGTGACGCCGTGCAGGGCGAGTTCGTCCTTGACGTCGTCGAACTGGGCCTTCGTGAGCCGGTATCCGCACGGCGGGTTCTGGAGGACCTGTCCGGGCTCGGGGGCTTGGTTGTCGGCGCCGCCGAGATGGATCGGACCGCGGTCCTTGAATCCGACGGAGCGGGACGCGGACGTGGCGGCCTCGATCCGGTCTCGCCGCGCGTCGGTGAAAGCGAACAGGCCGTCGAGCGCGGTGAGCTGGGAGTCGACACGGCGTCGGCTGTTGAGCGCCGGGTCGGCCTGCTCGGCGTCGGAGAGCGCGTCGACCCGGGATTCGATGAGCAGGCCGACGGCGTGCTTGATGCCGGAGGCGTTGCGCAGGATGCGTTCCTGTCCGTCGCCCGCGGTCTGCTTGATCGGATCACCGGTGACCGGGTCGGTCCAGATGCCGTAGAGGCCGCTGCTGTAGCCGGCCTCCTCGGCGGTGGGCCGCACATAGCGTTCGGCCAGGGTCTGCGATTCGTCGTGCACCCGGTCGGACGCGTTGAGGTTGCGCGGCCACAGCACGAAGAGGTCCTTGGCGTAGTACGGCGGGGTGGCCCCGTACTCGTGCAGGTCGTAGATCACATCGGGTTCACGGTCGCGGATGACCGCCGCCATGGCACGGGCCTCGGCGGTCCGCAGCGCGATGTGGTCGCGGTTGATGTCCACGCCGTCGGAGTTGCCTCGGGTGTCGGCGGCACGCCCGTCGGGGTTCGCGGTGGGCACGACGAGGACGGTGGTACGGGAGAGAAAGGCGCGGGTCGACCGGTCCTGCGCGTAGGCCAGATCGCGGATGGTCGTCAGACATGCCTCGCGGCCGGCCGGTTCGTCGCCGTGCTGACTGCAGATCAGCAGCACCGTGTTCGCGGTGGGACGGTGGTCGCCGATCCGGACGAGTTGGAGCGGGCGGCCCTGTTTCGTCGTGCCGATCCGGTCGACGGAGACCCGGTCGCTGCCCCGGTCGACGGCCGCCAGGAAGGACTGTTCCTCCGGCTGGCCGGTCCATCGGGCCCCGTGGCTGCTCTCGAAGCCGGTACGGGGCGGGGTGTGCGCGGCCTCGGCGGGCACGGTGATCAGGGGCACGGCCAGGACGGCGGCGGCCGCCGCCAGGACCAGGTTGCGGCGGACGGGCCGGCGTACGGCCGGTGTGCGGGCTGTCATGAGTGGCTGCCTCCCGGGATGCGGCGGGCGGGACGCGGCGACGTCACGCCCTCGGGGTGGACTGCGCGGGGGGTGGCTGTCGCGGGTGCGGAACCCGCGGTGGCGCGTACGAAGGCTCCGGCGCCGCCGGTGAGCGGCAGCTTCGCGGAGGTACGGGCCAGGTCGAGGGTGAGCGTGGGCGTGGAGTCCGGCGGGTCGATGAGGTCCCGGTCGGTGCCGGCGACGATCAGGGCGAGCCGGTGGCCGGCCGGAACGACGTGGTCGGTGGCCGCCAGGTCGATGGTGATCGTGTAGGCCCTGCCCGGAGTGAGGGAGCGGCCGTGTCCGGCTGAGGTGTAGGTGCCGAGGTCTGCCCAGCCGCGGCTGAGGACGGTCCGGTCCACCGCGGCCGTTCGGGCCCGGGTCTCCTTGAAGCAGGAACTGTCGCCGGTCGTGCTCGCGCCCCAGCAGGTGCGCTCGGTGAGGGTGGTGATGCCTTCGCCGGACGAGCCGTAGTCTCGGATGGTGTCGGGGCCGATGTCCACGAGGACCGCGGAGAGATGGGCGGTCGATGTGGTCGGGGTGGCGGTGACGGTCACTGTGGACGATCCGGCCAGGCGCAGGTCCCGGGTGAGCGGCGCGGTGCGGAATCCGGCCTTGGCGCCCGTGGTCCGGTCCACGTCGGCGGCCCACTCCGTCTCGCTCTGTGCCGGATCGTCGGTGAACGTCTCGGTGGTGCCGGGGCGGGCGGGCTTCAGAGCGAGGGTGCCGACGCCGGGTTCCCCGCCGGGGCCGGGGCGCACGGTGGTGCGGTGCGTGGTGCGGGGCGGCCAGACCTTGTCGGTGGACCACTGGTCGGGGTGGCGTTCGATGTCGGCCATCGGCTCACGGTCGATGCCGTTGTCGTAACCGAGGAGGTAGTGGTCGAACCAGCGGTGCAGCGTGTCCACCCACGTGGCGCGCCGGTAGTCGAACGGGTCGACGTGTCCGGTCTGCGAGAGCCAGATCTTGCGCTCCACGCCTCGGTCCGCGAGTGCGTCCCACCACTGGCCGAGGTGCTTGGTGCGGACGTTGAGGTCCTGCATGCCGTGTACGGCAAAAACGCTGGCCTTCACCTTGTCGGCGTTCTTCACGTAGTCGCGCTCGCTCCACAGCTTCGTCCAGTCACCGGTGCGCGGCGCCTGGTCGACGAGCCGGCGCTGGACCGCGGCGCAGCCCCCGCGCGCCTCGGGGCTCTCCACATAGCCGGCGAGCCAGTCGGGTCCGCTGTCGTAGAGCGGCGCGCCCTGGGCGAAGTAGTAGTCGTACCAGGAGGAGATGGCGCCGATCGGCACGATGGTCCGCAGTCCGTCCACTCCGGTGGCCGCGACACCGTTGGCGACGGTGCCGTCGTAGCTCTTGCCGATCATCCCTGTGCGGCCGTCGGACCAGCCGGCCGTGGCGCGTTCGCCGCCGGTTCGGGTGGTGTAGCCGCGGGCGCGGCCGTTCAGCCAGTCGACGACCGCCTTGGCGGACTGCACGTCGGAGCGCCCTCCGACGTCGACACAGCCGTCAGAGCGATTGGTTCCGGCCAGATCGACGGCGACGAAGGCGTAGCCGCGCGGCACGAAGTAGTTGTCGTAGTAGAGGGGGAACTGGACGGGTCGGCCCTTGGCGTCGTACGTCTTCAGCTGGCTCTCGTTGCCCCGGCCGCAGCAGGAGTAGTAGGGGCTGGCGTCCATGATCACAGGGATCTTGCGGCCCTGTCGGGCGGGTTCGCCCGGCCGGACGATGTCGACCGCGACCCGGTCGCTCTTCCCATTGCCGTCGCCGTCCAGTCCGGTGTCGACCCAGAGGGACTCGCGGACGGCGTTCTCGTACGAGTAGACAGGCCTGCTCTCCGGGGGGCCGCTCTCGCGAGGACCGGCACCCTGCGCGCCCGCCGGCGAGAGCAGGACGGCCGTCAGGGCGGCCACGGCAGCCACCACCAGCGATCTGTACGTCAAGCGGGTGTCCCGCGCGCGTGTCGGCATGGGCGGAAGGTACCCCGGTCAACTCGCGTGCAACAGAGGGCGATCACCGAGGATTACGACGTGGGCATGCCACATTCATGGATGGCGCGGCATGTCGGCCGAATGGCGATCATGTGACAGCTCTGGCCATGGACACGACTATCGCAACAGTCGCTGAATAGTGTCGACGTGACGGTTCGAAAGATCATTCGTCCTACGACTTGGAGCATTCGTGCATCGCAGATTCATCGTCCCGAGCGCACTGGCCGCCTCCCTGCTGCTGGCGATCCCGGCCTCGGCCGCCGAAGGCACCGTGGGCGCCCCGGGCATCGGCGACCCCTACTACCCGGCCAGTGGCAACGGCGGCTACGACGTGTCCCACTACGACCTGCGGCTGACGTATCAGCCCGCGACCGACCTGCTGGAGGGCACGGCGACGATCCTCGCCACGACCACCCAGCAACTCTCCCGATTCAACCTCGACTTCGGGCTGGACGTCTCCGAGGTGCGGGTGAACGGCAAGAAGGCCGGCCATGTCAGGACCGGCGACCAGGAACTGGAGATCACCCCGGCGTCGGCGCTGCCGAAGGGCAAGGCCGTCTCCGTGGTCGTGCGGTACGCCGGAAAGCCGTCCGAGGTCGAGATCAACGGCTGGACCTCCTGGGTCCGCACCCCGGACGGCGCGGTGGCCGCGCAGGAGCCGGAGTCGGCCGCCTGGTGGTTCCCCAGCAATGACCACCCGCTGGACAAGGCCACCTACGACATCTCCGTTTCGGTACCGGACGGCACCCAGGCGATCAGCAACGGCGTTCTCCAGTCGCAGAGTTCGAAGCTCGGCTGGACCCGCTTCAACTGGCGTTCGAGCAAGCCCCAGGCCACGTATCTGACGACGCTGGCGATCGGGAAGTTCGACATCACCACGGACACCACGTCGGACGGGCTGCCGGTCGTCAACGCCTACAGCAAGGACCTCGGCGCCAATGGCGGCGCGGCACGCGCCAGCATCGAGCGGAGCACCGAGGTCGCCGAGTGGCTGACGGAGGTCTTCGGGCCGTATCCCTTCGACGCGCTCGGCGGATACTCCCCCAATGTGAAGAGCGGGTTCGCGCTGGAGACGCAGACCAGGCCGTTCTACAGCCCGAAGCAGTTCGCGAACGGCGCGAACGTCTCGGTCGTCGTCCATGAGCTGGCGCACCAGTGGTACGGCGACAGCGTGTCCCTCAAGGGGTGGAAGGACATCTGGATCAACGAGGGATTCGCCCGCTACAGCCAGTGGCTGTGGTCGGAGAAGGAGGGCGAGGGAACCGCGCAGGAACTGGCGGACTACACCTACGCCCAGCATCCGGCCGACGACGCCTTCTGGACGGTGAAGCCCGGCGACCCGGGCCCCGACAACCAGTTCGACGCGGCCGTCTACGACCGGGGCGCGCTGGCGATCCAGGCGCTGCGCGACAAGCTGGGCGACGAGACCTTCTTCGAGTTGCTGAAGGGCTGGCCGACCGAGCACGCGTACGGCAATGCGAGCGTGGCGGACTTCGTGACGTACGCGGAGCGGGTCTCGGGCAAGCCGCTCGCCGGCTTCTTCGACACCTGGCTGTACCGGCCGACGCGGCCCGAGGCCCCCGCGGCGGCCGGGGCACGCGCGCTGCGCGCACCCGCCGAGCCCGCGTCGTGGAAGCAGATCGCGGCGACGAACACGGTTCACGACCACCACTGACGCGTCCGCGGACCCGTTCGGGACCCCGTCGCCCCCACTGCCCCGGTGGGGCGACGGGGCCCGGCGGACGGCCGGTGGCGCCGGATAGGCTGAGGGCGTCGGTGCTGTCCGGCCGGCCCGGCCGATTCCGGCCGATCCCGCGCGTACGAGGAGCGTCCCTTGCCCGGTCCGACCTCCGACTCCCCGCGCGATGCCCGCCCCACGCTGGAAGCGGTGGCGGCTCTCGCCGGGGTCTCACGGGCGACGGCCTCCCGGGTGGTGAACGGCGGGGCGGGTGTGCGGCAGCCGCTCGTGGAGCAGGTACGCAAAGCGATCGAGGAACTCGGCTACGTTCCGAACCACGCCGCGCGGACCCTGGTCACCCGGCACAACGGTGCGGTCGCCGTGATCATCGACGAACCGGAGTTCCGGATCTTCTCCGACCCGTTCTTCTCCCAGCAGATCCGCGGCATCAGCCGCGAACTGAACGCGTACGACTCCCAGTTGGTACTTCTCCTGGTGGAGGGCAGCGGAGATTTCGACCGCGTCGCCCGCTATCTGGCCGGTGGCCATGTGGACGGCGCGCTGGCGTTCTCGCTGCACACGGACGACGAACTCCCCGCGATCATCCGCCGGTTCCAGGTGCCCACGGTCTACGGCGGACGCCCCGGCCGGCCGGGCGCGGCGTCCGAGCCGGCCGTCCCGTACGTCGACTGCGACAACCGGGGCGGCGCGGCCGAGGCCGTACGCCATCTCGTCTCCCTCGGCCGGCGGCGGATCGCGCACATCGCCGGACCGCACGACCAGACCTCGGCACTCGACCGGGTCGACGGCTACCGCGATGTGCTGCCCGGCTCGGATCCGGCTCTGCTCGTGGAGGGCGACTTCACGGTCGAAGGCGGCGCACGGGCGATGACACGGCTCCTTGAACGCCGCCCCGACGTGGACGCGGTCTTCGCCGCCAACGACCTGATGGCCTCGGGCGCCCTGCGGGTGCTGCGCGAGCACGGCCGCAGGGTGCCTCAAGAGGTGGCGCTGGTCGGCTTCGACGACATGGTGTCGATCGCCGAGTCCACCGAACCGCCGTTGACGACGATCCGTCAGGATGTCGAGGGAATGGGCCGGTTGATGGTACGGATGCTGATGCGGCAGCTGAACGGCGAAGGCGGGGACGACGAGCCCGAATCGCTGATCACGCCGACCGAACTGGTACGCCGGGCCTCCGCCTGAGCCTCCCCCTGCCCCGGACCGCCTTGCGATGCGCGGCACGGGCCCTGCGCGCGTAGGGCAGATAGCGCAGCCGCTCCGGGAGCACGGGTACGACACGCCGCACCACCCCGCAGAACCTCCGCAGCCTCCGCTCCTGTGCGTCCGTCCACTCCAGCCCGATCGCCGCCCGCGCCTCCGGCGGCATCAGCCCGATGGTGATGAACCGGCGGAACCTGGCCAGCGGCGGGAACAGCACCGGCCACAACGCCTTCAGCAGCAGCCGCAACGGCAGCGGTCCCCGGTCCGGCGGCGGTACCGGGCGGTCAGTGGCAATCAGGTCCTCCACGACGACGGTCAGCTCGACCTCCTCGGCGAGCACCTTTCGGAAGTACGGCCAGAACTCCTCGATCGTCTGCGGCATGTCCCGGTCGTGGATGCCGAGCACTCTGCCGACCTGGAGCCACTCCCGGTACAGGGCCCGTTGCTGCGCGTCGGTGAGCGGCCGGATGAGGTAACACGCGCCGTGCCGGTAGACGGGGAAGCCCGTGGCGTGCACCCACGCGTAGTTCGCGGGCGACAGCGCATGGTAGCGACGCCCGCGGACATCGGTGCCCTGGATGGTGCGGTGCAGTGTGCGGAGCCTGCGCCCCTCCTCGGCGGCCTCCTCGCCCCCGTACACCCAGAGCTGGAGCGAGCGCAGGGACCTCTCGCCGCGCCCCCACGGATCCGTCCGGAAGACGGAGTGCTCGTCCACACCCGCGCCGACAGCGGGGTGGGCGACCTGGAGAGTGAGGGCGGCGGGCAGCATCAGCAGGGCACGGATGTCGCCGGAGATGCCCCAGAGCACACCGCCGGGCGGCGGCGGGACGGGGGTGTCGCCTCTGTCTGTTTCGGTACGCATGACGCTCCTGGCGGTCGGCGGGGCGTGCGGCCAGGGTCTTCCGTTCGGATCAGGCCGGATCCGGCACCGGGGCACGCGAACCCGGCCTGATCCGAACGACAGGCCCCAGGTGCCCGCCCTTGTGTGATCTAGTATGCGATCGCTGCCGGGCCGGTGCGCAGGGGCCCCGGGAAGTAGACGAGCCCGGCGGAGTGCTCGGTGACGCCGTGCGTCATCTCGTGGCCGACGACGTCCAGGCCGACGGACAGCGGCACGCAGCCCATGTGGCCGTACACCATCTTGGAGCCGTCCCAGAAGGCGTTGGCGTAGTCCTTGCCGTTCGCGGCGACGCTGACGACGGAGTAGATCGTGCCGCCCTTGCCGTCGACTCCGTCGCGGCCGATCTGGTTCTTGTAGAACTCGTAGACCTTCGCCGCGTTCAGGTGCGCGTCGACGGCGCCCGACGAGGTGTTCGCGCCGTCGAAGCGGTCGCTCGCCGATGTGCCCAGCGGGAGGTCGTCGGTGACCGGGCCGCCCGCGACGAGCTTGTAGTCCTTGCGCTGCGCCTCGTACGTGCGGATCTGCCCGCCGGTCTGCGCGTACATGGAGCGGGTGGAGTCGACGAGCGTGTACGAGCCGCATCGGCTCCGCCTGATCCAGATGAAAGACCCTAGTCGTAGTCGTACACCGTCACCGCTATGCCCCGGCTCAGCAGCCGCTTCGCTATCAGCGGCTCGATTCCGGACCAGGTGCCGCCCGCCAGTCCGCAGCCGATCCGCGGCATATGGACCGAAGCCCCCAGCTCGACGGCCCGGTCGGCCACGGCACCCAGGGCCGTGTCGATCGCCTCGTAGCGCACCGGCACCCCCTTGCTGCCCGTGCGCATCCCCCGCTGGCCCACCATGTTCGCCACCCAGAGGTACGGACCCACCTGGACGAACTGAACCGCGCCGAGGCCGAAGTCGTTGCTCGCGCGCTCCCGGTGCCAGTGACGGTAGGCCTTCTCCGGTTCGGGCCAGCGACGCGAGACGGCCAGGACGAAGCCCTTGCCCCAGCCGCCCAGGTCGTTGCAGACATGGACGATCAGCTTGACGCCCTTGCCCTGTGGGGTGGTCGCGTCGCCCCGTACGTACGTGATCTCCGACATGACACCAGCGTAGGAGCCACCACTGACAGCGGGACCCGGCCCGGTGTCACCGCGCACTTTCACAACAATGGTGAGACAGCAATACTGTTGAACCTGATTGATGCAGACGCAGCAGTTCGTCGCTGTGTCGGAACGCGAGGAGCAGACATGGCGACCGGGACCCAGGACCCGACGCTCACCGTCGACGAACTGGCGGCACGCGCCGGTGTCACCGTACGCACCGTGCGTTTCTACAGCTCCAGGGGTCTGCTGCCGCCACCCGTGATCGGGCCGCGACGCGTCGGGCACTACGGCCATGAGCACCTGTCCCAGCTCGCGCTCATCGAGGAACTCCAGCACCAGGGCATGACGCTCGCCGCGATCGAACGCTATCTGGAGCAGTTGCCGCCGGACCTGAGCGCGCACGATCTGGCGATCCACCGGGCTCTGGTGGCCGCCTGGGCACCCGACTCGCCGGAGGACGCGACGCGGGCGGAGCTGGAGCGCCGCGCCGGCCGGGCGTTGACCGAACAGGACATGGCGCGGCTGGCCGCGATGGGCGTGCTGGAACACGCCGAGCCGACCGACGGCAGCTATCGGGTGGACCCGGGACTGCTCCGGCTCGGGGTCGAACTGCTCGACGTACCGATCGCGCACGAGACGATTCTGGCCGCCCGCACGGTTCTGCTGGAGCACTCCCGGTCCGCCGCGCAGGAGCTGACCCGGCTGTTCCGGGACGAGGTCTGGGGTCCGTACCGGGAGCGGGAGTCGGACCCGGAGCACCTGGCAGCGATGAAGTCGCTGTCGGCCCACATGCAGCCCATGGTGCTCCAGGCGCTGGTGACCGCGTTCCAGCGGTCGTTGAAGGAAGAACTGCGGGCCGCGTTCACAGCGGAGTGAACGCGGCCCGCGGGGCCACGGTCAGTCGTGGAAGGTCTCGCCCTTCTCGGCCTTCTCCACCAGCAGCGCGGGCGGCAGGAAGCGGTCGCCGTACTTCTCGGCGAGTTCCCGGGCACGGGCCACGAAGCCGGGCAGGCCGCCCTCGTATCCGTTGATGTACTGGAGGACGCCACCGGTCCACGGCGGGAAGCCGATGCCCATGATGGAGCCGATGTTGGCGTCGGCGACAGAGACGAGAACGTTCTCCTCCAGGCAGCGGACGCTGTCCAGCGCTTCGGAGAACAGCATCCGCTCCTTCATGTCGACGAAGGGGATGTCGGTGTCCGGCCTCGTGCTGTGCCCACCCGGGGGACGGCCCCCCAAACCCCCGAAATGCTCCCGCAGGCCGGGCCAGAGGCGGGTGCGCTTGCCGGTCTCGTCGTAGTCGTAGAAGCCCGCGCCGCCGCTGCGTCCCGGGCGGCCGAACTCGTCGACCATCCGGTCGATGACCGCGTCCGCCGGGTGCCCGGGCCAGCTGCCGCCGGCCTCCTCGACGGCCCGCCTGGTCTCGTTGCGGATCTTGCGGGGGAGGGTGAGGGTCAGCTCGTCCATCAGGGAGAGCACCTTGGCCGGGTAGCCGGACTGCGCCGCGGCCTGCTCGACCGACGCGGGCTCGACGCCCTCGCCGACCATGGCGACGCCCTCGTTGATGAACTGGCCGATGACGCGCGAGGTGAAGAAGCCGCGGGAGTCGTTGACGACGATCGGCGTCTTCTTGATCCGGCGGACCAGGTCGAAGGCGCGGGCCAGTGCCTCGTCGCCGGTCTTCTCGCCCTTGATGATCTCGACCAGCGGCATCTTGTCCACGGGCGAGAAGAAGTGCAGCCCGATGAAGTCGGCGGGGCGCGAGACGCCCTCGGCGAGGACGGTGATGGGCAGGGTCGAGGTGTTGGAGCAGAGCAGAGCGTCCGGCTCGATGATGTCCTGGATCTCCTGGAACACCTTGTGCTTGAGCGCGGTGTCCTCGAAAACGGCCTCGATGACGGTGTCGCAGCCCGCCAGGTCGGCCGGGTCACCGGTCGGGGTGATGCGGGCCAGCAGCGCGTCACGCTCGGCCTCGGTGGTACGGCCCCGGGAGAGCGCCTTGTCCAGGAGCTTCTCGCTGTACGCCTTGCCCTTCGCTGCGGCCTGTGCGGAGATGTCCTTGAGGACGACGTCGATGCCCGCGCGGGCGCAGGAGTAGGCGATGCCCGCGCCCATCATCCCCGCGCCGAGGACGGCGACCTTGCGGACCTGGCGCTCCTCGATGCCCTTGGGGCGGCCGGCGCCGGAGTTGACGGCCTGGAGGTCGAAGAAGAACGCCTGGATCATGTTCTTCGCGACCTGGCCGGTGACCAGTTCGGTGAAGTAGCGGGCCTCGATGGTCAGCGCGGTCTCGAAGTCGACCTGCGAGCCCTCGACGGCTGCGGCCAGGATGTTGCGCGGCGCGGGCATCGGGGCGCCCGCGATCTGCTTCTTCAGATTGGCCGGGAAGGCGGGCAGATTGGCGGCGAACTTCGGGTGGGAGGGGGTGCCGCCGGGGATCTTGTATCCCTTGACGTCCCACGGCTGCTGGGACTCGGGGTTCGCATCGATGAAGGCGCGGGCCTTTTCGAGCATTTCCTCCCGGGTGGCGGCGACCTCGTGGACGAGGCCGTTCTCCTGGGCGCGCCGCGGAGTGTACTGAGTTCCCTGGAGGAGGACCTTCAGCAGCGCGTCGGCGATGCCCATGAGGCGTACGGTGCGGGTGACTCCGCCGCCTGCGGGCAGCAGGCCGAGGGTGACCTCGGGCAGACCGATCCGGGAGCCGGGGGCGTCGAGGGCGATGCGGTGGTGGGAGGCGAGCGCGATCTCGTAGCCGCCGCCGAGCGCGGCGCCGTTGATGGCGGCGACGACGGGCTTGCCGAGGGTCTCGATGCGACGCAGCGAGTTCTTGATGGCGGTACCGGTGTCGAAGGCCTGCTGGGCGTTCTCGGGACCGACCTTGATCATGTCCTTGAGGTCGCCGCCCGCGAAGAAGGTCTTCTTGGCGGAGGTGTAGATGATGCCGCGGATGGAGTCCTTCTCGGCCTCGGCGCGGTCGGCGACGGCCGCGATGGAGTCCTTGAAAGCCTGGTTCATCGTGTTGGCGGACTGGTCGGGGTCGTCGAGTACGAGGGTGACGACGCCGGTCTCGTCCCGTTCCCAGCGGATGGTCGTGCTCTCGGTCATTGCTGTTCTTCTCCGTAAGTGAGGGCCGGGGAACGGTCAGAGACGCTCGACGACGGTGGCGACGCCCATGCCGCCGCCGACGCAGAGGGTGACGAGGCCGTAGCGCCCCTCGCGCCGTTCCAGTTCGTCGATGAGGGTGCCGAGGATCATCGCGCCGGTGGCACCGAGCGGGTGGCCGAGCGCGATGGCGCCGCCATTGACGTTGATCTTGTCGAGGGGGAGCCCCATGTCCCTGGCGAAGCGGAGCACGACTCCGGCGAACGCCTCGTTGATCTCGACGAGGTCGATGTCGTCGATGGTGAGTCCGGCCTTGGCGAGGGCCTTGCGGGTGGCGGGCGCGGGGCCGGTGAGCATGATGGTGGGCTCGGAGCCGGAGACGGCGGCGGAGACGATCCGGGCGCGCGGCGTGAGTCCGTACCGCTCGCCGATCTCCTGGTTGCCGATCGCGACGAGCGCGGCGCCGTCGACGATGCCGGAGGAGTTGCCCGCGTGGTGGACGTGGTCGATCTCCTCGACCCAGTGGTACTTCTGCAGGGCCACCGCGTCGAAGCCGCCCATCTCACCGATCGCCGCGAAGGAGGGCTTGAGCGCGGCGAGCGAGTCGGCGGTCGTGCCGGGCCGCATGTGCTCGTCGTGGTCGAGGACGACGAGGCCGTTGCGGTCCTTGACGGGGACGACGGAGCGCGCGAAACGGCCGTCCTTCCATGCCTCGGCGGCGCGTTCCTGGGAGAGCGCGGCGAACTCGTCCACGTCGCGGCGGGTGAAGCCCTCGATGGTGGCGATGAGGTCGGCGCCGACACCCTGCGGCGCGAAGCCGGTGTCGAAGTTGGTCATCGGGTCCATCGCCCAGGCGCCGCCGTCGGATCCCATCGGGACACGGGACATCGACTCGACACCTCCCGCGAGGACGAGGTCCTCCCAGCCCGAACGGACCTTGGCCGCCGCCAGGTTGACGGCTTCCAGGCCCGAGGCACAGAAGCGGTTCTCCTGGACGCCCGCGACGGTGTCCGGGAGGCCCGCCGCGATGGCGGCGATCCGGGCGATGTCGGAGCCCTGGTCACCGAGCGGACTGACCACGCCGAGCACGATGTCGTCGATGGCCGCCGGGTCCAGGCCGGGGAAGCGGTCGCGGATCTCGTGGATGAGGCCGACGACGAGGTCGATCGGCTTGGTGCCGTGCAGGGCGCCATTGGCCTTGCCACGGCCGCGCGGGGTGCGGATCGCGTCGTAGACAAACGCTTCGGTACTCAAGTCAGCAGCCTTTCGAGGGTGGTTGTGCGAAAGAGGTCAGGCGAGCAGCGAGCGTCCGATGATCTCCTTCATGATCTCGGTCGTGCCGCCGTAGATGGTCTGGATACGGCCGTCGGTGAATGCCTTCGCGACCGGATACTCCGCCATGTATCCGTATCCGCCGTGGAGTTGGAGACAGCGGTCGGCGACGCGCTTCTGCAGTTCGGTGGCCCACCACTTGGCCATCGAGGCATGGACGGCGTCGAGCCCGCCGTCGGAGTGCTCGACGATGCAGCGGTCGACGAAGGTGCGGGTGACCGTGCACTCGGTGGCCATCTCGGCGATCTCGAACCGGATGTGCTGAAGCTTGGACAGCGGCCGTCCGAAGGCCTCGCGCTCCTTCACATAGCGCGTGGTGATCTCCAGCAGGTGTTCGGCGGCGGCGATCGCGGCGACGGCTATGCCCATCCGTTCCTGCGCCAGATTGGTCATCAGATGGATGAAGGCACCGTTCCGCTCGCCGAGCAGATTCTCCTTGGGGACGCGGACGTCATGGAAGAACAGTTCGGCGGTGTCCTGGGACTTCTGGCCGATCTTGTCGAGGTTGCGGCCCCGCTCGAAGCCCTCCGCGCCGCGTTCGACCACGATCAGCGACAGCCCCTTCGCACCGCCCTCGGGGGTGGTCCTGGCGACCACCACCACCAGGTCGGCGAGGATGCCGTTGGAGATGAACGTCTTGGAGCCGTTGAGCAGCCAGTGGTCGCCCTTGTCCTCGGCGGTGGTGCGGATGGCCTGCAGGTCGGAGCCCGCGCCGGGCTCGGTCATGGCGATGGCGGTGATGGTCTCGCCGCTGCAGAAGCCGGGCAGCCAGCGCCGCTTCTGCTCCTCGGTGCCGAGGCCGGTGAGGTAGGGGCCGATGATGTCGTTGTGCAGCCCGAGTGCGAGTCCGGGTGCACCGGCGCGGGTGAACTCCTCCGCGAGGACGGCGCTGTAGCGGTAGTCGGTGTTGCCGCCGCCCCCGTACTCCTCGGGGACGGCGAGGCCGAGCAGTCCCTGCCGGCCGGCCGCGAGCCACGCCTCGCGCGAGACGATGCCGTCCTTCTCCCACTGCTCGTAGTGCGGGAGGACCTCCTTGGTGAGGAAGGTGCGGACGGTCCCGCGGAACGCTTCGTGCTCTTCGGTGAAGATCTGCCGCTGCACTGCGGGCCTCCTGGAGTCAGTTCCTGACGTCGGGTCCCGCACCGGTCCGGGCGACGAGGGGCGGGGTGCGGGAGTACGGGGCACGGACGGCCGCACCGGTCGCGCCCCGGTCACAGGCTTCGCGCGGGCCGCCCGTGGGGTTCGGCGGCGAGGTGGTTGCCATCAGCCGGTGGTGTCCTTCCGGGGCTCGGCGAGGCCGGGTACGTCCCAGTCGGCGGCGACGGACCCGGTGTCCGCGCCGGGCCGCGCGGGCCCGCTGCGTACGGAGACGGGGGTGGCGGAGAAACGGGGCGCGGGGGCGGGCTGGGTGAGCCCGTCGTGCTCGACGAAGGTGGCACGGGCCGCGACATGCGGATGACCGGGCGCTTCACGGAGCGAGAGGACGGGGGCGACGCAGGCGTCCGTGCCCTCGAACACCTCGGTCCACTCGGCGCGCGTACGGGTCCTGAAGCGGTCGGCGACGAGCGTGCGCAATTCGTCCCAGCGGGCGGTGTCCCCCCGGTCCGGGGCCTCGTCCTCGATCCCGAGGAGCCTGCTGAACTCCTCGTAGAACCGCTGCTCCAGCGGGCCGACCGCCATGTACTGCCCGTCGGCGGTCTCGTACGTGCCGTAGAACGGGCAGCCGCCGTCCAGGAGATTGGAGCCGCGCCGGTCCTGCCAGCCCCCGGCCGCCAGCATCCCGTGGACCATCGTGGCGAGATGGGCGGCGCCGTCCACGATCGCCGCGTCCACGACCTGACCCCGGCCGCCCGGGGTGCGGGCGTGCTGGAGGGCGGCCAGGACACCGACGACGAGATAGAGCGAACCGCCCGCGTAGTCGCCGACCAGATTGGCCGGGACGGTGGGCGGCTCCCCGGGCCTGCCGATCATGGAGAGAGTGCCGGTGAGGGCGATGTAGGCGATGTCGTGCCCGGCCCGTTCGGCGAGCGGTCCGTCCTGGCCCCAGCCGGTCATCCGTCCGTAGACGAGTTGTGGATTGCGGGCCAGCGCGGCGTCCGGCCCGACACCGAGGCGCTCGGCGACGCCCGGCCGGTAACCCTCGATCAGGATGTCGGCGCGCTCGACCAGATCGAGCACTTTGGCCGGGCCGTCCCCGGCCTTGAGGTCGACGAGCACGGAGCGTTTGTTGCGGTTGGTCAGGTCGTACGCGGGGTCGATGCCGAGCCCCGGGCCGCCGGGCCGGTCGACTCTGACGACATCGGCGCCGAGGTCGGCCAGGAGCATCGCGGCGAACGGGCCGGGTCCGATACCTGCCAGCTCGACCACGCGCACGCCTGCGAGCGGGCCGTGCTCCGTCGTTGCCATCTAGCCCCCAGCGGTATGACACAACTGATGTAACAGCGATGATGCTAAGAACGCGTCAGGCTCCGCACAACCCCTTTGGCCGAGCAAGCGCTTAGACCGACCGGCGGACGGGGTGGGAGAGGGAGCGGGACCGGTACTCGTGATTGCAGGGCACAGCGGGGAGGCACCGCGGAGCCTCGTCGGCCGACGACAAGGCCTGAAGGGCCCACGACCCCTGGCCCTTCAGGCCCGGAGAGAGAGCGTGATCGGCCCCACGACACCGCCTCTCTGTGCCGGTCGGTCCTGGTTCCTTCTCCGGGATCCTCCCCCACGATCGCCGCCCGGCGGCACACCGCCACGAACGCCTCCGCCAAGGGCTGTCCCGTAATCCGTGGTGGATCAGCGCGCGGCTCGGTACCGCACGACCTCGGGGTGTACTTCACCGTCCGGCAACTGCCGCGGGACGTTCCGCTGACGATCGACGGATTCGTCCGCAGCAACGCCGTCTTCTCCGGCGGTACGTTCGCGTCCGCGCTCACGGCGATGGGCCGCGGCCCCCGGATGCTGCGTGCCGCGCGGGAACGCGGACTGCACGAACCCCGCCTCCGTGAAGCATCTGCCGGTGGCGCTGGGCGGTACGGCCATGCTCGCCGCTCTCCTGGGCGCGGCGAAGATTCCGGCGGCACGGTCCTGGCTGATGGACCGGTACGAGCCGGGGCGGGGGCCGGACGCGGAGCGCAGGCGGCGCAGTTGGTTCACCGTGCGCTTCGTCGGCGAAGGCGGCGGGCACCGGGTGTTCACCGAGGTGTCGGGGCGGCGACCCCGGCTACGACGAGACGGCGAAGATGCTCGCACAGTCCGCGCTCTGCCTCGCCCTGGACGAGCTCCCGTCGACATCTGGGCAGGTCACGACAAGCCGTCGCGATAGGTGACGCGCTGCTGGGGCGGCTGCGCGCGGCGACTGCGGTTCCGGGTCGCGGCGGCTCGCTGAGCGGGACGGGGCGGGGCGGTCCGGGCGGTCGGAGGGCGGCCGCGCCCAGGGGTGGCTCAGAGCGCCCAGGCCACCAGTGTGCAGATCATCGACACGGCCCACACCACTCCCGCGAGCATGCCGAGAGTCATTCCCACCGCCACCCGGCGCTGGGCGAGATAGACGGTTCCTGGTCGCGTGGACGTTCGATGTTCGGTCATGTGTACCAGTCTGCCCGTCATGATCGGTGGGCGTTATCCATACACATACTCAGATACTCAGGCGGTCGCTTCCCCGAGGGCCCGGCGGCAGAGTGCGTCGGCCCTCCGGGTGGTCTCCGGCTGGCGGAAGTCGCGGGCCAGGAGCAGGGTGTGGGCGCAGGCGTTGTCGAGGCCGATCCGGTGTCCGACGGACACGAAGACCGGCTTGACACCGTCCTGGGTGCGCAGTGCCCGGCCCACCTCCTCCTCGCCGTCGAGCAGCGGCGACCAGTCGCCCCGGCGGCTGCCCGGCTGCTCGTACGAGAAGGTGAACGGGTTCTTGGCGACGCCGATCACCGGGAGTCCGGTGAGCACCCCGAGATGGCTGGCGAGTCCGAGACGACGCGGGTGCGCCTGCCCGTAGCCGTCACAGATCACGAGTCCGGGGTCGACGGGAAGCGATTCCAACGCGTCCAGCACGGTAGGGATCTCTCGGAAGGCGAGGAGTCCGGGGACGTAGGGGAAGGTGATCCGGCCGACCGCGGTGGCCTCGGCCACCACGTCGAGCGTTGCCGCGTCGAGCACGACCGCTGCCGCCACGACGACATCGCGCGCGTCGTCGTAGGCGACATCGACCCCGGTGACCCTGCCGGCGCCGGGCGGCGGGCCCGTTTCGTCGAGCACCACCCGCGGGCGCAGGGAGTCCTGGATCGCGCGGGCTTCGACTTCGTCGGCGGGCGCCTGGAGGGTTGCCATAGTGCTGTCGAGTCTAGGGCCTCTCGTTCGGATCACGCCGGGCTCGCGTGCCTCGGGGCCGGATCGGCTTCGCGCTCGTGCCGTAGCCTGACGATCATGTTCGTACTGGAGCTGACCTACACCGCACCCGTCGAGCGCGTCGACGCGCTGCTGCCGGACCATGTCGCCTGGCTGGACGCACAGTACGCGGAGGGGGTGTTCATCGCGTCGGGCCGCAAGAACCCGCGCGACGGCGGGGTGATCCTGGCGGTCGGGGGTGATCGCGCGCGGATCGAGCGGATCGTGGCGGAGGACCCGTTCACCGCGCAGGGCGTGTGCGCCTACCGGATCATGGAGTTCATCGCGACGAAGACCTCGGACGAACTCGCTCCGTACCGCGAGCAGTTGCCCGGGTAACGGATACCCGGGCCCCGCCCTTCCCGATCACCGAACGGGTCACTGCCGCGACCCGACCGGCCCCGTTCAGCCGCCGGCGCCCCGGATCCCCCCGCGCGCCACTCGTCCCTTCTCGCCTGCGGCCCAGCAACCGCCGTCCGATGTGCAGTCGACCGTGTCGTACGACCCCGTGTCGACCGTGCGCCAGGTGTGACCACCGTCCGCGGTGAGGTCCGTACCGGTCGGACCGACCGCCAGCGCGCCCGACCTGCTGTGCGGCAGCCAGGCGACGCCCGAGCGGTAGGCGGACGGCGGGTTGGCGGACGGCTGCCAGCTGCGACCGCCGTCGCCCGTCACCGCCGAGGCGTGCGGGGACGGCAGGTCGGCCCGGTAGTCGCCGCCGACCGCGATGCCGTGGCGGCGGTCGCGGAAGGCCAGTCCGAACACACCGCGTGCCGGGTCGCCGGCGGGGATCGTCGATTCGGCCGCGGTCCAGGTCAACCCGCGGTCGGCGGAGTGCAGCACCCGTGCGGTGGCGGCGCCCCCGGTCGCCAGCCAGGCATCCTTGGGCCCCGATGCGACCAGGCACTGACCACTGGCGGCGAACGCCGCCTCACCGGCCTGGGCGTCCGGCATGCCCGCGCTGGGCAGCACCCGCCAGCTCCGGCCGCCGTCCTCGGTCGACAGGATGCGGTACTTGCCGTCCACGGGATCACTCATCGCGAGTCCGTGCCTGCTGTCGAAGAAGGTGAGGCAGTTGTAGAAGGCGCGGGCGTCGGTGTTACGGAACGACTCCGTCCAGGTGGCTCCCCCGTCGTCCGTGCGGAACACCCTGGAGGCCTCGCCCTCCCCGATGGCCAGCGCCACCGCCCGACGGGTGTCGAACGCCTCGATGTCACGGAACTCCAGCGCCTCCTGGGACGCGCCGGGCGGTGACACATCGCGCCAGTGGTGGCCGCCGTCGGTGGTGCGCAGCACCGTCCCCTTCGAGCCGGCGACCCAGGCGGTACGACGGCTGACGGCGGCGAGTCCGCGGAAGCGGGCGTCGGTCCCGGTCACGGTGAGCTTCCAGGCCGTTGGACCGCCTGGCCGGCGCCACTCCCCCGGTGTCGCCGCGGCTGCCGGCGTGGCCAGTGCGGTGGCCAGCGCCACGGCACTGAGCCCCCATGACATCAGTCGTCTCGTCTTTCCCTTGGCCCTCATGGCGCTGGAAGCTAGCCCACGAGCCGCACGCCGTCCAGCGTGCGTCGGCCGGATTCGGGCACGTGACCGGTGCGACGGCATGCGGTGATGCAACTCACGCCACCCTCCGGTGCACGGATGAGGCGATTGCGTCGTCTCCATCAGTGCCGTGAGCCGTTCGTCCGGCCGAGAAAGGGAGCAGGTCTTGTCCACCGTCATCGAGCAGTCCGTGCAGGCCCGCATGGTCGCATCCGCACCGCGGATGGAGACCCTTCCCGCCACTCTGCAGTACGACCGGAGGGATCCGTTCGCCGTGCGCATGGCGTTCCCCGCGACGGCGACCCTGGAAGGCACCGAGGTGTCGTGGGAGTTCTCCCGCGAACTGCTCGCCGCCGGAATGGACACGGCCGCCGGTGTCGGGGACGTGCGCATCAGGCCGTTCGGATACGACCGGACCGTCCTGGAGTTCCATGCCGACGAGGGAATCGCGATGGTCCACGTCCGCACCGCGGAGCTGCGTCGTTTCCTTGAGCGGGCGCAGGAACTGGTGCCGGCCGGCGACGAGCACCGGTTCCTGGACCTCGACCGGAGTCTGACCCATCTGCTCGACGGGTCCTGCTGACCGGACGTCGGGCGAGGAGGCGTTGTCATGCGGCGCCGGTGACGCTCTCACCCGGCGGGAGTGGTGGTGACATCGCGGCCGAGGGGCGCCGGGCACGCACGGTGAGAAACGGTCGGCGACGGGGTCAGTGGTGGAGTAAGGCCCAGGTCTTGCAGCCGCCGGACGGGGTCAGCGCCGGGGCCAGTCCCCAGTCCCCGCCGTGCGCATCGACCGCGGCCGCCAGCAGCCACATGCTTTCGCTCCGGCGTTCCCGGCATGTCTCGGACTTCTCGGTCGAGCCGTGGGACGGATGCTGGTCGTAGAGGGTGACGCGCAGCGCGTCGAACTGCCAGTGCACCCGTAGCAGCATCTCCCGGTCCGGGGTGAACCGATAGGCGGCCGCGACCAGTTCGGAAGCGGCGAGGACGGCTGTTTCACGGAATTCCGCGAGCCCGTGCCGGGTGAGGAGCTCACCCACGGCACCTCGTGCGAGACCGGCGCAGAAGGCGCCGCCCGGCAGTGCGAACGAATAGCTGAGGTTGTCCGCCACCGGAGGATGGGGGCCGGCCGACGTGAGGGCCGGAAGACAACGCAGTGCGCCCTTCATCAAGATGCTCACATTTCCGGTAATTGTGTTAACGATCACACATAGGCATGGTCGCCCCGTGTGAGACTTGCGCTACCGACCGTAGCGCACACCGGAGCACAGTGCTACTACTTGTGTCTTTCCGGTCGTTTCGCTCAACCCACCCCCTCGGAAGGACATTTGCCGTGCCGCCCAGAAGCACCCCGACCGCCCGGCAGCAGCGCCTCGGGCACGAACTGCGCAAGCTGCGCGAGCAGTCGGGAATGTCGGTGCAGCAGGCCGCCGCCCTGCTGGGCGTCGACCGCACCCGCATCCCGAACATCGAATCCGGCCGCTTCGGCATCAGCGCCGAGCGGGTCCGCACCCTCGCCTTCAACTACGGCTGCCCGGACACCGGCCTGGTCGACCTGCTCGCCGAGATCGCCCAGGAGCGGTCCCGGGGATGGTGGGAGGAGCATCGTGGAATGCTGCTGCCCGGACTGCTCGACATCGCCGAACTCGAATATCACGCAGTGGAGTTGACGACATCGACCACCACGCACATCCCCGGCCTGCTGCAGACCGAGGAACACGCCCGAGCGGTGTTCGACACGGCCGATCCGCAACTGCCCGGACCCGACCTGATGGCCCGGCTCTCCCTGCGGCTGCGCCGCAAGGAGGTGTTGAGGCGGGACCGGCCACCGCTGTACGAGTCGATCGTCCACGAGGCGGCGCTGCGCATGCAGTTCGGCGGGCCCAAGGTGGCCAGAGCGCAGCTGGACCACATCGTCGACCAGTCCGAGCGGGACCGGATCACGGTCCGGGTGATCCCGTTCACCGCCGGCGGCTTCCCGGGCGCCGGCCAGTCGTTCACGTATGTGGGCGCCGCGGTACCCCAGCTCGACACCGTGCAGCTCGACTCCTCACACGGTTCGATGTTGCTGGACTCGGACATGCAACTGCGGCGGTACCGGGGCCTGTTGGAGCGTTTGCGTACGCTGGCGCTGCCGGTCGAGGAATCGCGCGACTTCATCCGATCCATAGCACAGGACCTCTGAGGAGAGAGAACATGACCGACATCTGCTGGGACGATGCCTTCTGCAGCGAAGGCGCCAATTGCTTCCGCTTCGGGCTCGACGACCAGGGCAGGGCGTACATCGGCAGCACCACGGACACCGGAGCCTATGTCAGCGACTCCATGGAGGCGCTGCGGGCGCTGATCTCCGCGGTGAAGTCCGGCGCGGCGGACCATCTGCTCTGACCGTTCCGCCCCGCCGTGCCCCTGTCCCCGCACGCGTTGCTCCGAGTACGCCGACAACTCTGAGCGCTCCGCCGGCGGGGCCCGCGCGTGCGGTCCTGGAGAAGATTCCACCCGCCCGGCAAATCCGGACAGAAGCTGTCGGGTATCGCCGTTAGCTTCGGGCGCATGGATCGGAAACAGGACCGGAGCATCGTCATCACCGGGGCACGCGCGAACAATCTGCGCAATGTCTCCCTCACCGTCCCCAAGGAGCGGATCACCGTCTTCACCGGAGTCTCCGGGTCGGGTAAGTCGTCGATCGTCTTCGACACGATCGCCGTGGAGTCGCAGCGCCAACTGAACGAGGCCTTCCCCTGGTTCATCCGTAACAGGCTGCCGAAGTACGAGCGGCCCCATGCCGATTCCATCGACGACCTCTCCGTGGCGGTGGTCGTCGACCAGAAGCCGATCGGCGGCAACGCCCGCTCCACCGTCGGCACGATGACCGACATCTGGTCGGTGATCCGGGTGCTGTTCTCGCGGTATGGGACACCGAGTGCGGGCCCTGCGACCGCGTACTCCTTCAACGATCCCGCGGGAATGTGCCCGGAGTGCGACGGTGTGGGGCGCACGGTCCGTCTCGACATCGACCGGGCGATCGACCTCACGAAGTCGCTCAACGAGGGTGCGCTGCTGCTGCCGGGGCTCTCGGTGGGCAGCTGGGAATGGCAGCTGTACGCGGGCTCGGGACGCTTCGACAACGACAAGCCGCTCGCCGACTTCACCGAGGAAGAGCTCCGGCTCCTGCTCCACGGAGGAGGATTCACCGTACAGCTGCAGCTGAAGTCGAAATCCGCCGACATGCGGTTCGAGGGGATCGCCGAGCGGTTCACCCGGCTCCATCTGAAACGGGACACCGAGGCGCTCTCCGAACGGCGGCGCGAGGCCGCCCTGCGATTCACCACGGAGTCGGTGTGCGCGTCCTGCGGTGGCGCGCGGTTGAACGCCGCGGCACTCGCCACCCGTGTCGATGGGCTCACCGTGGCCGACTACGGGCACATGGAGGTGGCCGATCTGGTGGAGGTCCTGGCCCGGATCGACGATCCGGTGGCCGGTCCGATCGCTTCGGCCGCACGCGAACGGCTGGAGCGTCTGGTGGGCATCGGCCTCGGCTATCTCAGCCTGGACCGGGAGACCACCACCCTGTCGGGCGGGGAGGGACAGCGGCTCAAGATGGTCCGGCACCTGGGCAGTTCGCTGACCGGGCTGACGTACGTCTTCGACGAGCCGAGCGTGGGCCTCCATCCGCGCGACGTCGGCAGGCTGAACGATCTCCTGGTACGGCTGCGCGACCGGGGCAACACGGTCGTCGTCGTCGAGCACGACCCGGACGTGATGGCCGTCGCGGACCACATCGTCGACATGGGGCCGGGAGCGGGCAGCGACGGCGGACACGTCGTGTTCGAAGGCCCGGTGGACCGGTTGCGCGAGGCGGACACCCTCACCGGCCGGTGCCTGCGCCGCCGGATGCCGCTGAAGGAGACCGTCCGCTCCCCCACCGGGTGGCTGCCGGTGACGGGCGCCGCGCTGCACAACCTCAAAGGGGTGGACGTGGCGTTCCCCGAGGGCGTGCTGACCGTCGTGACGGGGGTCGCCGGATCCGGGAAGTCGACACTGGTCTCCCGGGTGTTCACGGCGGCGTACCCGGACGCGGTGGTGATCGACCAGGGCGCGATCACCGCGTCGTCCCGCTCCACCCCGGCCTCGTACGTCGGCGCGCTGGACTCCATCCGCAAGATCTTCGCCAGGGAGAACGGCGTCGATCCGGGTATGTTCAGCTTCAACTCCTCCGGGGCGTGCGGGCATTGCGCGGGACGCGGCATCATCTGCACCGATCTCGCCTTCATGGACCCGGTGACCACCACCTGCCAGGTCTGCGAGGGGCGGCGCTTCCACGACGACGTGCTGAAGCACCGGGTCGGTGGCGCGTCCATCGTCGATGTGCTGGAGATGACGGCTGCGCGGGCGGCCGAGCTCTTCGACGACCCGGCGCTGCTGCGGAAGCTGCGCACGCTCGACGACGTCGGCCTGACCTATCTGACGCTGGGGCAACCGCTCAGCACGCTCTCCGGCGGTGAGCGCCAGCGCATCAAGCTCGCCACCCGGCTCCACCGCACGGGCAGCGTCTACGTCCTGGACGAGCCGACGACCGGACTGCACATGGCGGACACCGGCACGCTCGTCGAACTGCTGGACCGGCTGGTCGAGGGCGGCAACAGCGTGATCTGCGTGGAGCACAACCTCGATGTGCTCAAACGCGCGGACTGGGTGATCGACCTCGGCCCGGAGGGCGGCAGGAACGGCGGCGAGCTGGTCTTCGAGGGGACCCCGACGACGCTGCTCGCCCATCGCACCTCGTTCACGGCCGAACACCTGCGCCGGGACCTGGGGTCGGCGCACCCGGGCGACGGCGGGTGAGAGCGCCTTCGCGGGTCCACCCGCCCCGGCGCGCCCCACCATCCGTGCATCCGAGGGAGATCCGGCACGCCCCACAGTCGGGCGGAGTGACAGCCTCCGCCCCTCACGACCTGCGTACATAACGATACGTAATCGGGCATCGCGGGGGCCGGCTTGGCGGTGGCCTTACTGCCGCTTTAACCTACGGTCTCGTAACCTACGTTCCCGTAGGTACTTCTCCCGTCCCCAGGAGTCCCCGTGACGATCACCGCTCCCCACCTCGGCAGTCCCCGGGCGTGGACCGACGCCCAGCTGCTCCACGCCCTGGAAGAGGTGGTGGAGAAGGAGCTCGACCGCCATCTCAAGGTCGCCAAGGACTGGATGCCCCACGAGTACGTGCCGTTCTCCGACGGGCGGAACTTCCCGGGCGTCTTCGAGGACGGTGAGGCCTGGCGGGCCGACCAGTCGAAGGTCACCGACATCGGCAAGGTCGCGCTGGTCGTGAATCTGCTGACCGAGGACAATCTCCCCAGTTACCACCACGAGATCGCCTCCCTCTTCGGCCGTGACGGCGCCTGGGGCACCTGGGTGCACCGCTGGACCGCGGAAGAGGGCCGGCACGGCATCGTGATGCGCGACTATCTGCTCACCTCGCGCGCCGTCGACCCGGACAAGCTGGAGCAGTTCCGGATGGCGCACATGGCGGATGGCTTCGAGTCCGACAACCGTCACTCGATGCTGCACTCCGTGGCGTACGTCGCCTTCCAGGAGCTGGCCACCCGCGTCTCGCACCGCAACACCGGCCATCAGTCGGGCGACCCGGTCTGCGACCGCATGCTGGCGCGGATCGCGACCGACGAGAACCTGCACATGGTCTTCTACCGCAACCTCCTCGGCGCGGCCTTCGAACTCGCCCCGGATCTGACCATGCAGGCCGTACGTGACGTCGTCGTCAACTTCCGGATGCCCGGTCACGGCATGCCGGGCTTCGAGCGGGCCGCGGCACAGATGGCGATCGGCGAGATCTACAACATGCGCATCCATCACGACGACGTGATCCAGCCGGTGCTTCGCTACCTGAAGGTCCTCAGCATCGACGGTCTGGGCCCCGAGGGGCTGCGGGCGCAGGAGGAGCTGGGCCTGTACATGGGCGGTCTGGACAGCGAGGCGGCGAAGTTCGACGAGAAGCTCGCTGCCCGCAAGGCACGGATGGCCGCGCGCGCCGGGGCCTGACGCCCCGTCCGTCGCTCCCGGGCCGCTGGACGGGCCATATGTCGGCCATCCTGTTCAGCGGCCGGGGCCGGGCGCCCGGGGCCGGCTCACATCGTCGCGTGCAGATCCTGCGCGTAGTGCTCGATAGCGCGTCGATACTGGCGCACGTGCGGGTCCTCGCTGGTGGCGGCGAGCAGTTCCAGCAGCAGCCGGCTGGATTCGTGATGCTCGCCGGTGTTGAAGAGGGCCATGGCGAGGAAGGTCCGCAACGCCCCGTCGTCGGGGAACTCCGCGACACCGCCGCGCAGCACCTCGACGGCTCTCTGATGGTGTCCGAGCACCCGATGCGTACTCCCGAGACCGAGCAGCGCGCCCCTGCGGTCCTCCTCCGACAGGCCGGTCCCGTCCAGACAGCGCTCGTAGAACGGCACAGCCTCCGCTTCCAGACCGAGCACATCGTGGGCCCAGGCGGTCTGGTAGGCCACTTCGGTATCCGTGGGGAAGGCGGCGCAGAGGACGAGCAGTCGCTGTCGCGCTTCTTCGGCACGCCCTTCGGTGCGCAGGCGTACGGCCGTCGCGAGCAGAGCGGCCCTGTCGTGATCGTTCATGCGGACATTCTCCCAGGCCGGCGCGGCCTGTCCGGCTGCGGGGACCGGCGGCCCGCACGCGTGGGTGCGGCCGGTGCCCCGGTCGCGGCGGCCCGTTGCGCGGTCGGGGCGGGTTCAGGCCCGGTCGCGACCCGTTCTGCGCAGCCGCTCCCGCTCCTTCTCGGAGAGGCCGCCCCATACGCCGAAGCGCTCGTCGTTGGCGAGGGCGTACTCCAGGCACGCCTCGCGCCCCTCGCAGGCATTGCAGAGCTGCTTGGCCTCACGTGTGGAGCTGCCGGGAGCAGGAAAGAAGAACTCGGGCCCCGCCTGCGCGCACAGCGCCGTCTCCTGCCAGGCGAGCGCGGGGTCGGCCGCGGTGTTGATCAGCATGGACCCCACCGTGCCCGGTCGCGATAAACGACTGATCAACGCTTCATCAATGCGGCGCGCCGGTGGCTTCCGGTCACTCTCCCGGCGCGGGCGCACTCTTGATCAGGGCGAATTCCGCACCCTCCGGATCGGCGACATCGGCGAAAGTGCCCACGCCTGCCACCTCCAGCGGTTCCAGTGTCGATTTGCCGCCCAGCCGCTCCACGTCCGCGACGGCGGCGTCGCAGTCCTCGACCTCGAAGTACGGCAGCCAGTGCGGTCCGGCGACCGCGCGTGTCGCAACGGTGTTGAGCGGTACCAGGCCGCCGAAACCGGCCTCCTGCCCGCCGGCCCCGGTCCGGATCACCGTATAGGACCCGCCGCCTCCCGGGAACGGTGTCAGCCCGGTCTCCCATCCGAACACGGCGCCGTAGAACGCGGCGGCCGCCGGGACGTCCGGGGTGTACAGCTCGACCCAGCACAAGGAGCCCGCGACCCCCACGGTGCCGAGGCCGGGCTTCTCCTTCGGCTGCCAGACACCGAAGAACGCCCCCGACCGGTCCTTGAAACCGGCCTTCCTGCCGAAGTCCAGAACGTCTCTCGGGGCGAACGGGACGCTGCCGCCGGCCCGCTCGACCGCCTGCGCCGTGGCATCGGCGTCCGGTGACCGGAAATACACCGACCAGGACGGCTTCGCCTGCTCCTCGGTGACCTCCCTCGCGCCCCCGACCGTCCTCCCGTCCAGGGTGAACATGCCGTAACCGCCGGTCTCCGGGCCCCCTGCCAGGAACTCCCAGCCGAACAGGCCGGTGTAGAACGCGATGGCCCCGGCGAGGTCGGGCGTGCCCAGATCGATCCAGTTGGGCGCTCCGGTGACAAAACGGGTGGTGAGCATGGTGAGCTCCTTCGATGCGGCCCGTTCTCGCGGCGCAGGCGCGTCGTTCCCGACGTTCCGAGTCTCGCACCGGGCACTGACGACCGCAGCCCGCGCCCGCCGGACGTGCCGCGGTGCCTTACGCCGTACGGTGACCCGTCGGCCACCGTACGGAGCGCAGGCCGCCGTGTCTCAGCTCTTCACCCCCAGTGCCGGAAGCACGGTCTCCGCCACCCGGTAGGCCTCCTCCAGCAGCGGGTTGCCGGAGAGGATGAAAGTGTCGACGCCCAGCTCCTCGAACTCCTTGAGGCGCTCGACCACCTGGGCCGTCGAGCCGACGACCGCGGTGCCGGGGCCGGGACGGAAGAGGCCCATGCCCGGCCACATGTTGGGGTGCGCCTCCAGTTCCCGGGCGCGGGCGGGGACCCTGCCGCCGTGCTGGCGGAACTGGCGCTGCCAGCCCACGCCGTCCTCTCCCGCGCGGTCGCCCGCCTGGCGCGCGTACGTCGCGTCGCTCGTCACGTCGAGGAGCCGGTCGGCCGCCGCCCATGCCTCGTCCTGCGTGTCGCGGACGATGAGGTGGAGACGCAGTCCGATCCTGAGCGTGCGGCCGTGGGCGGCGGCGCGTGCCCTGACCCGCTCCAGCTTCTCCCTGAGCAGGTGCGGGGGCTCGCCCCACGTCAGAAAGACGTCGACGTGTTCGGCGGCCATCTCGATACCGGGGGCGGAGGAGCCGCCGAACCAGAGCGGGACATGCGATTCCTGGACCGGTTTCAGCTCCCCGAAGGACGCACCGGCGTTCTTCAGGTCGTAGAAGCGGCCCTTGTGGTCGAAGACCTCGCCGGCGGTCAGCCGCTTCACGATCGACCAGTACTCGGCGCTCAGCTCGTACCGCTCGTCGTGCTCCACGTGGAGGCCGTACTCCTGGAGCGATTGGGTCGAGCCGTTGACGACGTTGAAGCGGAGCCGGCCGCCGAAGAGGGTGTCGAAGCTGAGGGCCATCTTGGCGAGCAGGGTGGGTGAGATCAGGCCGGGGTGGACGGCCAGCAGAGGCTTGAACCTGGTGCTGGTGGAGGCGGCGAGCGCGCTGCCGAGGGGCCAGACGTCGTACAGGTCGGTGGCGAGCAGCGCACCGCTGTAGCCGAGGCGTTCGACCGTACCGGCGAGCTGGGCGAGGTAGCCGAGATCCACCGGCCGCCGCCCTTCGGGCTCCCAGGGGTAGGCGCCTTCGCGCGGGATGATGTACCAGAGGACTTCGGTCGCCATGTGGTCACGCCGCCTTGTCGGCGAGGGCACCGGCGCGGGCGTGGGCGACGGTGACCGGCCGGTCGATGAAGCCGGTGCGGTGGAAGATGTCCGCCGCCTCCTGCTGCTCGGCGATGAAGGCGTCGGTGACGGGCTCGATCCTCCAGGGCAGGGTGCGCAGCGCGGTCTCCCAGTCGTCGGCGGATCCGCCGAGGTCGGCGGCGGCGATCTCGGCGGCCTGTCGGGGATGGGCCGCCGCCCAGTCGTCGGCGCGCCGCAGGGCGCGGGTGAGCGCCTCGATGATCTCGGGCCGGCTTTCGGCCAGGTCCCGGCGGGCGAAGAAGACGGAACGGTCGGTGATGACGTCGCCGGTACGGATCAGGGTGCGCAGCCCTCCGGTGCGGCGGGCCGCGGCGAGCCGGCCGCCCTGCGCGACCCAGGCGGCGATGGCACCGGTGCGCAGCAGCTCCTCGCTGTCGTCGCCGCTGCGGGCGGCGGTGATGTCGTCGGCGTACGAGAGCCCGGCGTCGTCGAGCGCCTTGGCGATCAGATGGGTCTGCCAGGAGCCGATCGCGAGGTGGACGGTGGCGCCCTCGAGGTCGGCGACGGTCCGTACGGGGCTGTCCTCGGGGACGAGGAGCGCGCCGTGTTCGGGGCGCGGGGCGGAGACGGCGGTGTACACGATGTCGTGGCCCGCCGCCTGGGCGGTGACCGGCGGGGTGGAGCCGGTGCCGCCGAAGTCGATGACGCCCTGGCTGAGGAGCTCGCCGGTGCGGACGCCGTTGGTGTACGGGTGGAAGACGACGCTCTCGCCGAGCGGGGCCAGTTCCTCCTGGGCCGGGCCCAGCCGGGAGAGGTGGTACAGGTGGTAGAGGGACGGATTGCTGCTGTGCACTCCGATGGTGATGGTCATTCAGATCACTCCGGCTTCGGTGCGTTCGGGTGGGGTCGAGGGATGTGAGGGGCGCGGGGTCGTCTCGACCCCGAGATCGTCGAGGAGTCGTCGGCGCAGGGCCGAGAACCCGGGTTCGCCGGGGTCGCGCGGCCGGTCGACGGTGACGGGCTCGTCGGTGACGAGCCGGCCGTCGCGCAGGACGGCGACCCGGTCGGCGAGCCGTACCGCTTCGTCGACGTCATGGGTGACGAGGAGGACGGCGGGCCGGTGTCTGCGGCACAGCTCCCCCACCAGGTCCTGCATCCTCAGCCGGGTCAAGGCGTCGAGTGCGGCGAACGGCTCGTCCAGCAGGAGCAGTTCGGGTTCACGGGCCAGGGCGCGGGCGAGTGCGACCCGCTGGGCCTCACCGCCGGAGAGGGTGGCGGGCCAGGCGTCGGCGTGCCGTTCCAGACCGACTTCGGCCAGGGCCCGCAGCCCGTGCCCAAAACGGCCGCGCGGCAGCGCCACCGTCACATTGGCGAGGACCTTCTTCGACGGCACGAGCCGGGGCTCCTGGAAGACGACGGTGCGTGCCCGGGGGACGAGGACCTCTCCCTCGTCGGCGCCGTCGAGTGCGCCCAGGATGCGCAGCAGCGTCGTCTTGCCGCTACCGCTGGCGCCGAGCAGGGCGACGAACTCGCCCCGTGCGATGTCCAGTCCAAGGCCGTCGAGCACGGCGCGGTCGCCGAACACGCGGCGCAGTCCGCGTACCCGTACCGCCGGTGCAGGGGTCAAGTCGGTCATCGGCGGGCTCCTTGCGGGGTGCGCCAGGGCATCAGCACACACTCCAGCAGCCGCACGACGATGTCGGCGGTGAGGCCGAGCAGCCCGTAGAGGAGGATGCAGACGGCGAGGATGTCGGTGCGGGCGTAACTCTGTGCCTGGGACATCAGGTAGCCGATGCCGGCCGTCGCGTTGATCTCCTCGGCGGCGATCAACGCGATGACACTGAGCGTCATGGAGAGCCGCAGTCCGGCGAGCAGGGAGGGCAGGGCTCCGGGAAGGACGACTTCGCGTACGAGGGCGAGCCGGCCCATGCCGAAGCTGCGCATGGCTTCGACGAGCTTGGGGTCGGTGTTGCGCACTCCGCTCGATGTCGACACGTACATCGGGAAGGTGGTGGCGACGGCGATGAGCAGGACCTTCGCCGTCTCGTTGATCCCGAACCAGACCATGAACAGGGGAACCAGGGAGAGGAAGGGAATGGTGCGCAGGGTCTGGAGGGAGGAGTCGAGGAGTTCGTCGCCGAGGCGGGTGAATCCGGTGGTGATCCCGAGGGCCAGCCCGGCGGCGAGCCCGATGAGGAGTCCGAGTCCGGAGCGGGTGAGGGAGGTGGTGAGCGCGTCGGGCAGCTGCTCGTTGCCCCACAACTCGCCCACGGCGTGCAGCACTTCGACGGGGGATGCCAGTACGTCGGGGGTGAGGAGCCCGGTGGCTGATGCCACCCACCAGAGTGCGAGGAGGGCGACCGGGCCGAGTACCCGGACGGTCAGGGAGCAGGTCCGGCTGCGTGCCCGGCGCCGCTGGGGGCGCGGTCGGACGAGGCCCGGATGCAGGGCGGCGTCGCTCATTTCAGCTTCTCGATGTCGAGGAGGTGGGCGGCGATGTCGACCTTGGTCGTGGTGACCTTCTGTTCGGCGCAGAAGGCGGCGACGGCCTCGAAGCGCTTGATGTCCTCGGGGCCGATGGGCCCGACCGTGCCGCCCTTGCGGGTGAAGTCGGTCTGGACCTGCTTCGCCCTGCCGGTGACGGCGGTCGGTCCCACGTCCGTGAAGACATTGAGGTACGCGTCCGGGTCCTGTTTCTCCTTGGCACTGGCGTCGTGGAGGTACTGGTAGAGCGCCTTCACGACCTTCGGGTGCTGCTCCGCGAAGCCCGTGCGTACGGCGTTGAGGCTGTAGTTGTCGGAGCCGATCGCGGCGCCGTCGGCGACGAAGTGCGCCTTGCCGGTGCCGATTTCGGCGACGGCGTAGGTCGCCCAGACGGCCCAGGCGTCGACCTTGCCCGCGTTGAAGACGGCGGCGGTCTGGTCGGGGCGCAGATGGACCCGCTCGACCTTGTCGGCGGGGACACCGGCCTCGGCGAGCGCCTTCAGCAGCAGGTATTCGCCGGTTCCCCCCTGGTTGACGGCGACCTTCCTGCCGACCAGGTCGGCGACCGATGCGATGCCGGAGCCGTTCTTGACGAGGATGCCCTCGCCCGCCGCATCCGGGTCGACGGCGGTGAAGAACTTGAATCCGGGGCGCTGGGCGAGCGAGGTGATGCCCGAGGTGATGGAGCCGGTGGCGATGTCGAGCTGGTCGGCGTTCATCGCCTGGGCGGCCGGGGCGAAGGGCCCGGCGCTGCCGGTCCACCGCACCTTGGCACCGACCTCGGCGAGCGCCTTGTCGAGGCTGCCGTCCTTCTTGCCGAGGGCGAGCACGCCGGAGTTGCCGGGGTCGGGGATGCGAATGTCCACCGTGCCCCCGGCACCGGATCCTCCGCTGCCGCTGTCGGCCCCGGAGGTTCCGCACGCGGTCAGGGCGAGGAGTGCGGTGGTGGCGAGGAGCGCGCGGGCGACGGCCGTACGCAGTGGTCGGGGAAGCTTCATGGCGTTGGGGGTCCTCGTGGCTCAGGGGGCGGGACGTGCGCAGGCGGCGGGGTGCCTGCGGGCGAGTGCGGTGGCACGGCGCAGCGGTTCGGGGTCGGCCCAGTCCGTGACGTCGACGGGTTCGGGCAGGAAGCCGTGGGCGCGCAGCCCGGCCTCCTGTCCGGCGAGGAGGGCGAGGCGTTCCGGGGAGAGATCGGGATGGAGGGTCAGGTGGGTGCCCGGCCGGTAGGCCCCGGCGACACCGTCGGCGCCCGCCCCGGTCTCGGCGCCGAGGATCCGGGCGACCTCGCGGGGCTGTCCGGCGGCCCAGTCGGCAGCCCGGAGCAGGACGGCGAGGAAGCGGTCGACGAGATCGGGGTGGTCGTCGAGGAGCTGCTGATGGACGGTGACGGGGCGCGGGGTGCCGTTGTTGATCCGGAACCGGCGGTCGGGCAGTTCGTCGAGCTCGACGGCGATCTCGGCGCCCGCCCGCCGTGCGGCCTCGACGGCCAGTGCGCCCTTCACGTACACGGCGTCGACGTCACCGCGTCGCAGCGCCGCCAGCTCGGCCGCCCACTGACCCTGGTGTTCCGCCGCGGGGACGTCGACGAGTGTGGCGTCGTCCAGTGCGAGTCCGGCACCGGCGAGCGCGCCCTCGAATCCACGCAGGGCCATGGCCCGCCAGAAGTCGATGGCGATGTCGTGCGCGGGAACGGCGAGCCGTAGCCCGCGCAGGGCCTCGACGCCCCTGATGCCGGAGCCGGGCCCGACGAGTACGGTCTGCCGTTCCTCGATCCAGGTGAGACCGATCAGCCGTGTCCGCTCGCCGCGCGAACGGGCCCACAGGGCGGGAACGTTGCCGCCCTCGCGGAAGAGGCCCGGCAGGGCATGGGTGAAGTGGGCGGCCCGGTCGGCGTCGGGTGCGGAGTCCTGGAGGGAGCGCACCGTGATGCCTTCGGGGGCGAACTCCTCGGTGAGCCACTGCCGGTCGGCGGCGATGCCGGTCGCGGTGGGGACGGGACAGCGGGTGAACCAGAGCGTCCTGGGCAGGACGGCATGCGTCATGGAGTCTTCCCGAGAGGTCGGTGAAGGGGATGGAGTCAGGGCGTGCGGAGGTACTTCGGGGATGTGGCACCGCGTACGGCGACAGGACCCGGGCCGCGTCGAGGACGCGGCGGGGCATGGGAGAAGAAGCGCGGGGAAGGGAGGAGGGTCAGCGACAGACGGCGCTGGAGACCCGCGCCAGGTCGATGTGACGGCGCAGCGTGAGGGCGAGCAGGACCAGAGCGGCGGGCGCGGAGGTCGCGGTTCGGCGGCCGGTCATGGCACTGCTCCCTTCTGCTCGTCGGTGGTGACGGGCAGCAGCCTGCCACGGACGCGCGTCGGCCTACAACATGCTTCCCATGATGTGGGATTGAGTATGAACGGAGTGTTTCATGGCAGCGTTGTTCGGGCTCTCAACTCCCGTAATGTGGCAACCATATGTCCCACCATCCTCCTCACGAGCGGAGAGTGACCCGATATGACCGAGGCCGCGACGGCGCGTGCTCCCGGCGGAGCGCAGGCGGTTCGGCGTGCTCTGGACGTACTGCACTGTTTCCACGACAACGGCCCCGACCTCAGCGCGTCCGACCTCGCCCGCCGCCTCGAACTCTCGGTCTCCACGGCGCACCGGCTGGCCCGGACACTGGTCGGCGCCGGCTTCCTGGAACAGGACGCCCGCACGTCCCGCTACCGGCTCGGCCCCGCCGTGACCGAGCTGGGCCGGCTCTCGTACCACCAGCGCGGTCTGCATCTGGCCGCCCCGGAGCTGGCGGATCTCGCCGAACGCACGGGGGCCACCGCGGACCTGGCGCTGCGCAGCGGGCCCCATGCGGTGATCGTCGCCGGTGGTTCGGTCACCCCGAGGACCGGGCTGCGCAGGCCGCTGCACTCCACGGCTCTCGGCAAGGTACTGCTGGCCTGGGCCCGGCCGGGCGAGGGCGGGCCCTCCTCCCTTCCCCCGCTGCCCGCGTTCACCGACCGCACGATCGTCGAACCTGCCGCGCTGGAGGACGAATTGGCGAAGGTCAGGTCCGACTGCTACGCACTCAACGACGGCGAGTCGGCGTACGGGGTGCGGACCCTGGCGGTCCCGGTGCTGGACGGGTCCGGGTACGCGCGCTTCGCCCTCGCGGTCCGGGCCACGCCGTCCGTGATCACGGACGCGCGCACCGAGTGGTTCCTGTCGCAGGCCCGCTCCTGTGCGCGAGCCCTGGAGATCCTGCTGCTGTCCCCGGCGGAACGCCGTCCTCCGGCGCCCTGACCCGAAGGCGCTGTCGGTACCGCGTGGCACGATATGAATCGCCCGGGGCAGGTGCCGGGCGGGACGGCAGCCGGGCTGCGCGGACAGAGGAACGTACATGACAGAGGCCGGACCGACGGAGGCCGGGGCACCCACGGGAAAGGCGGCCCGGGAGCTGCTGGCGCAGGCCGAGCGTCTGCTGGACACGGCGCGCACGGTTCGGGCCGATCACGCCCGCGCCGTCGAAGCCGTGCACACGGCGCTGGCTCCGCTGCTCGACTCCCTCATCCGTCGCGAACTGTCGGCGATCCCCGTCTCCCGGCTCAAGGACGTCACCGAGGGCCGACTGCGCCTCGGCGCGGTCGAGCAGGCCGGCTTCACGAACGTCGGCCAGGTCCACGAGGCCAATCGCTACGAACTCCGCCAGATCCCGGGAGTCGGCGCGCAGACCGCCGACCAGGCACTGGCAGCGGCCGGGCAGATCGCCCACGCGGTACGGGACACGGTCGCGCTCCGGATAGACGTGGAAACCCCGGACGACTCCACGACCGCACTGGTCACCGCGTTGCACCGGCTGGTCGAGGCCGGCCCCGACGTCCGCCGGGCGGTGGACGCGGCGGTCCGGCTCATCGGGACTCTTGAGCCGCTGCTGACCGCGGCGGGACCGGCTCGGGGACGGCTGCGCATGCTGTTCGCCCGGCGTCCGGCCCGCGCCGAGGCACTGGCGGCCATCGCCTCGGTACGGACCGTCGTCGCCGAAGCTGTCGCGCGCGAGCTTCTCCTGCTGTTCGGGCAGGTGTCCGTCGATCTGCTGCGGGAGGCGGAGTCGGACGTCACGGCATGGGTCGACTTCGAACTGCGGTCCGCCGAGTACTACAGCCTGCTCGCCGAGCTGTCGGGCACCGGCCCCGACCGGGCCGCGGCCGAGGGGTTCCTCCCGACCGGGATCGCGGACCGAGTGCGCGGCCTGCGGCTCGACGATGCCCATCTGCGTGTCTCCCTGCGTGGCTACCAGTCGTTCGGCGCACGGTTCGCGCTCGCGCAGAAGCGGGTGATCCTCGGCGACGAGATGGGGCTCGGCAAGACCGTCCAGGCCATTGCCGCGCTCGCGCATCTCTCCGCACGGGGCGAGACCCACTTCCTTGTGGTCTGCCCGGCGAGCGTACTGATCAACTGGGCGCGCGAGGTCCGCGCCCGGTCCACCCTGCGCGCGCTGCCGGTGCACGGCCCCGAGCGGCAGGGCGCGTTCACCGAGTGGCGGGAGTCCGGCGGGGTCGCCGTCACCACGTTCGACGCGCTGCACACCCTTCCGGCCGCCCGGGACTGCGGAATATCACCCGGCATGCTCGTGGTCGACGAGGCCCACTATGTGAAGAACCCCGCCACCCGCCGATCCCGGGCGGTGTCCGGCTGGACGCAACGCACCGAACGCGTGCTGTTCCTGACGGGCACGCCGATGGAGAACCGTGTCGAGGAGTTCCGCAGCCTCGTCCGCCACCTCCAGCCCGAACTGGCGCCCTCGATCCACACCACCCATGGAGCCGCGGGTTCGCACGCCTTCCGCAAGGCCGTCGCCCCGGCCTATCTGCGGCGCAATCAGCAGGACGTCCTGACGGAACTCCCGGCGCTGGTGCAGGTGGACGAGTCGGTGGAGTTCAGCGAGGGCGATCTCGACGCCTACCGCGAGGCGGTGGGCGCCGGGCACTTCATGCGGATGCGTCGGGCCGCGTACGCCCGGCCCGCCACGTCCGCCAAGCTGCACCGGCTGCGCGAACTCGTCGCGGAGGCCGCGGACAACGGCCTCAAGGTCGTCGTGTTCTCGTACTTCCGGGAGGTGCTCCTCACTGTCGAACAGGCCCTGGGAAAAAGTGCGTTCGGGCCTCTGGCGGGGGGTCTCCCGGCGGCGCGGCGCCAGGAGATCATCGACGACTTCGCCGCCGTGGAGGGCCATGCCGTCCTGCTGAGTCAGATCCAGGCCGGCGGTGTCGGGCTGAACATGCAGGCCGCCTCGGTCGTCATCATCTGCGAACCGCAGATCAAGCCGACGATGGAGCACCAGGCGGTCGCCCGCGCCCATCGGATGGGGCAGATACGGACCGTCCGGGTGCACCGGCTCCTCGCCGCCGACAGCGTCGACGAGCGGATGCTCAACATCCTGGCCCGCAAGGAGCGGCTGTTCGACCTGTACGCACGGCGCAGCGCCGTCGCCGAGACGACGCCGGACGCCGTGGACGTGTCGGACGGGGCTCTCGCCCGACGCATCGTCGAGGAGGAACAGCTGCGCCTGGCCACCGGAGCGGAGGGAACGGTCGCGGCGGCACCGGACAACTGACCGGTCAGGAGCCGGCGCCACGTGACGGCGGCTTCGTGAAGCGGACGCTCGCCGACCGGGCTGTGGAGCAGGGTGCGGCCGTGGGCGTTCTCGGCGCGACGGACGCCGGGCGCGCACGGTACGAGGCGCTGGGCTGGAAGAAGCACTCGACCCTGGCGGAGTGCATCTACCGGCCCTGATGAAGGAAATATGGGCCGCGCGAGAGGTTGGCGCGCCGCCCACCACTCGCGCTCCCCCGGCGGGCGTCCGGAACCGTCTCCCATCACTCCGGCCGGCCCGGTTCTCCCGGATGAACCGGGTCCGCCCCCACCGTGCGCCGCGGGAATCGCGGTGGAGCCGAGCCGATCATGCTGGTTAGGGTCGTGGGATGCGTACTCATACCTTCCGTATCACCGTCCGCGGCGTCTTCGACGGACTCGGCACCGATCAGCGCGCCGAACTCCTGGCCCGCGCCGCGGAGCATGACATCCTGCGCGCGGCCTTCACCCCTGAGGGGCACCTCAGCTACGACCTGGCCGCGCGCTCCGCCTTCACCTTCCGCTTCCTGGACTCGGGGGAAGAGGAAGAGGACATCCTGGAAGCGACCGAACGCGCTGAGGACGCGGCGAAAGCGTGGCTGGCCGAACGCGGCTACGGCTACAAGAACCTCAGGAGCAACGCCGAGGACCTCTCCCAGGCACCACTGGGCAAACGACAGCGCCGCGCCGCAGCCCAGCAGAACGGCTGACCCCGCAGCGACACCCCTCCACCCGTCCGCCGGGGATTCCTCTCCGCGCGATCCGTCCCGGAAATCACCTCATCGGCGATCTTCGGCCTGGTCTCGTCCCTCTTGGCCGTCCCGGTCGTGTGACGGGGCGGCCGAGTGGATTCGCCGACAGTCCGGCACCGCTCAGCCGCTACCCACCGGCCGACCCGATCGCCTCACCCCGAAGCGGCCTTGTCCGTACCGGTCTCGCCCATACCGGCCATGCCCTTACCGGTCGTTTCCTTGCCGGTCTTGTCCGGAGCGGCCTTGTCCGGAGCGGCCGTGTGGGTCGTCATGTCGTGCGGGTCGTACCCCGGCACGGTGCCGTCCGGCTTGGCGACCAGCAGCAGTCCGGCCATGCCCATGTCGGAGTGGCTCTGCACATGGCAGTGATACATCCAGGCACCGGCGCCCACGTGTTCGCCCGCGATGACCTGGAAACCGAAGGAGTCCGCCGGGCCCACGATCTTCGTGTCGATGACCCGGCTCGGATCGTCGGGGCCGGTGAGCAGTCCGGTCCGGTTGTCCGCCCAGCGATGGCCGTGGATGTGGAACGTGTGGTAGTACTCGCCGTGTGTGATCATGACCACTTCGAGCCGGTCCCCCACCGTGGCCTCGAAGTTGGGGCTCTCATGGGCCGCCTTGTTGTTGATCGTCATGTCGTTGAAGACGATCGTGATCGTCTTGTCCGGCAGGATGTCTCCCTTGCGCCGGACGATCACCGGACCGTACAGGCCCTTCCGGATGCCGCCGGTGCCGTGGTCCGTGCCGACGACATGGTCGTGGTAGTGCCAGTAGCCTGCACTGCCCGGCTGCCAGGTGCCGTCCTTGCGCCGGCCCGGCGCATGGGTGCGCCAGGTGTAGGTGCGGGTGTCGCCCGGCTCGACGATGCTCTTGTTCATCCGGGTGCCGTCGCTCGCGATGTCGTAGTCGACGCCGTGCGCGTGAAGACTGGCCGGCACGTCCATCGCGTTCTCGAACTCGATGTGCAGGGTGTCGCCCTCGTTGATCTCGATGAGGGGTCCGGGCACCGACGCCTTGCCCTTCTCCAGGCCGTACCCCATCCGGCCGTCCGCCAGCTTCTCCGCGTACAGCTTGAGATGGCGGACGACGCCGCCCGCCGGGGCGGTCTTCGGTGGAGGCTCTGCCGAACTGGCCTCGATCGCACCGAGCGACAACGATGTCAAGCCGGTCGCGGCCGCCACCCCACCGCCTACCAGCAATCGCCGATTGAAGCTCCTTCTGTCCATGTCGAACTCCCCACTGCACTAAGGAATTTACGGAGTCTTTGCGAACGCGCCCGGCTCTCGGGGACTGCGGAGATACGGAGGTTACGGGGATCGCGGCGGCTTCAGCGGGCGCCGGGGTGGGCGGGGCGCGGGCGCCCCCCGGACGGCCCACACCGTAGCCGGGGGATCTTCGTTTATCCACACCCAGGACAAAGTTCGTGCCATTACTGCCATAGCTATTGGCGAGTCGCGAAAAGAGGTCTAGCTTCATCCGCTGTTGCAGTGACCAAAGAGGGGTGGGTGACCACATGCAGCGCACACCACATCACAGGTCCAGATCGCGACGCGGACTTGCGGCGGCCCTGGCGGCCGGCGCACTGACCGCCTCCTTGCTCGGCGCCAACACCGCCGCCGCCAGGCCCTATCCGGAGCCGCCGCGAAATATGGCGACAACGTTGTCCCTCCCGTCGCCGCCGGGCGGCGCCAACGTCAAGGTGCTGGTGTTCCACGCCTCCGCCACCGAGGAGTCCCCGACCGTCGACGCCGGAATCGCGGCGATCGAGAAGATCGGGCTCACCGGGCCCGAGGCGGGCCGGTTCCGCACCGTCGCCACCGACGACCCGGCCGTCTTCACCAACGGCAAGCAGCTCGGCAAGTACAACGCCGTCGTCTTCCTCACGGGTGGCGGCGATGTGCTCGACCCGGAGCAGGAGGCCGGTCTGGAGGCGTACATGGAGGCCGGCGGCGGCTTCCTCGGCATCCATGACGCGGCACGCACCGAGCCGTACTCGGACTGGTTCACCGGTCTGATCGGAGCCCGGCCGGCCGCCGGCAGCCCAACCGGCGTACAGCGTGCGACGGTTGAGATCGGAGACCGGCAGCATCCGGCGACCAAGAACCTGCCGCTGGAATGGAAGCGCCCGGACAAGTGGCTGAACTGGACGAAGAACCCGTCCGGCGATGTGCACACCGTGGCCCGCGTCCGGGAGATCACGTACAAGCCCGGCGCGAGCGCCAACGGCTGGGACCATCCGGTCTCCTGGTGCCGGGACTACGACGGCGGCAGGTCCTTCTACACGGCGATGGGCGGTACGGTCGACAGCTTCGCGGAGACCGATTTCCGCGACCATCTGCGCGGCGCGCTGAACTGGACGACGCGGATCTCGCAGGCCGACTGCAGGGCGACGATCACCTCCAACTACAAGGCGGAGCGCGTCACCCAGCCCAATCAGCCGGGCCAGAACGACCAGATCGGTGAACCGCACGGCCTGGTCGTCGCCCCTGACGGGCGGGTGCTGTACATCGGTCGCGGCGGCGCCGACAGCAGCAAGCCGGTCGTCACCGACTGGAACAACCCCGACATCGGCAAGGGTCTCGGAGAGATCCATGTCTACGACCCGAAGAGCGGGAAGGTCACCCTCGCCGGCGCGCTGACGATCTTCGGCAACAAGGGCGGCGGCGACGAGCTGATCAAGGTCGAGGAGGGCTTGCTCGGGATCGAGCTGGACCCGGACTTCGAGAAGAACGGCTGGGTGTATCTGCATTACACACCCCATTCGAAGATCGACCGCGACAAGCAGATGGCGGTGCGTCAGGTCTCCCGCTTCACCCTGGACCTGGCCACCAACAAGCTCGATCTGTCCTCCGAGAAGGTGCTGTTGCACTGGCCGGTCCAGATCCACAGCTGCTGCCACGCCGGCGGCGGGATGGCCTGGGACTCCAAGGGCAACCTGTACATCGCCACCGGTGACAACAACTCCTCGGGCTTCAGCGACGGTTACTCCGGCAACAACCCGGCACCCAGCTACAAGGGCGTCTCGTTCGCCGATGCCCGACGCACCGCGGGCAACACCAACAACCTCAACGGCAAGATCCTGCGGATCCACCCCGAGGACGACGGTACGTACACGCTGCCCGAGGGCAATCTGTTCACCGGCAAGGAGCCGGACGAGGGCGGCGGCAAGACCCGCGGCGAGATCTATGTGATGGGGGTCCGCAACCCGGCCCGCATCTCCGTCGACAAGGCGACCGACACGCTGTACGCGGGCTGGGTCGGCCCCGACGCGGGCTCGCCGTCCACCACCTGGGGTCCGGCCAAGTACGACACGTTCGCCGCGATCACCAAGGCGGGGAATCACGGCTGGCCGTACTGCATGGGCAACAAGCAGCCCTACCGGGACCGCAATCTGCCCGACCCGAGCAAGCCGCTCAACTGGTACGACTGCGACCACCCCAAGAACGAGTCCCCGAACAACGACGGCCTGGTGAATCTGCCGCCGATCACCTCCAACACCATCTGGTACTCGCCGCAGGGCGGTGGCGTGGACTACCCGCGCGACGCGAACGGCGTCCCGAGCTACAAGGCGGAGGAGCAGAAGCAGTTGCTGCCGTGGCTCAAGGGCGGCGGTCAGGCCACGATGAACGGTCCGGTCTACCGGTACGACGCGGCGAGCACCAGCGCCGACAAGTGGCCCTCCTACTGGGACGGCAAGTGGTTCGTCGGAGATTTCTACGACGACACCCAGCCGCGGCACGCCGTTCTCACCGACCCGAAGACGGCCGGCAAGGGCGGTCTGCCCACGCACGCAGAATCCCTGAAGAAGATCATCCCGGTCGGGGCCGACGGCATCCGCAACCTGATGGACTGGAAGTTCGCCCCGGACGGTTCCCTGTACGTCCTGGACTACGGGCGAGGCTTCTTCACCTCCGACTCCAAGTCCGCGCTGTGGCGCGTGACGTACAAGGGCGGCGGTCCGACCCCGGCCGCCGCGGACCTGGCCAGGAAGGCGGCAGTGGGATGAGACACCGTTCGGTCTTCTCGCGACGGCGCCACCGGCCCGTCCGGTTGTGGCTCGCCCTGCTCGGTTCGCTCCTGATGGTCCTGGGGCTGACCTCGACGGCGGCGTACGGCCGCACCGCGGCTCCCGACACCGCTGCGGCCGACCAGGTCCTCACCTGGACGGCGGGCGACCCCATCGACCACTATCTGTCCGCTCCGAAGACCGCGGTGGCCGGCAAGGCGACCATCGTCTTCGAGAACAGCGCGGCGACCGGGAACACCACGGGGATGCCTCACACCCTCACCTTCAGCGTCTCGGACCCGGAGTTCAACAACGACGTCTCGCTGAACATCCTCGCCAACCCCGCCGACGACCAGGGCGGCAAGCACACCGCCGAGGTCACGCTCTCCCCCGGCCGGTACTTCTACCACTGCACCATGCCGGGGCACGAGGCGATGCAGGGCATCCTCGTCGTGACGGACGGCGGCGGTGCGGACACCACCGCGCCCGAGACCTCGGCGAAGGTCGACGGCGACAAGAACGCCGACGGCGCCTACGTCGGTCAGGCGACGGTCACCGTCTCGGCGACCGACGACGGTTCGGGTGTGGACACCGTCGAGTACGCGGTCGGGGCGGACGGCGCCTGGCAGCCGTACACCACACCGATCGTGGTGAGCGAGGTCGGAACGCACACCATCCGGTACCGCGCCACCGACAAGGCGGGCAACACGGCCGCCGAGAAGTCCGTCGACTTCGCGGTCGCCGCACCGCCGACGGACGACAGGACGCCGCCGGAGACCTCGGCGACCGTCTCCGGGGAGCAGGACGACCAGGGGCGTTACCTCGGGATGGCGACGGTCACCGTGACCGCCTCCGACACCGGGTCCGGCGTCAACACCATCGAGTACGCGATCGGGGCGGACGGTGCCTGGAAGCCGTACACCGCACCGGTGATGGTGCATGAGACCGGGACTCACCAGGTCCGCTACCGGGCCACCGACCGGGCGGGCAACACGGCCGCCGAGAAGTCGGTCGACTTCACCATTGTGGCGCCGCCGACGCAGGACAAGACGCCGCCGGAGACCTCGGCCAAGGTGGAGGGCGACAAGAACTCGGACAACGCCTACATCACCAGCGCCAAGGTGACCATCACCGCGACCGACACCGAATCGGGCGTGGACAGGATCGAGTACTCGCTCGACGGCGGTCCGTACCTCGCCTACACCGGCACCGTCATCGTCGACCGCGTCGGCTATCACACCGTCGCCCACCGCGCGACGGACAAGGCCGGCAACACCTCCCCGGCGAAGCAGGTGTCGTTCACCGTCGCGGAGAGCGGGGGCGTACCGGCACCGAACTGCCCGGAGTTCGACGAGCGGCTCACCGTCATCGTCGGCACGGTGGACACCGGGGTTCCCAACCGGATCACCGGCAATCGCTGCACGATCAACGAACTGATCGAGGACGAGAAGGACTGGTCGTCGCACGCGCTGTTCCTCAAGCACGTCGACACCGTCCTGGACAAGCTGCTCACGGCCGGTGTGATCGACGCCCGCGAGCACAAGAAGATCTACCGGGCGGCCGAGCAGTCCGGGATCGGCAAGCCGGGCCAGGACGAGGGCTACAAGAAGCTCTTCGACGGCACGGCGGCGTCCTTCGCCAAGTGGCAGCAGGTCGGTGGCGGCAGGTTCGGGCTCAACGCCGACGGCACGATCACCAGCTCCACGTCGGTGGACGGCATGGGCATGCTCTGGTTCCCGGGCCGGCAGTACGGCGACTTCTCGCTCAAGCTCCAGTGGCGGGACGACGCCCCCGGCACCGGCAACGCCAACAGCGGTGTGTTCGTCCGCTTCCCGAACGTCCATGACAACCCGGAGGAGTCGCGCCCGGAGTGGGTCGCCATCAAGTACGGCCACGAGGTGCAGATCCTCGACCGTCCGGACGGCGACATGTACAAGACCGGCTCGATCTACGGCTTCGACCGGATCGGTCTGGCCGGCGCCGGGGTCACCCCCAAGGGCACCTGGAACGATTACGAGATCCGGGTGGTCGACCAGCACTACTCGGTCTACCGCAACGGCGTCCTGCTGAACGAGTTCGACAACAACGGCGGTCAGGTCTTCGAGCCGCCGCGGGGTGACGACCCGGGAACCGACGGCCGGCGGTACGCCTCCGGCTACATCGGACTCCAGGTCCACAGCACCACGGACGTGGTCTCGTACCGCGACATCCGGATCAAGGAGCTGTAGCCCGAACGGGTGTCAAGTGGCCGTGACCGCGTGCTGGGGCATGTGGTCACGGCCTCCCGGGTGCCGGTGGCGCCACACCCAGAACACCGTGCAGGAGACCAGCAGCCACCCGGCGAGCACCAGGTACGGGAAGACCCGCTGATGGCCCTGGTAGTAGACGGCGGCGTGCTGGGCGTTGACCGAGGCACCCGGGGGGAGCCAGCGGCCGATGAAGCCGAGCACCGACGGCAGCAGCGGCCAGGACACCGCGCCGCCGGACGACGGGTTGCCGAGCATCACCATGAGTCCCCAGGTGGGGAGCATCGCCCAGCGCCCGATCAGGGTGTTGAACATGGTGAAGACCATGCCCGTGGTGAACATGGTGAAGGCGAGGATCAACCACGACTGGACGAACGGCAGGTCGACGGAGCCGAGCAGCCAGTCGACCACGGCGGCGATGGCGAACCCGCCGAGCAGGGAGTAGGCGATGGTGAACCCGATCCGCTCCAGAGGCCGCAGCGCCTTGGCGTGCACGCTCAGCTGGATCGCTCCGACGAAGCCGACGATCACCGCCGCGAGCGAGATGTAGAAGAGCGCGAGGCCGCGCGGGTCGCCCCGCTGCAGGGGCTTCACGTCCATGACCTTCACCGGCACATGGGTCGCTTGCCCCACCTTCAGCGTGGACTCGGTGAGCAACTGGGCGACCGAGGCCCCGGACGCGCTCGCGACGTCCAGGCCGACCCCGTCGTCCTTCGACCGCAGGACGGCGAAGACCTTCTGTTCCTCCAGCGCGGTGCGGGCCCCGGCACCGTTCGCGTACTCGTACAGCACCAGCGAGGTGTTGAGCGCGCCCTCCAGCCGGTCGAGGAAGACCGCGTCACGCGGTGTGTCGAGCCGGCCGACCACGGCGACCGGGATGTTGCGCGGGGTCGGATTGGCCATCGCATACGTGTAGGAGCCCGCGAAGAGACCGGCCGAGGCCGCGATGATGAACAGAAGCACGACGGCGGGCAGATACGGGGACGCCTTGAACGCCGCCCACCGGTCACCGCGGCCCGGCGGGCGGCCGTGTGCTCCGTGCGGGGCGGAGGGCTCCAGGTCGGGTGCGCTCATTCATCGCCGTCCTCGTCGCGCCGGGCCCGGCTCGGCTGGACCCGTTTCGGCTCGCCGGGCATCTTCGGGTACTCCGGCGGGTACGGCAGTTCGCCGAGCCCGTGCTCCCGCTCGTCCCGGTCGGCCAGCTCCAGCAGCCCGTCGAGCCGGAACTCGTGCTCGTCCATGTCCGCGTGCACGTCACCCGCCTCGGCGTAGCGTCCGGGCATGGTCCGGATGTCGAAGTCGCGGGGTTCGGCGTCGTCGATCTCCTCCCAGCGCAGCGGGGCGGAGACCGGGGCGTGCGGGAAGGGGCGTACGGAATAGGCGGAGGCGATCGTGCGGTCGCGGGCGGTCTGGTTGTAGTCGACGAAGATCCGCTCGCCGCGTTCCTCCTTCCACCAGGCGGTGGTCACCCGGTCCGGCATCCGGCGTTCCAGTTCCCGCCCGGTGGCGATGGCGGCGCGCCGGACCGCGGTGAAGGTCCACTTCGGCTCGATGGGGACGAAGACATGGATGCCCCGACCGCCGGAGGTCTTGGGCCAGCCGCGCAGACCGTGCTCGTCAAGGACGGACCGCAGCTCGTGGGCGGCCCTCACCGCGTCCGCGTAGTCCGTTCCGGGCTGTGGGTCGAGGTCGATGCGCAGTTCGTCCGGGTGGTCGGTGTCGGCCCTGCGGACGGGCCAGGGGTGGAAGGTGAGCGTGCCGAGGTTGGCCGCCCAGATGACGGCGGCGAGTTCCGTGGGGCAGATCTCGTCGGCGGAACGGCCGCTGGGGAAGTCGATCCTGGCGGTGGGGATCCAGTCGGGGAGGTTCTTCGGGGCCCGTTTCTGGTAGAAGAACTCGCCCTCGACACCTTCGACGAAGCGCTGGAGCGTGGTCGGCCGTTCGCGCAGGGCGCGTGTGATGCCGGGGCCCACGGCCAGGAAGTACTCGGCCACGTCCCTCTTCGTATAGCCCTTCGCCGGGAAGTAGACCTTGTCCGGACTGGACAGCCGTACGGCCCGTCCGTCCGCTTCCAGCTCCACCGCTTTTCCCGCTGCGCCCATGGAGGTCACGGTAGGCCGGGCTCACATATGCCGCATATCGGGAGACTTACGGGCACCCATGGACAAGAATCGGAGCCATGGATCTGCCGGTGATGCCGCCTGTGAAGCCGATGCTCGCCAAGTCCGTCTCGAAGATCCCGCCCGGTATGCAGTACGAGGCCAAGTGGGACGGCTTCCGTGCGATCGTGCACCGGGACGGCGAGGAGGTGGTGATCGGCAGTCGCACCGGAAAGCCGCTCACCCGCTACTTCCCCGAGCTGGTCACCGCCGTCCGGGAGAATCTGCCGCCGCGCTGTGTGATCGACGGCGAGATCGTGATCGCGTACGAGGGCCGGCTCGACTTCGACCGGCTCAGCGAGCGCATCCACCCCGCCGAATCCCGGGTCCGGCTGCTCGCCGAACGGACCCCGGCCAGTCTGGTCGCCTTCGACATCCTGGCGATGGGCGACGATTCACTGCTCTCCACCCGGCAGTCCGACCGCCGTGCCGTGCTGGAGGCGGCCCTGTCCGGCGCGTCGGCCCCGGTGCATCTCGCACCTGCGACCACGGACCCGGCGGTCGCCCGGGAGTGGTTCGACCGGTACGAGGGTGCGGGGCTCGACGGTGTGGTCGCCAAACCGCTCGACCTGCCGTACCGCCCCGACACCAGGGCGATGTACAAGATCAAGCACGAGCGGACCGCGGACTGCGTGGTGGCGGGCTACCGCTTCCACAAGAGCGGTCCGGTCGTGGGCTCGCTGCTGCTCGGCCTGTACGACGCCGAGGGCGTCCTGCAGCACGTCGGGGTCTGTGCGGCCTTCTCGATGAAACGGCGTGCCGAGCTCCTGGAGGAGCTGGAACCACTACGCATCGAGCCGGCCGACCACCCGTGGGCGGCCTGGACGGACGCGGCGGCGCACGAGGGGTCACGACTCCCCGGGGCACCGAGCCGCTGGTCGGGCAGGAAGGACCTGTCCTGGGTGGCACTGCGCCCGGAGCGGGTCTGCGAGGTGGCGTACGACCACATGGAGGGCGACCGTTTCCGGCACACCACCCGGTTCCGCCGGTGGCGGCCGGACCGCACCGCTGACAGCTGCACCTACGCGCAGCTGGAGGAGGTGGTGCGGTACGACCTGGCCGAGGTGCTGTCAGCCGGCGGAGGCTGAACCCGACGGCGTGGTACACGGGTCCTCGCTCGCACTCGGGTCGGGCGACGGGGACTCGGTGGCTGCGGTCGAGCCGCTCGGGTCCGGTGACGCGGAGTCCGTCGGACAACCGGGGCTCGTGCCGGGTTCGGGGGCCGAGGTGCTGGGGTCGGGACTCGTCCCGGGGCCCGGGGTGGCCGACCCGTTGTCGGTCGGATCCGGGGAACCGCTGCCCGGATCGGTGGGGTGCGGGGAGCTGCTCGGAAGCGGCGAACCGGTCGGTGAGCCGGAGGGCTTCGGCGACGTCGACGGCGAGGGGCCGGGCGAACCGCCGGGCTGCGGACCGATGACGATACCGCCGCCCGGGGCGCCGGGACCGCCCACCGGATGCGTCGGCCTGTTCGGTCCGCCCGCGCCGGGGCTCTTCGGCACGATGCCCTTGCCGTCGGCCACCGGGTGGATGCCCTTGCGGTAGAACTCCAGCCAGGACAGCACGGTGCGCAGATAGGTGTCGGAGTGGTTGTAGCTGAGAATCGCCCGGTCCAGATCGCCCTTCACGGACAGATCGCGCGCACCGGCACAGAGGTAGTACCCGGCGGCCAGGGCCGCGTCGTAGACGTTGTTCGGATCGCGGCGGCCGTCGCCGTTCCCGTCCCTGCCCCAATGCGCCCAGGTGGACGGGATGAACTGCATCGGGCCGACCGCCCGGTCGTAGGTGGTGTCACCGTCGTACACGCCGTTGTCGGTGTCCGGGATGTTGGCGAAGCCCGCGCCGTCGAGCACCGGTCCGAGGATCGGGCTGAGCGTCGTGCCGTGGGCGTCGACCCGTCCCCCGCCGGCCTGGCCGGACTCGACCTTACCGATCGCGGCGAGCAACTGCCACGGCAGGTGGCATCCGGGGTCGGTGCGCCCCAGGACGCCCTCCGCCCTGCGGTAGGCGGCGAGCACCGTGGCGGGGATGCCCGCCTCGGCCCACGAGCGGGCGGCGGCCGGACTCTGTTTCACACCGCGCTGCGGCGGTTCGGGCGAGACCAGCGGTGGCAGTTCGGTGTGGTACGAGTCGTCGTTGGGCACGTGCGTCCAGATGACCTCGTCGGCCTCCTGTCGTTCCTTCGCGGTCTGTTCGTGGCGGACGTGTCCGGGCGCCTGGGACGCGGTGAGCGCGGCCATCGCGGCGACCGCGGCCGCCGTGCCGCCGAGTCCGCGGCGCATGGTGCCGATGAACCTCATGCGTGCTCCCCTCTCGCCCGGGTCAGTGGGTGAACGTGTCGATGGCGGAGATCCGCCAGGTGTCACTGCGGCGAACGGCGTCCACGGCGAACATGGCGGCCGCGTAGGTCGTCTCGTCCGACTTACCGGTACGGGTGTTGCTCTGGTCGGCGAAGATCAGCAGCCGGGCCCGGTCGCCGTCGAGGAGTTCCACACCGCTGTCCGTGACGGTCGTGGTCAGCACGAGCTTCTGCTTCTGCCCCTCGGCCCGTACCTGGGCGAGCATGTCCGCGTGCTGCCTGACCGCCTTGCCGACGAGATAACTCCGCACCGCGCGCTCGGACTTGCCAGGTGCGGCGTAGTTGTACGAGAACACCGCACCGACGGCCTCGGAGATCTGTCCCTTCACCTCACTGGTGCGACCGATGTCGGTGAGGGCTGTGTTCCGGCGGGCCGGGTCGTCGCGCAGGCCGGCGGCCGAGCTGAACGCCCAGGCCGCGAAGGCGCCGAGCAGCACGGTGAGTGCGCAGAGGACGGCGGGCAGCCGGACAAGCGGGCGGGATGTCCGCCTGCCTCGCGGTTCCGCCTCCTTCTCCTTCCTCCTCTCCTTCTCCGGCTCCGGTGCACCGGTGTCGTCCGTGGCCGCGTCGTCCGTGGGCGTCCGCTCCGCGGCCGGGGTCTTCCCGGGCGCCTCGGACGAAGGGTCCGGTGCCGTGGGCTCGTGCGGTGGGGCGGTGGCGGTGGCGCGTTCCGCGGCGACGGTGGCCAGTCGGCGCTGACGGTTGACGAGGTGACGGGTCGTCGACATGTCCGGGGTCCTCTCGGTGGCGGGGTGGTGTCGGTGGCTCAGCCGGCCGTGTTGCCGACGGGCGCCTGGCCGAGGGCGCTGAGCTTCCACCCCTCGGAGGTACGAGTGAGCTGCCCCAGCATCCGGCTCTCCTTCACCGCGGGCTTGCCCTTCGGCGCGGTCACGGTGACCCGGAGCGCCACCATGACCCCGGCCTTGCCGGCCCGGTCGTCGAGTTCCGTCACCGCCCCGGACAGGACCTGGGCCGTGCTGACGGTCTTCGCCTGCTCGATCTGCTTCACGAACGCGTCCCGCCCGTCGACGAGTTGCTTGTGCAGATCACCGGTGGTGGAGTCCTCCCAGCTGTCGAGGCCCTTCGCCAGCTTCCGGTGGTCGAGCGTGTTCATGTTCTGCACGGCCTGCTCGCCCGCGGCCAGTGCGTCGTCGCGGGCCTGCGCGTACGCCGCCGATTCGTCGTGCGCGGCGTCGTACCGGGCCACTGCGCCCCAGCCGGCCGCGCCGGCCGCCGCGACGGTCAGCACGATCGCCACCGCCACCAGCGGGTTGCTCGTCATCCGTACCCGTGCCATTGCTGTCTCTCCCCTACCGGCCGATCCGTGCCGATTCGCGCGTGTGGGCTCTGCTATCTGGAGGTGATCTCGACGACGGTCCAGTGGCCGTCCCTCAACCGGGCCGTGACGGAGAGCTGTGCCGCCGCCGTGGTGGCCGGCTTGCCCTCGCGTTCGTAGACCTGGTCGAGGAAGACCAGCAGATGAGCGCTGTCGCCCGTCAGCCGGGTCACTCCGGCGCGTACGACATGGGTGGTGAGCGTCAGCTTCTGGTCGGCGGCCTGCTTCTCGACCTGGCCGAAGAGGGTCGCGTACTGCTGGAGCGCCTTGCCTGCCAGGAGTTGCTTCGCCGACTCCTTGGTGACGGCGGTGGCCTGCGGGCTGTACGAGAAGACCTTGCCGAGCGCGTTGCTGACGTCGCCGGCGACCCGGGTGGTGGCCCCGCTGTCGGTCAGCGCGCGGTTCGAGGTGGCCGGAGTGTCCCTCAACTGCCTGCCCTCGGCGAAGAGTGTGCCTCCGACCGCGAGGAGCACGACGACCAGTGCCGCGGCCACGACGCGCGGCCAACGGCTGCCCGTCCCGGGCGGTTCCGTGCCGTCCTCGTCCGAGGCCCTTTCGAGTCCGTCGGATCCGTCAGATCCGTCGGATCCATCGACGGACTCGGCCTCGTCGACCTTCTTGACGTCCTCGGAGTTCTGCGCCTCCACGTGCGTGCTCACGACCGCCGTCCCTCCGCGCTGTCTCATGCGCCGCCCCCGACCGGTATGGCGGTGAGCGCCTTGACCTTCCAGCCGTCCGGGGTCCGTTCGAGCGTGGCCCCGAAGCGTTTGCGCTCGGTGCCGCCCCTGCCGGTGCGCGGGGTGACCTCGACGTCGACGGTGGCGATCAGCTCCGCCGTGCCGGTCCGCTCGTCGAGCGCGGTGAGCGCCGCGTCGGTGACCTTGCCGCGTGCCGTGGATCCGGACTTCGTCAGTTCGCCCGCGTCCTTCGCGCGGGTGCGCCTCAACTGGTCGTGCAGTGGCCCGGTCGAGGAGTCGAGCCAAGCGCCGAGGCCCGCCTCGACGCTCTTGGCACTCTTGCCGTCCAGGCTGTTCAGCCGGGCGAGGCGGTGCTTTCCGTCGGTCAGCGCGGCATCGCGCGCCTTCGCGTACGCCAGGTCCTCGTCACCGCGCGCGTCGGCGTAGGACCAGCCGCCGAGGGCGCAGACCAGCGCGGCGGCGACCAGCGCCGCCCAGACGCTCAGGCTCTTCGTACGGGACGTCATGCGCCGCCTCCCGCTCCGAGTCCGAGCAGACCGGCCATGCCGCCGTCGGTGGTCGAGGTGTTTCCGGCGACGCCGAGCGCTCCGGGCAGCCGGTCCGCCGAGCCGTGCCCGAGGAGCATCGAGCCGGGCTTGGCGGGCGCGGGCACGGCGCCGCCCTTCGGCGCGTTGGCGCTGCCTCGGACGTTGATCCCGGTACCGGGCGACGAGGTGCAGCGGGCCTTGCTGTTGAACGGTGGGCCGGCCGAGGTGTCGAGGCCGCTCCGGTAGAGCGTGGAGCCGTATCCGGCGGTGCAGGGCAGCGGTTCGAAGAAGGTGACCGACATGCCGAACCGGGCGCCGTTCCCGTCCACCGCGCTCGATCCCGCCGCTGCCACCGCGGGCAGTTTCACCAGGAGTTCCTCCAGTCCGCGCTGCCGGGTGACGGCGACGTCGGAGGTGGTGAGGAGATTGGCGACGACGACGCCGAAGCTCGGGTCCAGGTCCCGCAGCAGTCCACTGATCTGGCCGGTGGCGTCGGGGGCGACCGCGATCAGCCTGCGCAGGTCGTTGTCGGATCCCTTGAGTTCGGCGGCCAGTTGCTCGGCGCCCGAGGCGAAGCCCTTGAGCGCGTCGCCCTGTTCGGCCTGGGTGCGCAGCACGGTCTCGCCGTCGGCCATCAGCCGGGTGTTGACGGGCAGCGCGTCGTCGGCCGCCTGCACGAAGTCGCTCCCGGTGTCCAGCAGCACCTGGAGGTCGTCGCCGCGCCCCTCGAACGCCGTACCGAACTCGTCGACGACGATGCGCAGGGATTCCGGATCGACGGAGCCCGCCAGGTCGTTGACGCTGGTGAGGACGTTGGTGACGGGGGCCGGGACGGTGGTGTCGGCCTGGTCGATCACCGAGCCGTTCGCGAGGTACGGGCCCTCGGTGCGGGTGGGCCGCAGATCCACGTACTGCTCGCCGACCGCGGAGAGGTTGGCGACGACGGCTTTGAGGCTGTCCGGGATGGGCGGGGCGTCGTTCTCGATGCGCAGTTCGGCCTCGACCCCGTCGTCGGTGAGCTCGATCGGCCCGACCCGGCCCACCGACACGCCTCGGTAGGTGACGTTGGAGTGGGTGTACAGCCCGCCGGTCCGTGGGAGTTGCACCGTGACGGTGTAGTAGCCCCGCATGCCGATGTAGCGGCCGAGGTCGGCGTAGCGCACCCCGAGACAGCCGAGGACGAGCACCGCGATGATCAGGAAGGCGATGTTCTTCAACCGGATGGCGAGGGTGATCATCAGTTGGTCCCCTTCGTGCCCGACGGGGCGACCGAGGGCAGCGGCAGCGGCAGCGCCGAGCCGGATTTCGCGTTCGTGGGTGCCGGGGTGGCGTCCGGGTCCAGTGCGGGGATGACCTGGGTGCCGGGCATGGCCGTCACATCCAGGTAGACATTGAGGTAGTCGCCCTTCACGCCGCGCAGCACCTCGTCCGTGAACGGGTAGGTGAGCAGCACCTGGAGGGAATCCGGCAGGTCCCTGCCGGAGTCGGCGAGCGCCTTGAGGCTGGGGGCGATGGCCTTGAGGTCGGCGATCATGTCGGCCTTGCTCTTGTTGATCGTGTCGACGGCGACGGTCGAGAGGGTGTCGAGCGAGCGCAGCATGGTGAGGAGCGAACCGCGCTGCTTCTCCAGGACCTTCAGGCCGGGGCTGAGCCCGGTGAGGACCGTGCCGACGTCCTGTTTGCGGGTGGCGAGGGTGGCGGCCAGCCGGTTGACGCTGTCGAGTGCGTCGGTGATGTCCTGCTTGTGACCGTCCAGGTTCGTGACGAGGGTGTCGACCCGGTTCAGCATGGAGCGGACCTGGGGTTCCTGTCCGGCGAGTGCCTTGTTGAGTTCGGTGGTGATGGTCTTGAGCTGGTTGATGCCACCGCCGTTGAGGAGCATCGACAGGGCGCCGAAGACCTCTTCGACCTCGGGGTTGCGGTTGGTCCGGGTCAGCGGGATCCGGTCTCCGTCGGTGAGCCGGCCGCGGGCGGTACCGGTCGCGGGCGGCGAGAGCTGGATGTACTTCTCGCCCAGGAGGCTGGACTGTTCGAGATGTGCGTAGGCGTTCCGGGGCAGTTCGACCTTGCCGTTGACCCGCATGGTGACCTTGGCGTTCCAGCTGTCCGAGCCCAGCGAGATCTTGGTGACGCGGCCGACGGCGACGTCGTTGACCTTGACCGAGGACTGCGGGGAGAGGCTGAGCACATCCGCGAATTCCGCGGTGATCTCGTAGGGATGGTCACCGAGGTCGGCGCCACCGGGCAGCGGCAGCTGGTCGATGCCGGTGAACGCCGGCAGGCCGGCGCCGGTGACGACCAGGGCGAGGCCGACCCCCACGGCCAGCACCGCGACGACGCCGGTCGTGCGGGGTCCGGGTCTGCGCAGGGCCGGGCTCATCGGTTCGCCCCCTTCTTCTTGTCCGTGGTGGTCTTGGCCGGGGTTCCGTAGACGGTGCCGACGGTCGGCAGCGGCAGGGCGGGCAGCGCCTTCTGCCGTGTGGCGTCCACCGGTGCGAGGCCCGCGAGTCCGGTGGCCGGGCCCTCGGTGAGCGGTCCGCCCATGGAGAGCTCATTGAGGTTCGTGCGGCCGTTGAGGGTGCGGTTCACCGGGTCGTAGGCGTTGACGACGTTGGCCGCGGCGAGAGGCAGTGTGTCCATCGACTCGGCGAGCGAGGCACGCTGGTCCACCAGGGTCTGGGTGAGCGGCACCAGGGCGTCCACGTTCGCCTTCAGGGCGCCGCGGTTCTTCTGGATGAAGGTCTTGACCTGGCCCAGGGCGGTGCCCAGCTCCTTCAGGGCGGCGCTGAGGTTCTCCTTGTCGTCGGCGAGGAATCCGGTGACCGAGTTGAGCTGCTGTTCGGCGGCGCGCACATCGCCGTCGTTCTCCTTCAGCACGGTGGTGAAGGTCTGCAGGTAGGACAGCGTGTCGAAGAGGTTTCCGCTGCTCCGGTCGAGGGTCTTGGTCGCCTTGCCGAACTGCTCGATGGAGTTCCCGATGGCCTTTCCGTTGCCGTCGAGGTTCTTGGCACCGGTGTCCAGAAGTCCGGAGAGCGCTCCGTCGGCGTTGGCCCCCTCGGGGCCGAGGGCCTTGGACAGCTTCGTGATGGAGTCGTACAGCTGGTCGACCTCCACCGGCGTGGCGTTGTTCGCGGCGGGGAGCACGGCGTGGTCCGCGATCAGCGGTCCCCCGTTGTACGCGGGAGCGAGCTGGACGTAGCGGTCGGCGACGAGGCTGGGGGCGACGACCACGGCGTGAGCGCCCTTGGGAACCTTGACGCCCTTGTCGACCCGCAGGGTGACCCTGACCTCTTCGCCGCGCGGTGTGACCGCCTCGACCCTGCCGACCTTGACGCCGAGGATCCGCAGGTCCGATCCGGCGTACACACCGGTGGCCTGGTCGAAGTAGGCGGTGATGGTCGTCGTTCCTTCGTCGTCCATGGCCCTCACCCCGGTGGTGGCCGCGACGGCCACCACGACGAGTCCGGCGCCGATGCCGACGATGCGCGTCATTCTCATCTCATCGGCCGCCTTGCTGCTTGGGTGGCTTGCATTCGGGTCCTGCGGGTGTGCCGGCGGGCAGGTAGTTCTTCGGGACGACCCCGCAGACGTAGTTGTCGAACCACCGTCCGCTGCCGAGGGTGTTGCCGACGAGGCGGTTGTACGAACCGGCGAGCGACAGCACCTTGTCGAGGCTCTTGCGGTTCTTCACCAGCACCGCCGTGACCCGGCCGAGCGAGGCCAGAGTGGGCCCCAGCTGCTTGTTGTTGTCCTCGACGAGGCCGGTGAGCTGGGTTCCCAGATTCCGGGTGCCGGTGAGCAGCAGATGGATGGAGTCGCGGCGCGCCTGGATCTCGCCGAGCAGCAGATTGCCGTCCTCCAGCAGGGTTTCGAAGCTGCTCTTCTTGTCGGCGAGCGTCTTGGTGAGCTGCTTGCTGCCCTTGAGGAGAGCGGCGAGCTGGGCGTCCCGTTCGGAGACCGTCTTCGACAGGGCGGACAGCCCGTCGGCGGCGCTCTTCACGTCCGGCGGAGAGTCCTTGAAGGTGGCGGAGATCGTCTCGAAGCTCTTGGCGAGCTGCTGGGTGTCGATCTCCCCGATGGTCTCGCCGAGTCCGTTGAACGCCTGGGTGACGTCGTACGGGGAGGTGGTGCGGCTCACGGTGATGCGCTCGTGCGGGTCCTGCGGGGCGTCGCCCAGCGGGTCGACGGCGAGATACTTCTCGCCCAGCAGCGTCTTGATGGCGATGCCCACGGTCGAGGAGTTGCCGATCCAGACGTCCTTCACCCTGAAGCCGACCTTCACCTTGGCGCCGTCGAGCGAGACTCCGGTGACCTCGCCGACCTTCACTCCGGCGACCCGTACCTCGTCGCCCTCGCTGAGTCCGGCGGACTCGGTGAAGTCGGCGTGGTAGGTGGTTCCGCCGCCGATGAAGGGCAGCGAGTCGGCGCGGTAGGCGGCCAGGCCGACGAGGGCGAGGACGATCAGTCCGACGACGGCCACGGCGACGGGGTTGCGTTCCCGTACGGGTTTGATCCTCATGCCCGGCACCTCGGTTTCGTGACCACGATGCCGGTGGGCGGTGCGCTGCCGTCCGAGGTCGTCACACCGCTGACCCTGGCCTCGCAGAGGTAGAGGTTGAGCCACGAGCCGTACGAGGCGAGGCGGCCGATCGCTTCCATCTTGGCCGGGGTCTTCCGCAGGAAGTTCTCGATCTGCGGTGTTCCCTTGTCCAACTGGTCGGACAGACGGCCGAGTTGCTTGATGTCATCCTTGAGCGGCTTGCGGCCGTCGTCGAGGAGGTCCGCGGTGACGGTGGTGAGCGCCCCCATCGCGGTCACCGCCTGACCGAGCGGTTTGCGGTCGCCGGAGAATCCGGTGACGAGTTTCTGCAGAGTGTCGACGAGGTCGTCGAAGCCTGCCTCGCGGTCGTTGACGGTCTTCAGGACCGTGTTGAGGTTCTTGATCACCTCGCCGATCACCTTGTCCTTGGCGGCGACCGTTCCGGTCAGCGAGCCCACGTGCTGGAGGATGCTGTCGACGGTGCCGCCCTCGCCCTGGAGCACCTGGACGATGGAGCCCGCGAGCTGGTTGACATCCGGCGGGGAGAGTCCTTCGAAGAGCGGCTGGAAGCCGTTGAAGAGCTGGGTGAGATCGAGCGCCGGGGTCGTGCGGGAGAGCGGAATGGTCGCTCCGGCCGCGAAGCTGCGGCCGACCGGTCCCGCGCCCTGGTCGAGGTCGACGTACCGCTGACCGACCATGTTGAGGTACTTGATCGAGGCGGTCACCGAGGCGGGGAGCCTGCGTCCCTTGCGGACGGCGAAGCCGACCTCGGCCAGCCGTTTGTCGGCCACCTCGATGGACTCGACCTGCCCGACCTTGACCCCGGCGATCCGCACGCTGTCACCGACGATCAGACCGGTGACGTCGGTGAACCTGGCCTTGTACGTGGTGGTGTCGCCGACCCCCGTGTTGGCGATGGACAGCGCCAGGACGGTGGTGGCCAGCACGGTCACCAGAATGAAGACGATCGATTTCGCGAGCGGCCTGGCGAGAGAGCGGCGCTTCACTTGAGCTTCACCTCCGCACCGCGGAAGGCCGGACCGATGAGCACGCTGCTCCAGTCGGGCAGGGTCTGCGGCTGGACTTTCAGTGAGGGAGCGACCAGTTCGTTGACGAGTCGGCTCTCCTGCGGGGAGTTGGGCATGCCGAGGGCGGTGTCCCGGTCCGAGGGTGCGGTGACGGCGGGTTCGCCGCCGCGCCGGCCGGCGGCCGGTTCGACCACTCCGGTCGTACGGGCGTCGGCGGTCGGAACGGTCCGGCCCACGTACGGCACGGAGTAGCAGTGCGGTCCGCCGGTCGCGTCGTAGACCGGGGTGTCCCGGCCGGGCACGTACGTGCCCTTGGACTTCACGCTCTTGACGGTGACGTGGAGTCCGGGCCGGTCGGTGCCCTTGCCGAGGGCCTTGTCCATGGCCGGGACGAAGCCGGCCATGGTCCGCAGGGTGCAGGGGAATTCGTCGGAGTACCGCGCGAGCAGTTCCAGTGTCGGCCTGCTCGTGGCGGAGAGCCGGATCAGGTTGTCCTTGTTCTCCCGCAGGAAGGAGGTGAGGTCCTGCGCGGAGGCGGTGGTGGCCCCGTACAGGTCGGCCAGTTCCGCTTGTTGTTCGGCGATCGTGCCGCTGGTGGTGGTGAAGTCGGTGAGTGCGTCGAGAACATCGGGAGCGGCGTCCCCGTACACCTTGCTCACCTTGACGAGTTGCTTGATGTCGGCGTTGAGCGTGGGGAGTTGGGGGTTGAACCTGGCCAGGTGGGCGTCGAGGGTGCGCAGTGTGTCGCCGAGCTTCTGGCCACGCCCTTCGAGCGCCTGGGAGACCGCGCCCAGGGTGGCGGCGAGCTTCTCCGGCTTCACCGCGGTCAGCAGCGGCAGGACGTTGTCCAGGACTTCCTCCAGCTCGATGGCGTTGCTGGAGCGGTCCTGCGGGATGACGGCCCCGGCCCGCAGTGTCTGTGCGGACGGCACCGCGGGCGGTACGAGTGCCACGAACCGTTCCCCGAAGAGGGTGGTGGGCAGCATCTGGGCGGTCACGTCGGCCGGGATGCGGTCGAGCTTGTCGGGTTCGATGGCGAGGGTGAGCCGGGCCCCGTCCCCGTCGGCCGAGATGGCGCGGACCTGTCCGACGACGACGCCGCGGAGCTTCACCTCCGCGTTGTCGTGCATCTCGTTGCCGACGCTCCCGGTGCGTACGGTCACGGTGGCGTCATGGGTGAAGTCCTTCCTGTACACCGAGACCGACACCCACACGAGCACGGCGGGTACGAGGAGGAAGGCGACTCCGGCGAGTCTGCGGCGGACGGCCTGCGTGCGGTGAGCGTTCATCAGCCGGCCACCTTCACCGTCGTCGTGGCGCCCCAGATGGCGAGGGAGAGGAAGAAGTCGGTGAGGCTGATCAGCACGATGGCGTTGCGCACCGACCGGCCGACCGCCACGCCCACCCCTGCGGGCCCGCCCGTGGCGTGGAAGCCGTAGTAGCAATGGGCGAGGATCACCATCACGCTGAATATCAGCACCTTGAGCACCGAAAGCAGCACATCGTCCGGGGAGAGGAAGAGATTGAAGTAGTGGTCGTAGGTGCCCGCGGACTGTCCGTTGAACAGGACGGTGACGTAGCGGGACGCGAGATACGAGGAGAGCAGCCCGATCGCGTACAGCGGGATGATCGCGACGACGCCGGCGATGATCCGGGTGGTGACGAGGTAGGGCATGGACCGCACGCCCATCGCCTCCAGCGCGTCGACCTCCTCGTTGATCCGCATCGCGCCGAGCTGGGCGGTGAAACCGGCGCCGACGGTCGCGGAGAGCGCGAGTCCGGCCACGAGGGGTGCGATCTCGCGGGTGTTGAAGTAGGCGGAGATGAAGCCCGTGAAGGCGGAGGTGCCGATCTGGTTGAGGGCCGCGTACCCCTGGAGGCCGACGACCGTGCCGGTGGCGAGGGTCATCGCGATCATCACACCGATGGTTCCGCCGACGACGCCGAGACCGCCGCTGCCGAAGGCCACCTCGGCCAGCAGCCGCTGGACCTCACGCAGATAGCGGCGCAGCGTCCGCGGGATCCAGATCAATGCCCTTACGTAGAAGATGAGTTGCTCGCCCGAGCGGTCGAGCCGGCTGAGCATCGACATCGGTCAGCTCCCCTTCGCGGGGACGATCTGGAGGTAGATCGCCGTGAGAACCATGTTCACGAAGAACAGCAGCATGAAGGTGATGACGACGGACTGGTTGACCGCGTCACCGACACCCTTGGGGCCGCCGCGCGGGTTGAGCCCGCGGTAGGCGGCGACGATGCCCGCGATGAAGCCGAAGATCAGCGCCTTGACCTCGCTGATGTACAGGTCGGGGAGCTGGGCGAGGGCGGAGAAGCTGGCGAGATAGGCCCCGGGGGTGCCGTGCTGCAGCATCACGTTGAAGAAGTAGCCGCCGAGCGTCCCGACGACGGAGACCAGGCCGTTGAGCAGGACGGCCACCAGCATCGTGGCCAGGACGCGCGGAACGACGAGCCGCTGGACGGGCGAGACGCCCATGACCTCCATCGCGTCGAGTTCCTCGCGGATCTTCCGCGAACCGAGGTCCGCGCAGATGGCCGAGCCCGCCGCACCGGAGATCAGCAGTGCCACGATGATCGGGCTGGCCTGCTGGATGACGGCGAGGACGCTGGCGCCGCCGGTGAACGACTGGGCGCCGAGCTGCTGGGTCAGCGAGCCGACCTGGAGGGCGATGACCGCGCCGAACGGGATGGAGACGAGCGCGGCGGGCAGGATGGTGACGCTGGCGACGAACCAGAACTGTTCGATGAGCTCCCGTACCTGGAAGGGCCTGCGGAAGATCTCCCGGCTCACGGTCCCGGCGAGGGAGAACAGCTTCCCGGTCTCGCGCAGCGGCGCGAGCAGCCGTGCCGGAGACCGCCGCTCCGGTGTCTTCGGCCCGGCCGCGCCGGCCGTGTCGGCCCCGGGCGGCTCGGGGGGTCTCACCGGCATGGGCGCCGTCATGGGCGTCCACCGCCCGCGGCCGGGGCGTAGCTGTTCATGATGGCCGTGCGAGCGGCCTCGGGCAGCTGGCCCATCATCGACAGGACCCGTTCCCGGCGGCGCAGGGCGGCCTGCCGCACGGGCATGCCGGGCGACGGCTCCAGCTGCGGTACGACGGTGCGCGGGCCGTTGGCGGAACTGATGCCGACGCCGTAGCCGTTCACCTCTTCGGCGGCGAGCGTCGCGGCGTCCTTCTCCTCGGCCATCCCTATGGGGCCCTCGCGGCGTCCTGCGAGGAACTGCGAGACGACCGGCACATCGCTGGTGAGCAGCACCTCGCGCGGCCCGAAGGTGACGAGATTGCGGCAGAAGAGCATGCCCATGTTGTCCGGGACGGTGGCCGCGATGTCGAGATTGTGGGTGACGATGAGCATCGTCGCGTCGATCTGCGCATTGAGATCGATGAGCAGCTGGGAGATATAGGCGGTGCGGACCGGGTCCAGCCCGGAGTCGGGTTCGTCGCAGAGAATGATCTGCGGGTCCAGGACGAGCGCTCGGGCCAGCCCGGCGCGTTTGCGCATACCGCCGGATATCTCGCCGGGGAGTTTTTCCTCGGCACCGAGCAGACCGACGATGTCGATCCGTTCCATGACGATCCGGCGGATTTCTGATTCCTTCTTGCGGGTGTGCTCGCGCAGCGGGAAGGCGATGTTGTCGAAGAGCGACATCGAGCCGAAGAGTGCGCCGTCCTGGAACATGAGCCCGAAGAGTTTCCGGGTCTCCATGATGTCGCGCTCGGGACTGCTCACCATGTCCACGCCGTTGATGAGGACGCGCCCCTGCTCGGGCTTCAGCAGACCGATGATGGATTTCAGGAACACGGTCTTTCCGGTGCCGGAAGGACCGAGCATGACGCTCACCTCGCCGGCGGGCAGTGTGAGGGTGACGTCCTGCCAGATGTTCTGCTTGCCGAAGGACTTCGTGAGGCCCTCGACGACTACTTCGATTCCCATCGGCCCTCCTTCGAAGTTGTGGTGAACGAAGTCATCTGTCAGCGCTCCGGCTCTGAGAAATCCAATGGCGGCTCGTCACCCATGCACCAGGAGGCGCACGGTATGTCCGTCGAAACCGCCAGGACAAGCCGTTGAACAGCGGAAAACGACGAAGCATGTGCTGGGAGTGGATCACTTGTCACTCGTTGACAAAACAGTCGCCCGACCTTGTCGAAAACTGCGCAAGCACTCCTGTGCGCGGACCGGCGCCCGGACCGCGATCCCGACGAGGGGCGCACCACCCCGGAACCGAGGGTTCGGGCGACGGGCCGCCCGGTGGGAATCGCGGGCCGCAAAAGGGCGCGACCAGGACTCCGGGTGCATCGAACAACCAGGTGCAAACGCGTTTCCGACCTGCTCAGGTGGGACGCTACGGCTCGGTAACCTGACTTCGCAATACTGGACACGGAACTTTCTTCGCGTCGGTCGCACGAACCCGATTCCTTGTTTCCAGGTGAGTAACTGCCGCGATAAACCTGTCGGAAAGTGAGGAATTCCGCCGACGGTGAAGCAGGGACAGGCTCCCGGTCGCCCCGGCCGCGGACCACCCTTCCAAATGGCCTGCGCCGGCTCGGCCACGGGGTCGCGGATGCCACAAGCACATGGGCTCTTCCGGTCCCGTGGGACCGGAAGAGCCCATGTGCCGACGCGAAACGCCTCAGGTGCCGCTCACCGTTCGGGGGTGGGGATCTTCGGCGGGCAGTCGGGGCCGTCCGGGTTCGTCGCCACGCACAGCGCGGCCTGCGTCATCTTCGTGTAGTTGTCGGCCGCCTTCCCCGCGCTGGAGATCGCGGAGGTGAAGACCGCGTCCAGGTTCTCCTCCACCCCGCAGCCCTTGAACGGCGGTATGTGCGCGTAGCCGGACAGGGTCCCGCCGTAGGCGACGAGATAGCCGGAGCGCGGATAGCTCTGGCCCCATGCCTTGAGGACCTGCTCGAAGGGCTCGGCCGTCCGGCAGTTGTCGCCCACGTCCAGCGGTACGCCGTTCACCTTGACGTCGTGTATCCGCATGGAGAGTTGTGTGGTGACCGTCGTGCTCTCCGGGTACTCGGGCGTGTTGGTGACCGTGTGCGTCTGCACGACGGCCGGCGGGCCCACCTGCTCCAGTTCCACGATGGCCGTGGTGGGCATGAACCCGTACGTCAGAAAGGTGGATCTGGCCGGCGGCAGCTGTCGTCGGCCCTGGTACTCGAATTCCGCCTCGGATGTCACATCGACCGTGGAGGCGCACGAGTCGTTGATGTAGACCTTGTTCAGCGTCACCTTCATGTGCGCGGGCCCCAGGGCCACGGCACCGTCCATCTTGACGGCGTTGGCATAGCCCGCCACATAGGTGTCCGCCGTCGTCATGACCCATTCGGGCGGGATCACGATGGGACAGCTGCCGCCCGGGTCGTCCTCGCCGTCCAGCGTCCTGTCGGTGAGGGCCTTGATCCTCTTACGGGTGTCCGAGGAGAATCCGGCTCCCGGCCCGGTGCCCGTCGTGGCCGGCTTCGGGGTGCTCACCTCGGGCTCGGGGGTGGAACCGGAGCGGGAACCCTCGACGAGCACGGTCGCGAGCGTGGTGTCCTGGTCCGGTGCGGGCTCGCAGACGACCTGGAGACTCGGAGGCGACGTCGGGGAGTTGTCGGCCTTGCGGGGAGCGAGCGCCAGGGCGAGACCGGCGGGCGAGAGGGTGGCCTTCCCCGGGGAGCCGAATGTCGCCGTGGGCACGTCGCCGGTCGCGGTCAGCTCCAGTCCGCCCTCGGCGGTGATCGGCACCGGCGGCGCGTCGAGATTCGCCCAGGCGGCATCGGCCGACCGGTCACCGCTGCGGTGCCGCACGGTGAGCTGCGCGTCGGCCGACAGACTCGTCGCCTCCTGGCCGGTGAACTGTTCGAGGGCCGCCTGAGGCAGTTTCACCACGACCGAGACATGGTCCGGCCGAACCGCCTCACCCGTTCCCACCGACGCGGGCAGCGAGGCAGAAACGGTGACATCGATTCCCACGGCACCCGAGGGGAATTCGCATGCGTAGGCGAGCGTGATCTCGGAATTCTGGTCGGCCGCCATCGATTCAGCACCCGGAATGAATGCGGTGGCGACGACGAGTGCCCCACCCACGGCAAAGTGGAGCGGTCGCCGTGCTGAGACGCGTGCGTCGACGGTCATGCGCATGAGTCCTTCCAGCATGCGTGGACATGAATGCCACATGGTTGCGGATGTGGGTCCACTGATGGGTAGCGGGCCTTCGAACAGCCGAAATCGGTCCCTACCGATGGGTACGCTACGCACACCGGTCGCGGCTGGGAAGAGTCGGGTTTCGATTCGAGCGACAGCAGAGGATTCTTGTCATTCGATGACAAAGCGGCGCCGTGGAATTGTCGCCTCCTGCGCGAAAGGACATCGGGGGCCGGGGCCGGATGTCATGCGTCGCACGGGTGCCCAGTCACAAGGAGTGTGACTGGGCACCCGTACACGTTCTCCGGTCCCACCAGGAGATCGTCAGCCGACGATGACCGGCGAGGGCGTGCCGGTGGCCGTGCTCTTGATCGTGTACAGACCCGCGAAGCTCGCCGTGGTGCCGACGATTCCGCAGCCGCCGCCGACCTTGTTGACGATGGTCAGCGTGAGGCCGCCGCCCGAGGTGTCGAGGGTGCCGTTGGAGCCGCCCGCGCTCGGGTTGTTGTACTTCGCGGCGACGCTGCCGGTCACGTCGAAGGTGCAGGGTCCGAGAACGCTGCTGCCGCTCACCGTCGCGTTGATCACCTTGATCTGACCGGTGGTCTGGCCGGTGGAGTTGGTGCCGGCGCCCGCCGCGTAGGTGTTGCCCCAGATCTCCCACGGGGGCGTGACCTTGGTGGTGACGGTCCAGGTGGAGCTGAACGGTCCGGTGCAGGGCGAGTTGAACGAGATGGACGTGATGTTCGCCAGCTTGGCCGGGCTGCCGCTGACCGGGGACGTCGGGGCGTTCCCCGCCGCGGCGGACGTGGCGCACTGGATCTTGTTGCCGTTGTTGTCCGTCAGCACCGTGACACTGGCGGTCCCGTTGAAGTTGCCGGTCGGCGTAATGGTCCACGGGGCGGTCGGACCGGCGAACGCCGACGGGGTGGCGAGGGCCACCGCGGCGGCCGCGGCACCGACTGCGGTCAGGATTCTCGTCTTCTTACGCATGGAACTTCTCCCTTTTCCTGTCCCGTTGGGGAATGAGTTGGACTCGGACGAAACGACCGTCACGATCCAACAGCGGATTTCTTTCGGGGAAGTACTCCCGCCGACGTACGGGGCGGGTTGCAACTGGGCCCGTGAATCTTTCGAGCGCGGAATTCACGCGATGCGATCCGGGCGTGGTGCTGATCCTTGTGGCGTATGGGAGACCGCCGAACGTACGCTACTACCTCGATTCGGAATCGAGAAGAGCCCGCGCTTCCATTCATCTGCTTTCCGAATTCTGCGGCGCCCGGCAATACTCGAAGGGTGAATTCAGGCGCACGGAACCGAAGTGCGGTCGCAGGGCGGCGGATTCCGTGTCGTCCGTACACGGTTGGGCGTACGGACGCCCAACCGCCGTCGGGCCCTTCAGGGCAATCGTCCCGGCCGGCCGTCACCACGCCCCGTTGTGCCGCCGCCGGGTCGTTCGCCAGGACGACCGGAAGTCTGTGGCAATGCGCCTTCTCCTACCGGACGGCGGAGTGCCAGTACTGCGAAAAGGCCTTGCCTTCGTTCGGGGCCAGACCCGCAGGGTCGTAGGGGCTCGCGAAGTATGTGGAGGCTTGATTCAGGACCACGTTGTTCTTGCCCGAGGCCGAGGGAAGACCGGTCTTCAGATTGACCGCCCAGTCCAGCAGGCCGGCGCCGCAGCCGCTGGCTCCCGGGACCGCGTAGGTGGAGTCCCCCTGATCGGCGCCGCCGAAGGTGTAGCGCCCCATCTCGCCCGAGTCATTGGGCGTCCCATTGCCGTCGAACTGCTGCAGCGAGAGAGAGGGAACGGCGTTGTTCTGGGGCTTCAGCACAATCGGGTTCGAGGCGGTTCCGATGTAACACTTGTCGCCGAGGAACGGGTTCCGCAGGTGGATACGGACAGGAATCGACAGGATCGGCTGGCCGGTGCCGAAGCTCGCCGCCATGTTGAAGTCCCGCGGGGCACCAGCCGGTTCGATCGTCGCGGTCACCTTGTTGAGGGTGCTGTTGGTGATCTGGTTGCAGATTCCCGAGACGACCGGGATACCGCTCGGGCACATGAGACCGAGCAGGCCACCCGGGAGGTCCGCGGAGTCGGCCACGAGCGCACCCTCCGCAGGGGCGACCAGCGACGTGGTGCCGTCGCTGTGCTGGATCACTCCGAGCTGGAGGTCGGTGTTGCCGGTCGGCACCTGCGTATTACCGAGCTTGATCGACCCGCCGGCCGAATGCGAGGAGATGCAGGTCGCGATGTTCGTCATGCCGTCGGCCGCCAGCATGGCGGGCGCGTCCACCGGGCACCGGTTGAACGGCGCCCAGTGCCCGTTCAGTTGAGTGGCCGCGGTGGCCGTTCCGGTGGACAGCACAGCGACGAACGCGGTACAGGCTGACAGCAGCCCCACGCGCGCTCCGGTCGAAGCGATTCTCATGTCGTCCCCTCTTGACTGCCGCCCCTGGACGGCGTCGTACATGGAGTTGGCCGGTTTCAACGCAGGCGGTATCGGCGCCAAGAGTGACTGCATGCGTTGTGTGCGGGACTTTCTGGGCACGGCCACGTCAGGTGAACGCCGAGGGCCCGGTTTCAGTAGTGCGTCGCGGGTGGATCCGGAGCCCGGAGACCGAGCAGTCATTTACCGGCGAATTGCATGCCTTAATTGGCCGAGCCGTGATGTTACTTGCGAGAAACACGGCGACACAATCCTGCCGGTTAAGATCTTTTGCGACAGCCGATTTTTGATCCAGAAATGAGCAGACGGAGCCTGAAGGCTTGTCAACGGATGCGCATGTGAAGGCGCGACGGCTGGGCTCGCGGGGTGCGGGACCCCTCCAGCACCAAGGGCCGTCCCGGTCGGCGGCGGGCGCCCGAACGCGATGAACGCGCCACTGGGCACGGCGAGACCCCTGCCGGTCCGGCGCGCCGGCGCGGCCTGCACGCAGGCGGGACCGCGTCAGGAGACCACCCCGGAGGCGTCTGCCCACAGCAGGACGTCGTCGACCGCCCCGCTCCCGCCGGCCCACCGCGCCGCTTCACCGACGTCGGTTTTTTTGTCGTCGAGAAACAAGCGGCCGAAATACGTTGTCCGGAAGTGAGCATTGCCGCCCCACCTGCACGGAAGCCCCACAATGCGGCCGAGATACGTGCCCCTTGCACTCCGATCTTGCACAAGTAGTGGGCACAGCAGCCGACTTGGTCTATCTTCATCGCGAACTTGGTACGCACCTGCCGGTTGATGGGAGCGCTTTCCCCCCACCGCCTCACCCCCACCGGGCGCCGGAAAGCAAGGGGACAGTCATGCCAGAACGTGTACAGCCGTCGGACACCGGAGACCCCCTGGGCCCGCTCCCCCAGGAATTCGCCGCAATCATGCGGCCCGAACTGCCGAGCCTGATCAAGGAAATCGGCGTCGAGGTCACCCGGGCCTATCCGGAATACGCGCGTCTGCTCAACGGCCCGAATGGTCAGGCCATTCGTGTCGGCGTGGAACAGAGCCTCGCGTCGTTCGTCGATCTGGTCGCCGAACCCTCCACCCCCACCACCCTTCGCGACGACATGTGCCGTCGTTTCGGGCGGTTCGAGGCCTATGAGGGGCGAAGCATGGAGACGCTGCAGGGGGCCTATCGGCTCGGCGCCCGGGTGGCGCTGCGCCGGGCCAAGAAGGTCGGCCGGAGCTACAGCTTCTCCCCCACGCTGATGCTCAGTTTCGCCGACGCGCTGTTCGCGTACATCGACGAACTGGAGTCGCTCTCCCGCGAGGGTTTCCTGGAGGTACAGTCGCAGTCCGGCGAGCAGAGCGAGGCCATGCGCCGCCGTCTGCTGCATCTGGTCCTCGCCGGGCGGCCGGTGCCCCGGACCGCCATCGCCGAGCTCTGCGAGCACGCCGGCTGGACGCTGCCGGAACAGGTGACCCTGGTCGCCGCCCGAGCCCCGGCCGGGCTCGACCGGGCCGGCCTGGACCGCGACGTCCTGCTCGACCTCAGTGATCCGCAGCCCCACTTACTCGTCCCGGGGCCGCTCGACGAGGCGCGAAGACAGATGCTTGAGCGCGCCCTCCTCGGCACCCGGGTCGCCATCGGCCTGACCGTCCCCACAGCACTCGCCTCGGACTCGATCCGCTGGGCCCGCCGGGTCCTCGAACTCGTCGACGCCGGGATCATCGCGGACGCGCCGCTCGTACTGTGCGAGGACCACCTCATCACGCTGTGGCTCCTCTCCGACACCGCCCTCCTCGATCAACTCGCCCGGCGCGAACTGGCTCCGATCGCGGGGATCAGCGTCAACCGGCGCGAGCGGCTGATCGAAACGCTCCGCGTCTGGCTCGAAACCAGGGGGACCGCGGCCCACATGGGCGAGCTGCTGGATGTGCATCCTCAGACCGTCCGGTACCGGATGCGTAATCTGGAGACCATCTTCGGTGCACAACTGGTCGATCCGGAAAGCCGGTTCTCGACCGAGGCCGTACTACGGGCACTCCAGCTGCGCGAACGCGGCACCGACGTGTCCCTCTAGGGACTCTCGTCCGGATCGCGCAGCACGTACGTGGCGATGGGTCAACTTACTTACGAGTAAGGGGAAATACCCGATCACTCTCAAACGGTTGCCACACGGAGACGTTCTCAACAAGAAACCCGGAACTGCGTCCCGTACACATGGAGGAGTCGGCCGCCCACCCGGTGGCCACACCGAGAACCACCTCCTGGCCAACCATCCGAGAGGGCACCCCTCATGACCGCCTCACACCTCCTCGTCCCCGTGCCGATCCCGGACCGGGTCGCCGCGCTGATCGGATCCTGCATCCCGCCGCACATCCTGCAGGCGGAGTTCGACGCCGAATGCGCCGCGCGCGAGGTGCGCAGGTTCCGTGGCCCACGGCTCTGCGCCGAGGACCAGGCCGACCGCGAGCAGGCACTCTCCGAGCTGGCACGCGCGAACAAGATCCTCGCCGCCCACCACCCACGGCTGCCGGTGCGTCCCGGCAGCTCCTGGTGACACGCCTCGCCCACCACCGCACGCATGCCTTGCGAAGGGTCGATGCGGCGAGCGAGATCCAGCGGCTGGTGATCGCGCGGGCGATCTCCGGGCGCCACATCCGCTGATCGCTCCCGCGCGGGTTCCGGGCGCGGCCCTGTCCGCACCTCCGGCAACTCCGGCAACTCCGGCCGCACGCACCCCTTATACGACCGCGCTCGGCCAGGGCATGATCAGCCGGGTGAGAGTGCGGCCGGCCCACGGGGGCACGTCGGCCGCAGCATCTTCCGCGAGCCCCCGCAGGGAGCATCCATGCGACGGACCACCTTCTCCTCACTCACGGTCGCCATGTCACTCGCCGCGGCGCTGTCGGCCGCCGCGCCCGCGTCCGCCGTGACCACGGCACCCGGAAGGACGGACTGGGTGCCGGCCCCCACCCCGCCGTTCGACCAGCCGGCCGGTGCTCGATGTGACTTCCCCATCCACAGCGAACCGATCGTCGACAAGGTCGTGCAGAAGGTGCTGGCGACCCATGCGGACGGAACGACGAAGGAGGTCGTGTACAAGGGTGATCTCGTCGTCCGGGTCACCAACACCGACACTGGTGCCTTCTACGACGTCGACGCCGGTGGCAGCGCGCTTGTCGAGATCTCGACCGACGGTTCGCAGCTCTGGCACGTGATCGGCCCGGTGCTCGCCGGTGTCGGCGAGCACAACGGCAATCTGGCGCGCGGCCAGTACCGCATCGACGGGGTCTACAGCCTTGCCATCAGCCCCACCGGATACAAGACTCTGCGCATGGTCCACGGATCCACGGACGATATCTGCCGGCGCATCGGCTGACTGTCGCTCCGGCCGGAGACCCGCACCGACCGCACGTGCCGCCGTCGCGTCCGGGTCGAGGGCCCGGACGGTGATCCGCCGCGTCGGTGCCGGAGAATCCCGGGCAGTGGCGGCGCGCACGACGCGGTCGACTCGTGCGGGGCGGACTGTCCGACCGCCCCTGGTCGTCGGCGGGCGACGCCGTCCAGATCGTCGAACCACCGTCCGCCGACACACTCCTGGGGAGCACACCATGCCCGCCGGCTCTCGCCCGTCCGTCCTCTTCGTCACCGACCTCTCCTACGAGGCTCGTGGCCGCCGCTACTGAAGGCGTCCCTGCGGGATCTGTCGGCCTGACGACACGTCCGGCCGTCCCCCACATGCGGCGGACGGGGCCCGGTGTGAGGGTGCAAGCGTGACCACTGCCAGCGAGACAGCCCCCGCCGCGCAGAGTGCCGCCGCGCCGTCCGTACTCGATCCGCGCCGCCGGAACATCGTCTTCGCGACGATCGTGCTGGGGCTTCTGCTGGCCGCTCTGGACCAGACGATCGTCGGCACCGCACTGCCGACGATCGTCTCGGATCTGGGCGGCGCCGCCCACATGTCCTGGGTCGTCACGGCCTATCTGCTCGCCGAGACGGTGGCGACGGTCCTGGTGGGCAAGTTCGGCGATCTGTTCGGCCGGAAGATCATCTTTCAGCTGTCCGCCATCATCTTCATCACCGGCTCCTTCCTGTGCGGCCTCGCGACCGATATGACGTTGCTGATCGTCTGGCGAGGACTGCAGGGCATCGGCGCCGGCGGGCTGATGGTCACCTCGATGGCACTGATCGCCGATGTGATCCCGTTGCGCGAGCGCGGCAAGTACCAGGGTGCGCTGGGTGCCGTCTTCGGGGTGTCGACGGTGGTCGGGCCGCTGCTCGGCGGGCTCTTCACCGATCATCTCAGCTGGCGCTGGGCGTTCTACGTCAATGTGCCGATCGCGATCGTCGTGGTCATCGCCGCCGCCCGCACGATTCCGTCGGTGAGGGCCGTGGGGCGGCCCGTGATCGACTATCTGGGCATCGCCCTGGTCACGGTCGGCGCGAGCGCGCTGATCCTGGCGACCAGCTGGGGCGGCAACGCGTACGCGTGGGGCTCGCCCGTCATCATCGCTCTCTTCGCGGGCGGCGTCGTGGCGCTGGCGCTCTTCTGCCTGGTGGAGTTCCGGGCGAAGGAACCGATGCTGCCGATGCGGCTGTTCCGGAACCCGGTGTTCACCGTCTGCTCGATCCTGAGCTTCGTCGTGGGATTCGCGATGCTCGGCGCGATGACCTTCCTGCCGACGTATCTGCAGTACGTGGACGGCGACTCGGCGACCCTGTCGGGGGTACGGACGCTGCCGATGGTCGTCGGGCTGCTCGTCGCCTCGGTCTTCAGCGGCAACGTGGTCTCCAAGACGGGCCGGTACCGGATCTTCCCCATCGTGGGCTCGCTGGTCATGGCGGTCGGGCTGTATCTGCTCTCCCGGATGGGCCCGGACAGCGGGGTCTGGCTGGAATCGCTCTACATGCTGGTGCTCGGCGTCGGTATCGGGCTGTCCATGCAGGTGCTGACCATCGCCGTGCAGAACACGGTCGATTACTCGGACCTGGGTACGGCGACGTCGGGCGTGACGTTCTTCCGTACGCTCGGCAGTTCCTTCGGCACCGCGGTCTTCGGCACGATCTACGCCAACGCGCTGAAACCGAATCTGACCGACGGCATCGCCGCGGCGGCTCGGGCGGGCGGCGACCCCGCGGTGCTGGCGAAGGCCGCTCAGAGCCCGCAGGGGCTGCACCGTCTGCCCGCCGCGCAGTCCGCGCCGCTGGCCCAGGCGTATGCCGACACACTGCACACCGTGTTCCTGTGGACGGTGCCGGTCGCGGTCCTGGGGTTCGTCGTGGCGCTCTTCCTGAAGGAGGTGAAGCTGCGGGACACCGCGCGGGTCGGCTCGACGGACATGGGCGAGGGCTTCGCCCAGCCCGGCGCGGGCGACTCGGCCCGGCTCCTGGAATTCTCCGTGGCCAAGATCCTTCGCGGCGCGGGTCCGGACACGGCACGGCGGATCGTCGCGGAGTCCGACACCCGGCTGGACATGGCGGGGGCCTGGGCGGTGATGCAGGTCGAGCTGTTCACCCGGATGGTCGGTCACGCGGGACTCGGCCTGATCGCGACCCGGCACCGGGTACCGCCGGAGGTGCTGGTCCCGGTCTTCGACCGGATGATCGAGGAGGGCTACCTCACCGGCGACGGCCACCTGTTCACGCATACGGCCGCCGGGAGCCGGGAGGCCGCGGCGATCGGTGTCGCGTGGGCGCGGTGGCTCAACGAACGCCTGGACGAGCACGGGTCACGCCCCGACGACCGGCAACTGCGGGCCGCGGTGGACGTGATCGCCAAACGGCTGCTGGCGGAGGATCTGACGCAGGAGCTCTCGCCGGAGAAGGCCCGGGTCGGGGCCGCTCTGTGAAGGACCCGTCACCGGCCTGCCGGTTCAGCCGGCGAAGTCCGCCGTCGAGTACACCCAGGCGCCCCCGGAACGCACGAAACGGCTCTTCTCGTGGAGGGAGTCCGGCCGCCCGCGGTCCATGTAGTGCGCGCGGAAGGTGACCGTACCGGTCGTGTGGAACGGGCTGCCGTCCGTCGTTTCCAGGATCTCCAGGCGCACCCATCGCATCCCGGGGTCGAAGTCGACGGCCGGCGGCCGGGTGTCCGGGTGCCAGGTGCGCAGCAGGTACGCCTCGTCCCGGACGACGAACGCGGCGTACCGGGAGCGCATGAGTGCCTCACAGGTCGGTGCGGCGGCGGTCCCGGCGTGCAGGCGACCGCAACAGTCTCCGTACACGGCGGGCAGGCCGCAGGGGCACGGCGAGTCCGCGGGGAACGCGGACTTCCGTGCGCCGGCGGTGGTGGGCGTGGGCCGTCCCGGTCGTCCGGTGCGTCGTGACATGCCTCCATTGTCACCCGGGGACCGGAGGCTCAGCGGGTCGGGGTGAAGCGGCGACGGTACTCGCCGGGGGTCAGTCCGGTACGGCGGCGTAGCTGGGTCCGCAGGTTCGTCGCCGTACCCAGCCCGCTGGCACGGGCGACCACGTCGAGGCGTTCCTCGCCGCGCTCCATCAGCCGGCAGGCGAGGGTGATCCGGCGTTCGGTCAGCCAGCCGTGCGGGGTCGTGCCGAGCTGGGCGCGGAAACGGCGGTGCAGGGTAGCCGGGCTGACGGCGGCGCGGGCGGCGAGGCCGGTCACGGTGAGTCCGGTGCCGAGGTGCTCCTCGGCCCAGGCCAGGAGCGGGCCGAGCGAGGTGTCGGGGACGTCGGGCAGGGGGTGCTCGACGAACTGGCGCTGGCCGCCGTCGCGGTGGGCGGCGAAGACCAGACGGCGGCTCACGGCGGCTGCGATCTCGGCGCCGTGGTCGGAGCGGATGATGTGGAGGCCGGTGTCGAGGGCGGCGGCGCTGCCGGCCGCGGTGATCACCCGGCCGTCGTCGACGAACAGCACATCGGGGTCGAGGTGGACCTGCGGATGGCGGGCGGTGAAGGCGTCGGCCCAGCGCCAGTGGGTGGTGACCCGCCGGCCGTCCAGCACCCCCGCCGCGGCCAGTGTGAACGTCCCCGTGCAGAAGCTGACCAGTCTGGCTCCGCGGGCGTGTGCGCGCCTGATCGCGTCGAGGACGGCCGGATCGGGTTCGGTCTCCGGGTCGGGGCGGTTCGGCACGACGACGGTGTCGGCCCGGTCGACGGCATCGAGCCCGGCGACGCCGGAGAGCTGGAAGAAACCGTGGTGCATGCGCACGGTCGGGGTCTCGGCGCAGAGCTCGAACTCGTACCAGGGCACCGGAAGTTCGGGGCGGCGCAGCCCGAAGAGTTCGGTGGCCACGCCCATCTCGAAGGGGTTGGAGCCCGCGGAGACGATCATTGCGACCCGGTGCGAGGATTCTTTCGCCATGTGCGATTCCTAGCACTCGCCGGGACGGGAGCCAAGGCCGAGGATGGGGATCATGAGTGATCAGACGACCAAGACCGCGCCCGGCCCGATTCTGCTGAGCGATGCGCTGAAGACGTTCGAGGCGCTGTGGAGCCCCCGGATCGTGACCCGCGTCAACGACTACGACGTGCGGATCTCGAAGGTCCGCGGGGAGCACGTGTGGCACGTCCACGAGGACACCGACGAGTTCTTCCTGGTCCTCGACGGCACCCTGGACATCCGGCTGCGCGAGTCGGACGGGGAACGTTCGGTCACCCTCACCCCCGGCGCCGTGTTCGTCGTGCCGCGCGGGACGTGGCACAAGCCGTCCGCCACCGGCGATGCCTCGGTGCTGTTCTTCGAGCCTTCCGGTACACCGTCGGTGGGTGACCGGCACGACGAGGTCCCCGAGCACGTGGACGCGACGACGGGACACGCACTGGGAAGCTGAACACGCCGCTGGGCCAGCGGGGTTGACACAACGACGGACCGCAGGTCGGAGTCCCGGCGATGGAGATCACCGAGCTGACCCCTGCCGAACGCCGCGTCGGATACGATCCGTCCGCCTACGAGCAGCTGACGGCAGCGTACCGGCGGATCGGTGACGACGACGCGGCACGGACCGTGCAGCTCGCCAAGCAGCGCACGCACCGATACCCCCCACCCTCGCGTGCCCCGGCAGGTGCACCGTCCACCGCCGTTGAAGGCCGACGAGGCCCCGCCGTTCAGCGCGTTGTTCCACACCCTGGATCTGCTGCTGCCGATCACCGACTTCGGGCAGGAGAAGGCGTTCAACCCGCAGGGCTGGTACCAGTGGCTGTCGTACCTACTGATCGGGCCGGGTGGCTGCTCGCCACGACGATCGCCGCCGGCATCACTCGGTCGGTCAGCCGTGAGTGACGGCCGGCGCAGGAGGGTCGGCCGTCGGCGACCGGTCGACGCCGACCGGTCGGTCGCAGATCACGGGCCGGCGCGGGTGGTCAGGGCTTGCGGGCGACGCCCGCGTAGCCCGGGATCGGCTCGTCGCCCGGCACCTCGATGACCTCGCCGAGCTCCGGGTGCCAGTCCGCGGAGAGCGCGACACCCGGCTCGACGAGTTCGAGTCCGTCGAAGAATGTGGTGACTTCGGCGTGGGAACGCAGCCGTAGCGTCATCCCGCGCGCCTTGTACATGGCGGATGCCTGCGCCGCGCCCTCGGGATCGAAGTCCCCGGTGGTGTGCGAGAGCACCAGATAGCTGCCGGAGGGGAGCCGTTCGACCAGTCGGTCGACGAGTTCGGCGGCGCCGTCCTCGTCACCCAGGAAGTGCAGCAGGGCCAGCAGCGACAGTGCGATCGGCTTGTCGAAGTCGAGGACCGTGCCGGCCTCTTCCAGGATGACCTCGGGTTTGCGGGCGTCGGCCTGGATGTACTCCGTGGCGCCCTGGGGGGTGGAGCGCAGCAGGGCCGCCGCGTGCGCGAGAACGATCGGGTCGTTGTCGCAGTAGACGACGCGTGATTCGGGGGCGGTCCGCTGGGCGATCTGATGGAGGTTCGGCTCGGTGGGTATGCCGGTGCCGATGTCGAGGAACTGACGGACCCCGTTCTCGGCCAGCCACCGGGTGGCCCGGTGCATGAAGGCCCGGTTGACCCGGGCCATGTCGCGCCCCCTGGCATCAACGGCCAGCAACTGCCGGGCCATCTGTTCGTCGACCGGGTAGTTGTCCTTGCCGCCGAGGAACCAGTCGTACATCCGGGCGGGATGCGGCTTGCTGGTGTCGATCTCGACGGCTCGGGGATCCTGCCCGGTCATAGCACGCTCCATGGGTCCATAGGTCGGCGAACAACAACAGTGTGGGACGGGGACGGGCTCCGGAAAGGCGGATCCGGCGAGAAGGCCGTGGAATCAGGTGAGGAGGAAATCCGCCTGGCCGGACTTGGCACCTTGGATGAAGGCGGCGATCTCACCGTGGGAATAGATCAGGGCGGGGCCGTCGGGATCCGCGGACTGGCGTACGGCGACTCTCCCGTCGGACAGCTTCATGGCTTCGACGCAATTGCCTCCGTTCCCGCCGCTCCACGGCTTGTACCAGCCCTCGGAGCCGAGTTCGGCGGCCGGCATGCCGTTGTATATGGGATCCATCACAGCTCCTTGCGGAAGTCCCGGAGGATTTCCTTCGTGCGTTGTGCAGTTGCGGCCTGAGCCGCCATGCGGTCCATGACTTCGAGGTAGGAGGCCACCTCGGGGCGCGCGTCGAAGTAGACGGCACCGGTCAGGTACTCGCTGTAAACCATGTCGGGGAGTTCGGGGACGCCGAAACGGAAGAGGACGAAGGGTCCGTAGGTTCCCGGGTGGTGTCCGGTCGAGAATTCCGCGACCTGCAGCGTCACATGCGGCATCTCGGTCGCTTCCAGCAGCCGGTCGATCTGCCCCCGCATGGCGTCGACGCTGCCGACCGGGCGGCGCAGCACCGTCTCGTCCATCACCACCCAGAGCTTCGGGGCGTCCGGCCGGGAGAGCAGGGACTGGCGCTGCATCCGCAGCGCCACATGGCGCTCAATGTCCTCGGGCCTGGTCTGGCCCACGGCTCCGGTGCGCATCACCGAGCGCGCGTAGTCCTCGGTCTGCAGCAGACCGGGGACGAAGTGCGGCTCGTACATGCGCAGGAGGCTGGCGGCGCCCTCCAGGCTGACGTACATGCTGAACCAGTCGGGCAGCACATCGTGGTAGCGCTGCCACCAGCCCGGCTTGTTCGCCTCCTCGGCGAGCTCCACGAACGCGTCGGCCTCGTCGTCTGCGATCCCGTACGCCTTCAGCAACAGCTGTACATAGGGGATCTTGAGAGCGACCTCGGCGGTCTCCATCCTGCGTATCGTCGCAGGTGCGACCCGCAGCACCTTCGCAGCCTGGTCACGGCTCAGGCCGACCCGCTCCCGCAGATCCTGCAGGCGCTTGCCGAGAACGACCTGACCCACGGTCGGGGCGGACCGCGGTTCGCTCACTTCAGACCTCCCGATGCGCTGTTTGCCAGCAGTGTGCCATGCGCGGGGCTCCCAAGACACAGCCACTCTGAAATTTTCAGAGTGCCCCTTGCCAAGTGTTCTCGACAGGGGGAGAGTTGGTGAGTGAACCAGTTCACTTAGTCACGACCGTGCTCATTCGCGTGAGATCGCGGATTGTGACGCAGCCCCCACTGTGAGGAATCGGTTGTGGCACCTGGCAGTGCGCTTATCCCCCGGTACATGGATCTCAGCCCCGGGACGGAAGCGCTCCGGTACTGCTTCGCGCTGCCGGCGCACCCCGAATCGGTGGCCGGTGCACGGCGGCTGACACGAGCCCGGCTCGACGAGTGGCGGCTGAACGAGGACACGCACGAGGCGGCCATCCTGATCGTCTCGGAACTGGTCACCAACGCGGTGGTGCACACCGTGAGCGCTCGCGTCGTGTGCGAACTGCACTGCCTCGACAGACGGCTGCGCATAGCGGTGCAGGACCAGGGACACCAGCCCGGCGGACCGCGGCTCTGCCGCACCTCGGACGACGAGCACGGACGCGGCCTGCTGCTCGTCGACGCGATGAGCAGTTCCTGGGGCTCCCGCGACGCGGGCAACGGCTCGGGCCGCATCGTCTGGGCGGAACTGCCGCACGGCTCGGAGCGGTCATGCTGAAGAACGCGATGTCCCATCTGCTCGGCGCGCAACGCACCCGTGAGCCCCGGCCGCCCGTCGGCGCGGCGGGCACGGTGCGGTTGCCGCTGCCGCCCACGCTGTCGGCGAGTCTGGGCTGTGACGCGGTGGGAGTACCGGCCCGGTACGGCTTCCGCCTGATGTCTCATCTGCCACGTACCGGTTGTGTCTTCGCGGACGCCGAGCGCTGGTGGTGGATCGTGCCGGCGGGTTCCGATCTCGATCTGGACTGGCCCGCGCAGGTCGCCTACGCGAAGGGGGCCTTCGTTCCTGCCGTACGGCCACGGCTCATCCACCAGCCCGACAGCCGCACGCCGTACACTCCGCCCATCCCGCTCTTCCTGATGGTATGTCAGGTAACTGGTGTAGCGCCGTCGTGGGCACCGTCCGGCGACGCGCGCGCCGTCTCCGCTCCCTGACGTGAGCGGGTGAGGGGGCGGAATTTCCCTCAGGAATCCCCGCTTCCTGCCCCTCTCACCACACGTCGGCGTTGACGGACGCGGTGGCGGCCGGCCGGATCGGCGCCGTACTCGACGTCACCGATCCGGAACCCTCGCCGCCGGACAGTCTGCTGCTCGACCTGCCGGGCGTCTTCCTGACACCGCATCCGGCGGGCTCGCTCGGCAATGAACTGGAACGCCTCGGGAGCGCGGCGGTGGACGAGGTGGAACGGCTGGTCCCGGGGCTGCCCCTCGCTCGCCCCGTGCGCAGGGACGAGCTCTCGCACAGCGACTGACCTGCTGTTTCCTTCTCCGGACATCCTGGTCACGCTGCGTTGTCAGTGGTCCGTTCTACTGTGGCACCACTGATCGAAAAGCCCGCCGCAGCGCGGGCTGTCCGGGTGTGAAGGGGGCGGGACCGTGCGCCGCTGGGAGTACGTCGAGGGCAGTGCGTCGAAGTTCTGGGAGACCGAGGCCGAGGGCGTCGTGGTGACGGTGCGCTACGGGCGGTGCGGGAGCGACGGGCGTACGCAGACGAAGGAGTACGCGTCGACCGAGGCCGCGGCGGCACAGGTCCGCAAGACGATCGCGGAGAAGGAGAAGAAGGGGTACCGCGAGGTGGGGGCGGGGGCCGCGGGCGCCGGAGAGGCTGTCGCATCGGCCGGGGCCGCGCCGGGCGCGACGCCGGAAGCGGGCCCTTCGGCGGCGCCCGAGGCCGAGGCACTTGTCCTGCCCGACGAGGACACCTTCGTGCTCCCCGCCAACTGGCGGCGCACGCTCCACCCCCGGCGCGGCGGCGTGATCCGGGCGCCCGGCAAGGCGCCACGGAAGACGCTCGACCTGGTCGAGGCCAGGATCGCCGAAGAGGCTGCCTGGATCCAGGAGTTCGTGGACGCGCCACGTTCGGATGCCGGGCTGGCCGACCATCTGCGGTCGCATGTCGCCGGCAGCCCCTCACCGGTGGGAGCGGCCACTCTCGCCGCGATCGTCGGGCTTCCCGTGCCCGACTCCGCGTGGGCGGACCACTGGGCCGAGCGCTACGGTCTGCCGTTCGCCGCGCGGGCCGCGGTCGAGATGTTCTCGGTCGACGCCAACTGGCAGCAGATCGGCGGTCGGCGGAGCGAGCCCAGGCTGGAGACCCTCACGGGGCCGCGCTACACGTACTGGGCGAGGGATCGGCGACCGCCGATGGACCGGGTCCGTGCGCTGCTCGCCGCGGCCGACGAAGAGACGTACCGGCAGACGGTCGAGGTGCTGGCCGGATGCCGCACCGATGCCCTGCGCAAGATCGTCGTCTCCTATCTGGTACCGAGTGAGACCGACTGGGTCGAGGACCTCTGCGCGGATCCCGGAGTGGGTGCGGAACGGGACCACACCCTGCGCGCCATGGTGTTCAGCTCTCTGAACTCGGCCGCCCAGATGGAGCGGTTCCCCCACCGGCCGGACTTCACCGACGGCGTCGCGTTCATCGCGACGGTCGCCGAGGGCATCGGACCGGCCGTCGCCACCCCGCTGGCCGAATCCCTCGACGGCCATCACTACTACTCCGACAGGGTGAAGCTCGCCGCCAACTCCCTGGTGGAGCTTCCCACCGACGAGGCGTTCCTCGGCCTGCTGGCCCATGCGGACTCGAAGCATGTCCGTCCCGCTCTCCTCGACGCCATGCGCCGCTACCCGGTGCGTGCGGCGCGGCTCCTGGCCGCCGAGCTGCACGGCGCTTCGACCACCTCGTCCGACCGGACGCTGCAACTGCTCCGCGGTCACATCGGCGCCCACCACGAACTGGTCGCGCTCGCACTCGGGGGCCTGAGCGCCGAAGTCGTGGAGATCATCGAGCCTCTGCTCAACCCGGAGGATCTGATCGCCGACGCGCCCGTGGACGCCCTGCCCACCGTGCTGACGGCGCCGCCGTGGTCCCGGCCCCGCGCCACGGTGAAGGAAATGGTCGTGACAGGTCCGGCCGTCGTGTCCGAGCCCTCGCTGGAGTGGCTGCCCGAGGAGCGGGCCGCGTGGGCGGCCACCTCCACCTGGTTCACGACCGAACACGCCCACGACGACTGGGAGAAGGACACCGCGGCCCTGCGCCACGAAGTGAGCATGGGTGATCTGCGGTCGGCCCGGGTCTTCGTCCACGGGCCCGAGGAGGTGGTCGCGCCGCTCCTGCCCGCCTGGGATCCGACCGACCTGTGGGAGGGCCTGGACACCCTCAAGCCGGTCGCCGCACGGTTCGGCCTCGCCGCCTTGCCGCTGCTGTTGCGCGCCGTGCCGCGGCAGCCCAGCGCGCTCGCCCCGCTGCTGCTCCCGTTCGTCGACGTGCAGGTCGCCCGGCACATGGCGGACTGGGCGGTACGGCTCAAGTCCACGGCGACGACGGCTCGTTCCTGGTTCACCCGGCACGGCGTCGCGGCCGCGCCGCTCCTGGTGCCGGACGCCGTGGGCAGGAAGGGCGCCGCGCGGCGCGCCGCCGAGCAGGCACTGACGCTGATCGCCACGGTGCACGGCGACACCGTGGTGCGCGATGCCGCGCGGGTGTACGGAGCCCCGACGGAGGCCGCGGTGGAGGTGTTGCTGTCCGTGGACCCGCTGGAGCGGGGGCTGCCGGCCAGGATGCCGGTGCTGCCGGGCTGGGCGGAGCCCGCCGTGCTGCCCCAGATCATGGTCCGGTCCGGCGGTGCGCTGCCGGTGCAGTCGGTGCGCCATGTCCTGACGATGCTGGCGCTGTCGAAGCCCGGGGAGGTGTACCCGGGGGTCGCCCGACTCGTGGAGACGGCCGATGCCGCCTCGCTCGCCGGATTCGCCTGGGCCCTGTTCGAGCAGTGGCAGCTGGCCGGTCTGCCCGCGAAGGAGTCGTGGGCGCTGCACGCGCTGGGACTGCTGGGCGATGACGGGACGGTCCGCCGGCTCACCCCCGTGATCCGGTCCTGGCCCGGTGAAGGCGCGCATCATCGGGCCGTGGAGGGACTCGATGTGCTGGCGTCCATCGGCACCGATGTCGCTCTCCTGCATCTGCACGGCATCTCGCAGCGGGTGAAGTTCAAGGCGCTGAAGGCACGGGCCCAGGAGAAGATCGCCGAGGTGGCCGCGGGGCTGGGGCTGACCGGAGAACAGCTCTCCGACCGCCTGGTGCCGGACCTCGGTCTCGACGAGAACGGTTCGACGGTCCTCGACTACGGCACCCGTTCGTTCACGGTCGGCTTCGACGAGCAATTGCGGCCCTATGTGCTGGACGGTGACGGCAAGCGTCGCAAGGACGTGCCGCAGCCGGGCGCCCGGGACGACGCGGAACTCGCCCCGGCCGAGCGCAAGCGGTTCATGGCGCTCAAGAAGGACGTCCGGACGATCGCCTCCGACCAGGTGCGCAGGCTGGAGGCCGCGATGGTCTCCGGGCGCCCCTGGACGGCCCAGGAGTTCCAGGAGTTGTTTGTCGGTCATCCGCTGCTGTGGCATCTGGTGCGCCGGCTGGTGTGGCTCAGCGAGGCCGACGACGGTGTGCGCACCGCGTTCCGGGTCGCCGAGGACCGTACGTTCGCCGACGCACAGGACGATGCCTTCGCCCTGGCCGACGACGCGACGGTGCGGCTCGCGCACCCGCTTGATCTCGGGGATGAACTGACCGTCTGGTCGGAGGTGTTCGCCGACTACGAGATACTGCAGCCGTTCGCGCAGCTCGGGCGCGCCGTGTACGAGCTGCCCGAGGAGGAGGGCGCGGGGTACCGGCTCACCCGGTTCGAGGGGCTCAAGGTGCCGACCGGAAAGGTCCTCGGGCTGCAGCGGCGCGGCTGGGAGCGCGGAGTACCGCAGGACGCCGGAGTGGAACGCTGGATCTCCAAGCGGCTGGCCGACGACTGCTATCTGGTGATCGCGCTGCACGAAGGCATCGCGGTCGGGGTGGTCGACATGTTCCCCGACCAGCTCCTCGAAACGGTCTGGCTCGACAACCGGCCCAATGATCACTGGGCCCGCCACACCCACTCGCACCGATTCACCGATCTGGACGCCGTGACCGTGTCCGAGCTCCTCGCCGACCTGGAGGAACTCACCGAGGGCGTCGCCTCATGACCGTACGGAACGAAACACGTGCCGAGACGCCGGACGACGGCCCGGCCGCGGTGCAGCGGCCACCGGCCGAGGTGCGGTACGCCGAGGAGCTGGCCGCGCTGCGGTCCGACGACCGCGATCCGCGACCGCCGGGCTGGGAGCTGAGCCTGCGCGCGGCCCGCCGTTTCGTCATCGGCGACGCGGAGGCGGGGGTCAGCCGGAAGTTCGTCGGCAACCCCTCGCTGGTGGACCGGGCGCTGGTGACGCTGGCGACGAGCCGTGGGCTGATGCTGGTCGGGGAGCCGGGCACCGCCAAGTCGCTGCTTTCCGAACTGATCGCGGCCGCCGTCAGCGGCGACTCGACGCTGACGGTGCAGGGCGGTGCGGCCACCACCGAGGACCAGATCAAGTACGGCTGGAACTACGCGCTGCTGGTCGCCGAGGGGCCCTCCACCCGGTCGCTGGTTCCGGCGCCGATGCTGCGTGGCATGGCCGAGGGCAGGCTCGTACGGTTCGAGGAGATCACCCGCTGTCCGCTGGAGGTGCAGGACTCGCTGCTGTCGCTGCTCTCCGAACGGGTGGTGGCCATCCCCGAGCTCACCGGACCGGACGGCATGGTCTTCGCACGGCAGGGCTTCAACGTCATAGCCACGGCCAACACCCGCGACCGGGGAGTCAACGAGATGAGCGCGGCGCTCAAGCGGCGGTTCAATTTCGAGACGGTGTTCCCGATCCCCGACCTGGACGCCGAACTGGCGCTCGTCGAGGCGGAGGTGACGACCCTGCTGCGACGATCGGGGGTGGAACCGCCGCCGGACCGGGATGTGCTGGAGGTCCTGGTCGGTACGTTCCGGGAGCTCCGGGCGGGGGCCGGTGAGAAGGGCGGGCCAGGTGGCGGATCGGGCGTTCCTTCGGCGGTGATGAGCACCGCGGAGGCGGTCTCGGTCGCCCATGCCGTGGGTGTGCGCGGCTGGTTCCTGCGGGGTGAGCCGGGCAGTGCAGCCGATGTCGTGGCCTGTCTGGCAGGGACGGCGGCGAAGGACAGCCCGGAGGACCTGGCCCGGCTGCGCCGCTATCTGGAGCAGCAAGTGCCGCGTCGTCGGGGTCCGGCATGGCAGGCCCTGTACGACGCACGCCATCTGCTGGCCGACAGATGACGGCGGTGCTCCTGGGGGTGCGTCACCACTCCCCCGCCTGTGCACGGCTCGTCGAGCGGAGCGTCGAGGAGCTCCGGCCGGCCCACGTGCTGATCGAGGGTCCGGCCGATATGAACGCACGGCTGGACGAGCTGCTGCTCGGCCACGAACTGCCGGTCGCGGTGTTCAGCCACTACCGCGACGCAGAACGGGCCGCGACATCCTGGGCACCGCTCTGCGACTACTCGCCGGAGTGGGTCGCCCTGCGGGCGGGGCGGGCTGTCGGTGCCGAGGTCCGTTTCATCGATCTGCCCGCCTGGCATCCGGCGTTCGCCGAGCGCACCAACCGCTATGCCGACGCGGAGGTCCGCTACGCGGAGGCGACGGAACGGCTGTGCCGGCATTTCTCGGTGGATTCCTCCGACGCGCTCTGGGACCGGCTGTTCGAGGTCGAGCCCGACAACGGTCTCGCGGAACGGCTCGACGCCTACTTCGCTCTGGTGCGCGGCGACGCGGAGGCCGACGCGGGCGACCGGGCACGCGAAACGTACATGGCGGCGTGGGTGCGGACGGCGGTCGCCGCGGCCGGGGACCGGCCGGTGCTGGTGGTGACCGGCGGTTTCCACCAGCCCGCGCTCCGTGCGCTCATAGCGTCCGGTGGCGAGGCGGGCGACGGCTGGGGGCGGGGTGCCGACGGGTGGCCGGAGGTGCCCGCCCCACCGGTCGGGGCCCTGGCGGGGAGTTTTCTCGTGCCGTACTCCTTCCGGCAGCTGGACGCCTTTGCCGGCTACCAGTCGGGGATGCCGTCGCCGGGCTACTACCAGGAGGTGTGGGAAGCGGGCCCCGAGGCCGCGGCGGACGGTCTGCTGCGCACGGTCGTCGAACGGCTGCGGGCGCGTGGGTTCCCGGTGTCCACCGCCGATCTGATCGCCGCACGGAGCCTGGCGCAGGGACTCACGGCGCTGCGCGGCCACTCGCGTCCCGCCAGGATCGATGTGCTGGACGGTCTCGCGGGCGCGCTGATCACGGACGACCTGGACCACCCGCTCCCGTGGACGAGCCGGGGCGTACTGCCGGGCGGAGGCCATCCCGCCGTGGTCGAGATGGTGGCCGCCTGCAGCGGCGACCGTACCGGGCGCCTCGACCCCGGCACCCCCGCGCCACCGTTGGTTCACGACGTGGCGGCTCAGCTTGCCGGGCAGGCGCTGGACGGTGGTCCAGGGACCTCGTACCGTCTCGAACTCACCGATGCCGCCGAGCTGGAGCGCAGCCGGGTGCTGCACCGGCTGCGGGTGCTGGGGGTTCCCGGTCACGTGAGGAGGTCGGGCCCCCGGCACGGAATCGATCCGGTCTTCACCGAACGATGGGAGTCGCAGTCCGCCCCGGGACGCGAGGCGGCACTGGTGGAGGCGGGGGCGTACGGCGCGACCCTGGCGCAGGCCGCGGCGGCCGCGCTCGCCGAGCGGACCCGGGACGCCACGGCCGAGGCCGATGACCTGGCGCGGGCACTGTTCGACGCCGTGCTGTGCGGGACGGACGGGCACTGCGAGCAGCTCCTCGGAGAACTCGCCTCCCGGGTGGGCGGGTTGAAGAGCGTCGGCGCACTCGGGGAGATCCTCTCCACAGCCCTGGGGCTGTGGCGGCACGACCGGGTGTTCGGGGTGGCGCACGGCCCGCTGCTCGCCGCGGTGATCGACGGGGCGACGACACGACTGCTGTGGCTTCTGGAGGGTGCGCGCGGTGGGCAGGGCGTGGACTTCCCTCGTCTGCGGGCCGTGGTCGCGGCGCGGGACGCGGTGCTGCACGCGCCTCGGGTGCTCTCCGTCCCGCCGGAGACGGTGTGCGCGATCGCGTGGCGGATCAGCGGCGACCCCGAGGCGCCGATCGATCTGCGCGGGGCCGCGTTCGGACTGCACCGGGCCCTGACGCGCGACCCGGGCACCTCCGGGGATCCGGCCGAGGCGGTGCGTCCGGTGGCGAAGACCGGCGCGGATGCGCTCGGCGACTGGCTGGCCGGGCTGTTCGCGCTCGCCCGCGACGAGGTGACGGGCACCGTGGGAGACGGGCGCGGGCACGGTGGCGCGGAGTCGCTGATCGATGTGCTGGACACCCTGGTGTGTGCGCTGCCCGACGACGCGTTCCTGTCGGGTCTGCCCGCGCTGCGTCAGGCCTTCGCGTTCTTCCCGCCGAGCGAACGCGAACGGATCGCCGGTCGGCTGTTGGAACGGCGCGGGGTGCGTGGCTCCTCGCGTTCCCTGCTGCGGACCGCCGCGGACCCGCTGCTGATCGCCCGTGCCCGCGATCTGGAGGAGTCCGTGTCGCGGCTGCTGGCCCGTTATGACCTGGGAGCCACCCCATGACCCTGCCCGAACACCTGCCCGACCCGGCGCCCGTGCCCGGGAAGGTCCGCGAGACCGCGGCCGAAGCCGCTCCCGACGAGGGGCTGGAGCGCTGGCGGCTGGTCCTCGGCTCCGCCGCCGAACGGCACACCGGACCGCTGGGGCCGGGCAACGCGGGCCGGGACGCCGCACTCGACTGGCTCTACGGCCGCGACCCCGACCTCGCCCGACGCGGCGTGCGCCGCTCCGGTACCGCCCCGCGCACCGGTGGTGACGGCCCGTCCCCCGTGACCGCGGTCGACTGGCTCGACGACGTCCACCGGCTCTTCCCGAGGGAGACCGTCGAGCGCCTGGAGCGGGACGCCGTCGAGCGGTACGGCATCCAGGAGATCGTGACCGACCCCGCCGTACTGGAACGGGTCGAGCCCAGCCCGACATTGCTGCGAGCCGTGCTGCGCACCAAGCACCTGATGAACCCGCAGGTGCTGCGGCTGGCCCGGCGCATCGTCGAGTCGGTGGTGAGACAGCTCCTGGCCAAACTCCGGCCGGAGATCCGCCGTGCCTTCCACGGCACCCGCTCCCGCAGGCCCAGCAGGGTGGCGGTGGCGAGGGACTTCGACTTCCGGCAGACCGTACGGGCCAACCTCGCCCATTACCAGCCGGCCGAACGACGTCTTCTCATCGAGCGCGCCCACTTCCACTCCCGTACGCAACGTCATGTGACGCAGTGGCAGTTGATCCTGCTGGTCGACCAGTCGGGTTCGATGGCCGGATCGGTCATCCACTCCGCGGTGACCGCCGCGTGTCTGTGGGGCCTGCCCGGTCTCAAGACGCACCTGATCGCCTTCGACACCCAGGTGGTGGACCTGACCTCCGATGTGGCCGACCCGGTGGAGCTGCTGATGCGGGTGCAACTGGGCGGCGGCACCGACATCGCGCGGGCCGTGGAGTACGGCGCGGGCCTGGTGGAGAATCCGCGGCGCACGATCGTCGCGCTGGTCACCGACTTCTACGAGGGCGGTGACCCCTACCGGCTGTTGCGCACGGTGCGGGCCCTGGTGGAGCAGGGCAGCACCGTGCTGGGGCTGGCCGCGCTCGACGAGGACGCCAACCCCGACTACGACCGTCAGCTGGCCGGACGGCTCGCCGCGGCCGGGGCGCACATCGGGGCGATGACACCGGGTCACCTCGCCGAGTTCGTCGCCGAGAGGCTGGGCCGATGACCGGGACGCCGGGCGGCGTCACCCGCCCCGATCTGCTCGCCCTGACCCCGGACACGCTCGCGGCACTGGCCAACCGGGGACTCGTCAAGCGAGCCACGAAGGAATTGGACGCGGGCACGGTGCCCGCTCTCACCACGGACCCGGACGCCACGGTGCGGGCCCGCTTCGACGACGGCACCACCACCTCGCTGCCGCCCGGAACCGGTCTGGACGACGGCGACTGCACTTGTGCCGCACCGGGCGTGTGCCGCCATCTCATCGCCCTGGTGCTGGCCTATCAGCGCGGCGACGGGGTCGCGTCGGCCGGTGCCGCTCCCTTCACCGACTGGTCGCCGGGCGCCGCCGACGACGTGGCCCTCGCGGATGCCGTGGGTGCGCGTCCGCTCGCCTCGGCCCGCCGTACCTTCGAGCGGGGTTACGCCGCCCTGGTGCACCGTCCGTCCCCGGAGCACCCCGAACCCCGGGTCGAACTCCCCACCTGCACGGTGCGCTTCCCGGTCCCCGACGAGATCGCGTACGCGCTGACGGACGCGGCCGCCGCGCTGCGCGGCGAGGCGGTGGCGCTCGCTGTCTGGGCGTTCCGCTCTGCCGACGCGGCGGGCAGTGACGGGAGCTCCGTCCCCGTCCAGGTCGGCGGGCGCACCACGACACCGCCGACGGCCGGACCCGCACTCGACGCGGCCGTCGAGCTGGCGGACGAGCTGCTGGCGGAGGGCGTGGCCCATGTCGGCCCCGTCCTCGGCGGGTCCCTGGCACGGGCCGGTGCCCGCCTGGCCGCCGCGTCGATGCACTGGCCGGCGGGCACGTTCGCCGAGTTGACCGACCAGCTCACGGCGTACGCCGACCGCAACGCCCACTACCGCCCGGAGCTGGTCGCCGCCCTGCTCACCGAAGTGCATGCCCGGCGGCGGGCCGCCGCGCTCCCCGGCGTGCTGGGCACCCGCGAGGCCGGCGACACCCCGTTGCGCCGGGTCCGGCTCGTCTCGCTCGGCTGCCGTGTGCACGGCACGCCGCAGTCCCTCGTCTCCGAGGTGTATTTCGCCCATCCCGGCGCGGGCACCGTCCTCGTCCTCCGCAAGGCCTGGACGGCGGTCGAGGGCCAGGAACTGAGCGGCCACCGGTTGTCCACGCGACGCGTGCTCGCCACGTCGCTGGCTTCGCTGGCCGCCGGAAGCCTGGTGAGCGAGAGCGTGCGACGCACGGCGAGCCGCGCGCTGACGATTTCCCGCGGCCGGCTCGGCACGACGACCATCACCCCGGTCGGTGCCGCCTGGGCGGAGCTGCCCGAACCGTTGCTCGTGCGGGACCTGTCCGCGCTGACCGCGGACTGGGAGGGAAGGCCGCCCCGATTGATCCGCCCGCGGGTCGAGGCGGAGTCGGTCCGTGTCGTCGCGCTGTCGGCGGTGGAGAGCGTCGGTTACGACCCCGCCGAGCAGCGCCTCGAAGCCGTCGTGCGCGACGCCTCGGGAACCTCTGCGTTGGTGACGTCGCGGTACCGGCCGGAGTGCCCCGGGGCGTTGGACGCCCTGGCCGATGCGCTGGAGGGCGGCGCCACGCATGTCAGTGGTGCGGTGCACCGCTTTGGCGGTGGGATCGGGATCGACCCGGTGGCGGTGCTCACCCCGGCCGGAGTGGTCGTGCCCGATCTCGCCGCCGGTGACGGTTCGGCGGCCCTGACGGCGGCGGTGCGCCGCCCGTCCGATCCGCTGTCCACGGTGCTGGACGAGGCGATGTCCGCCATGTCGGCCGTGCCGCACTCCGGGCTGCGCCATCTGTCGGCCCCTGCCCGCTCCCGTATCGACGAGGCGGCGACGGCACTCTCACGCACCGGTCTGACCCGTGCGGCAACGTTGTTGCGCGTCTTCCTCGACACCCTGGACGGCAAAGCCGCGGTGGGCGGGGAGGACCTCGCCGCCCCTTCCGGCGCCTGGCTGGACGCCCAGCTCCACCTCCTGGTCAGCAGCGAAGTGCGGTCCTCCCGGCCCGGCTTCGCAAACGGCACTCAGGCCCGGTTGAGATAGGCGAGGCCGGGATGCACCTTCAGGTACCCGTCGAGGAGACGTTCGGCCAACGCCACGGAGTCGACCAGCGGGTGGAGCGCGAACGCCTTCACGGCGGTGGCGCGCGAGCCGCTTTCCGCCGCGTCCAGCACCGCGCGTTCGACGGCCTTGACCGCGGTCACCAGTGCGACGGCATGGTACGGAAGGGGGTCGACGGCAACAGGTCGGGCGCCGTTGGCGTCGACCAGGCACGGCACCTCGATGACGGCGTCCGCGTCGAGCACGGAAAGCGTCGTGCGGTTACGGACGTTGAGGATGAGCGAGGTCCGTTCGTTCCGGGCCACGGCCCGCATGAGGGCGAGCGCCACCTTCTCGTAGCCACCGGATTCCAGATCGCTCTCGTCCCGCTCGCCGACCCCGGCGACCTCCCGGTTCTCCGACATGTAGGTGGCTTCGCGTTCGGCGCGAGTGCGGTCCCAGGACTGCAGGGCGGGCGCGGCCGGGTCCTTCATCCGGGTGTAGAAACCCTCCTGCTGCTCGCGGAGGAAGGCGCCACGGGTCTGCTCGGCCTCCTGGTAGGCGCGTACGGCCTCCCGGTTGAAGTAGTAGTAGTGCAGGTACTCGTTGGGGATGGCGCCGAGCGACCGCAGCCAGTCGGCTCCGAAGAGCCGGCCTTCCTCGAAGGAGCTGAGCAGGGCCGGGTCCGCCAGCAGGCGGGGGAGTTCGTCCCGGCCGTCGACGTGCAGTGCACGGACCCAGCCCAGGTGGTTGAGGCCGACGTAGTCGATCCGGGCGCGGTCGGGGTCGGCGCCCAGCACTCCGGCGATACGGCGGCCGAGGCCCACCGGGGAGTCGCAGATGCCGATCACCCGGTCGCCCAGGTGGCGGGACATGGCCTCGGTGACCAGGCCGGCCGGATTGGTGAAGTTGATGACCCAGGCCCGCGGGGCGAGACGGGCGATGCGCTGTGCGAGGTCGACGGCGACGGGTACGGTGCGCAGCCCGTACGCGATGCCGCCCGCCCCGACCGTCTCCTGGCCGAGCACACCTGCGTCGAGAGCGACCCGTTCGTCGGCGGCCCGGCCTTCGAGACCGCCGACGCGGATCGCCGAGAAGACGAAGTCGGCGCCGCTCAGTGCCTCGTCGAGCTCGGTGGTGGCGGTGACGGCGGGGGCGTCCGGCACGTTCTCGGCCTGTTCGCCGAGCACGCGGGCGACGGCGCTGAGCCGGTCCACATCGGTGTCGTACAGGGTGACCGCGGACACGCGGCCCTCGGCGTGATCGGCGAGCAGTGCTCCGTACACGAGGGGAACCCGGAATCCGCCGCCGCCCAGAATTGTCAGCTTCACGCTTCCGCATGGTACGGGGACCGGCCGGGGCAGGGTCCGAGCGACTCCGCACGGCCGGTCCCGCCGGGCCGTCGGCCGGTCCCGTCTTCGCGCCGACGAGCGAGTCGGGTCAGTCGCCGCTCCACCAGCGCGAGACGGCGCGCCACAGCCTCGCGGGCGCGGTCCTGCCGCGCTGCTGCGGGATCCGGCCGACGGCGGACGGCTCGGCGAGGGTCCCCCGGGACTCCTCGGTGGTCGTCGCCATGGACATCGCGCCGGTCGTGGCGGGGACCGGGGCCGGACCGGGTGCGCGTCCGGGCGTGGGGGCGGTGTGCCGGACCGTCGACTGCACATCCCGGTCCTGACGCTGCGGGTTCGGCCTCCCCATGGACGGCGGTTCCTTGTCGTCCTGCGGCAGGCGCGCGGCGAAGTCCGCCGGGAGCTGCACCAGATGCCGGCTCATGATGTTTCCGATCCAGCTCAGTTCGCTCTCGTCGACGGCGAGTTCGAGGTCGGGCAGCCGCATCAGCAGGGCATCGACGCCGACGTCCGCGATGGCGCGTCCGATGTCCTGCCCGGGGCATTCATGGGGGCCGCCGCTGAAGGCGAGGTGGGCCCGGTTGCCCGCCATGTCGGCGCCCAGGTCGGGACGTACGACCGGATCGCTGTTGGCCGGCGCGATGCCCACGATCAGGGCGTCACCCGCCTTGATCTGCTTGCCCCCCAGTTCCGTGTCGCCGACCGCCCAGCGGCCGAAGACCGCGGTGAACGGCGGCTCGTCCCACAGCGTCTGCTCGACCGCCTCCGGCACCGTCATGTGGCCGCCGCTGAGCCTGGCCCGGAAGCGGGGGTCGGTGAGCACCATGCGCAGGACGTTGGCGATCAGGTTGGCGGTCGACTCGTAGGCGGCGATGAGGAGCAGCCTCAGATGCTCACTGACCTCCTGGTCGTTCAACGCCGCGGGGTGCTCGACGAGCCAGGTGGCGAAGTCGTCCGCCGGTTCGCGGCGGCGGCGGCGGACGAGTCGGGTCAGCGCTTCGAGGACATAGGCGTTGCTCGCGACGGCGGTCGCCGTGCCCCGGGTCATGTCGCGGGCGGCCTGGACCATCCGGTCGTTGTACTCCTCCGGCATGCCGAGGATCGCGCACATCACCATCATCGGCAGCCGCTCGGCGAACTGGCTGACCAGGTCGACGCGGCCTTCCTGGCAGAAGTCGTTGACGAGCCGGTTGCTGTAGCGGTTGACGTGGCGGCGCACCCCGCGGGTGTCGATGCGGGCCATGCTGTCGGTGACAGCGCCGCGCTGGCGTTCATGGGTGGCGCCGTCGGCGAAGGCACAGATCGGCTGCCAGGTGAAGATCGGTGCCAGGGGGTGGTCGGGGGCGACGGTGCCGTCCTGCAGGGCCCACCACCGCCGGGAGTCGCGGGAGAACTGCGAGGGGGTACGGGTCATGTGCAGGTTCTCGCTGTGCCCGAGGACCAGCCAGGCGGGTACGTCGCCGTGCAGCAGTACGGGAGCCACGGTGCCGTGCTCGGCACGCAGTTTGTCGTACAGCCCGTGGGGGTCGCGCTCGGCCTCCGGGCCGTAGAGGCGGCGCACGCCGCCGGGGCCGGTACCGAGACCGTGGGCCGGGCACTCGGGGGGTGGAACCGGCCCCCGGGCCGGTCCGGGCTCGTAGGGGAATGGGGTTGTCACGATCGCTCCAGGATGAGGATTCCAAGGACCAGACGGATGGGACGCGCGGGGGGTGTGTACTGCGGTCAGGCGAGCGGCAGGGCCAGACTGTGCAGATAGCGCATCAGGGTCATCAGTACGTCGCGGCTGGAGGCGCGCAGCCGGGCGTCGCAGTCGATCATCGGAACCTCTTCGGGGAGGTCCAGGGCGCTGCGGAGCGCCTCGACAGGGTGTTTCGGTGCGTCGGGAAAGGTGTTGACGGCGACGACGAACGGCACGCCGCGCTCCTCCAGCCGCCCGATGACGTCGAAGCTGACTTCGAGGCGGCGGGTGTCGATGAGGACCACCGCGCCGAGGGCGCCTTCGAACAGGCCGTTCCACAGGAACCAGAACCGCTCCTGGCCCGGAGTGCCGAACAGGTAGAGGATCAGTTCCTCACTGACGGAGATCCGGCCGAAGTCCATGGCGACGGTGGTGGCGGTCTTGCTCTCCACCCCGAAGTTGTCGTCCACGCCGACACCGGCCTGGGTCATGGTCTCTTCGGTGGTCAGCGGCCGGATCTCGCTGACGGATCCGACCATGGTCGTCTTGCCGACCCCGAAGCCACCGACGATCACGACCTTCACCGCGGCGGTCGCCGTGGTGGGCAGGACGTCCTCGCGCCGGGGGCCGGTGATCGTGTCAGAGTTTCTGAAGTCCATGCATCACCGCTTCGAGAAGGGACCTGTCCGGAAGAGTGGCGCGGGCGACGGGCGCGCGCGATTCGATGAGTTCGGTCGCGAGGAGCTCTGTGAGGAGCGACGTCACCACGCTGAAGGGCAGACCCAGGTACGCCGAGATCTCGGCGACGGATAACGGCGCCTGGCAGAGCCTCAGGATCACTGCCTGCTCGGGCTGGACCGTCGGCGACGGCTGCGCCTTCGCGACGACCATGGTCACCAGGTCGAGCGGCGCCCGCTCGCTGCCGTCGGGATCGCCGGTGATCACGTACAGCCGTTCCGGATCGTTCAGCGCCGGATCGGCTTCTCGGCGTTCTCGTCGGGGAGAATTCATCCGGCCTGCCCGTCGTGGCGGGGCGGACTCGTCAGATGGGCGCCGATCCTGACGACCATGTCCCGCATCCGTGACCCGACGAGCCCCGCGTCGACCGTCTCACCGGCCAGGACCGCGAGGTACGCGCCGGTTCCGGCGGCCATCAAGTAGAAGAACCCGCCGGTGACTTCGATGACGACCAGCCGCATGAGGCCGTCGCTGTACGGGATCTCGGAGGCGACGGCGGCGGCCAGGCTCTGCAGTCCGGCACAGGCAGCCGCGAGACGGTCGGCGACATCGGGGTCGCCGCCGTGCCGGGCGATGCGCAGACCGTCGGCGGAAAGCACCACGATCTGATGGATGTCCGGCACGTCGTCGGCCAGTTCCTTGAGCATCCAGTCCATGTTTCCCCGCTGCTGGATCACTTCAGGTCTCCCTTGTCCCACGCGTCATCAGAGTCTTCGTCCGTCTTCGGCTCCTGCGGCACCCCGTTGACGGCGTTGGTGAAGGCCTCCAGCCAGAGACCCGGGGGCTGCTCCCTTCCGCTGTCGTGCCCCTGGCCGTGGCCGGCGGGGTGGCCGTTGGTGTAGCCGTTGCGCTGTCCCGCGGCGGGGGCGGCGGGCTGTGCGGGAAGGTTGTGCGATCCCAAGGGTGCGCGGCCGCGGCTGCGGCGTTGCGGCAGCCCGCCCGCGGTCCACTCGGTCACCACGGGGACGTCGTCCTCCATGGCTGCCGCGGGGAGTACCGGCCGGGTGACGGGTGCGACCGGTCCGGTGGCGGGGCGCTCGGCCACGGGGCGGGGCTTGCGGCGTGCGGGCACGACGTGCTTCATCGCCTCCTGGTCGATGTCGCTGGTGGGCCTCGACGTGGCACCGATGCCGTGGGCGATGCCGGGAGCGGGTCCGGTGGTGATCATGGCGCGGGGCACGATGAGTACGGCACGGACGCCGCCGTACGCGGACTGCCGCAACGAGACTTGGAGGTCGTACATCCGCGAGAGCCGTCCGACGACGGCCATGCCCAGACGTGGGGACTCGCCGAGGTCGTTCATGCTGGAGCCGGCCTGGGCCCTGGCCAGCATGTTCTCGGCCCGAGCGCGAGCCTCCTCGCTGAGCGAGACGCCGCCGTCCTCGATCTCGATGGCGATGCCGGTCTGCACCTCGACGGCGGTGACGTGCACCCGGGTCTGTGGCGGGGAGTAGCGCGTGGCGTTGTCGAGGAGTTCGGCGCAGGCGTGGATGAGCGGTTCGACGGCCGTGCCGATGATGGCGACCTTGGCGATCGAGTGCAGATCGACCCGCGGGTACTCCAGGATCCGCGACATGGCGCCGCGCAGGACGCTGAACAGCGGTACGGGCTTCGGCCACTGGCGACTGGGCCGGGCGCCGCCGAGTACCGCGATGGAGTCGGCGAGCCGGCCGATCAGCGCGGTGCCGTGGTCGATGCGGAGCAGGTCGTCGAAGACGTCGGGGTTGCGCCCGTGGTGCTCCTCCATCTCCCGCAGTTCGCTCGCCTGTCGGTGGACGATCGCCTGGACGCGCCGGGCGACGTTGACGAAGGCGCGCTGCGCGGAGTCACGCATCGCCTCTTCGTTGTCGATGATGTTCAGCACGGTGTAGACGAGGGTGCGCTGGGCGTCCGGCAGGTCGCGGTACATCTCGTCCGCGTCCACCACGTCCCGGAGCACCTCTTCGGGCGAATTGCCCACGCGCAGCCGGTGGATGGCGGCAGGCAGGAGCTCCTTGCTGATCCGCACGGTCTCGTCGTCGTGGGTGGCGATGCGCCGTTCCAGGTCGGCGAAGCGCCGTTCGTACACCGTGCGCTGGGTACGCAGGTCGCGTGCCCTGCGGGCGAGTTGAACGGTGAGTGCGACGACGACGACGGTGGCGAGGGCGCCGCACCAGACGACTGGTATCCGCGCGGCCGGGGAGACCAGTGCCACCGCGGCTGCGGTCGCTCCGCCCGTCAGCAGCATGGGCAGCAACATGGCCCGAACGACGGGGATTCCTCGTTCGATCGGCGGTGATTCAACACGAACCATCTAGAACCTCTGGCGGTTGATTCGGGAGGTATACGCGCGTACAAGACACTCTGGAACAAGCGCTCGAATTCATATCAACTCGACTGCGCTGCGCGTGAGCTTAGTCAGATCGAATCAGCGCTTCGGCACATTCACCCAACCCCCTGCGCGAGCGATCCCGCGGAGATACACTCACGAGTTTTTGCACGCACCGCCTCCAAGCGTGCACAAGGAGTAACGATCAAGGGGAATGGGTGACCCGGCCCCTCTGGTGTACCGCAGAGAGGTACACCACTACAGCCACCGAGAGCGGCACGCTTCGCCCCCGCTCACTCGAAGAGGGCCGTAGTCCAAGCAGAATCTGACAGGTCAGCACCGAGCGATACTTGTTCCACCCGGCAGAATGCCCCTCAGAACGGAACACGCGCACATGCGATCGAAGTGGATCGCAAGGCGCACATTCATGACTGAAGGGCGGGTGTACGGCAAGGTCGCGTCGGCGACGCGGCACTCCTCGCCGCCCCCGGTATCACCGCGGACCCCACCCATCGGGGCCGCTCACGGCGTCTTCGGCAGCCGCACGCGGTCCTGGCCAGCACCCTGGATCCGTTCCGTTGGTCCCCAACGTCGGGGCAGGATGGTGGTCACGGCGATATACAGGGAAGCAGGTGGAGTGATGCGGTCGGCGGGCCGGTTCGGCGCGTGCCTCGGGGGGATGGTGCTGGTAGCGGTCGCCGGTGTGTCCGGCTGCCAGAAGCAAGATGCCTCCCTTACCGAAGCGGAACGTTCGGGCATCGAGATCCGGTATGCGGCGCCGACGGACTCCGACCGGGACGACGCCGCCTTCCTGCGAAGGCGGAAGGTGGTGGAGGAGGCCGCGTCGGCGGTCACCGCTCTGGTCGAGGTGGACCGGCCGATATCCGTCGGCGTGGTCTCGTGTCACGGCGAAGGGTCCTCCTACGATCCTGAGCTCACCCACGTGGAGGTCTGCTACGACGAGGTCTCCGAAACCCGGGAGCTTTTCCGGCGGGCCGGGCCCCGGCGGGCGGACGACGACGTGACGGCCGTCATGCTGGAAACGCTGTTCCACGAGACGGCGCATGCCCTCGTGGACGTCTTCGACCTGCGCGTGCACGGCCGGGAAGAGGATTTCGCCGACCAGTTCGCCGCCCTGATGCTGCTGCGCAAGGGCGCCGCCGGCGAACAGCAATTGCTCGCGGCCGCCGAGGCCTGGCACTTGTCCGAGGTCACGAACGAGGATGTCGACGACGGGCCCGACGAGCACTCCTCGGACGGCCGGCGTGCGGTCAACCACCGCTGCTACGTCTACGGCGCCGCTTCCGGCCGCCACCGGGAGTTGGTGGGCCCTGACGCCCTGCCTGCCGAGCGGGCGAAGGGGTGCGCCAACGAATGGAACGCCGTACGCGCCTCGTGGACGACAGCACTCGCACCGCACCTGCGGGAGGGCCGAGCCCTCCGTGCGACCCCGATGCGGCCGCCTTGGTCGGTGTCCATGTAGTTGGACACCTCGCCGTCGGTCCACACCAGAGCCTTGATGTCCTTGCCGAAGTACGAGCTGTAGGACGTGTCATCAGTGGCTCCGCCGGTCTTGTATCCGCCGATCACGCCGACGACGTCACCGGTCTTGGTCGTCTCGTTGAAGTTCGCGATGAACGGACCACCGGAGGGGGCGACCATTCGGCAGGACGCGGGCCCCGGACGGTACGACGTGACGGTGCTGGTCCATTTCGGCTGCGGCAGGATCACGGGGTCCGTCGAGGTCAGCAACTGAACCCCGGCTCGCGTACGGGCAGCGGGGACGGGGCGGTTCCGCCGGAGGCGCCCCGGTCCCGGTTCAGTGCCGGGCGCCGCCGATACGGCCCTCCAGCTGCACCAGCAACTCGCTGAGCTGAGCGCTGAGTCGCGTGCGGGACTGCTCGTCGAGGCCGGACAGCACCGCGCGTTCGTACGCCAGCTGCCTCGGCAGCAGCCGGTCGACCAGCTCACGGCCCTCCTCGGTCAGGCGGACATGGGCGACACGACGGTCGCGGTCGTCGCTGCGGCGGTCGACCAGACCGCGTTCCTGAAGGACCCGCAGGCGCTTGGTGACGGCGGCACCGGAGGAGAAGGTCTCCCTGGCCAGCTCGCCGGGGGTGAGCTCGCGGTCGGTGCGGCGCACGGCACCGAGCAGGTCGAACTCGGCGCGGGTCAGGCCGGCGGCTCTCAGGGGCGCGTCCTCCGCCTGCTGGAGCAGGGCCGCGCAGCGGTTGATGCGGCCGATGAGTTCCATCGGGCCGGTGTCCAGTTCCGGGTTGACGGCCTGCCACTGCCGTACCACCGAGGCGACGATGTCGTCGGTCACACCGCTCCGTTCTCCTGGGCGGAGGCGATCAGCCCCTGCCGTTTCGCTGTCGCCGCGAGCGTACGGTGTCCGGCCTGCTCGGCCGCGAGGACCTGCTCCTGGGGCAGGGCGCGCTGCCACCATTCGCCCGCCGCGGTGTCATCGGCCTCGCGCAGCTCGACGAGTGATCCCGTCAGCCTGCGACGCGCGGCGTCGAGGGCGGCGGGGGTGGGGTGCGGTGCGGCGAGCGCGTGTACGGCGTGCGCGCGGGCCCGGTCGGTGGCGTCCAGGGCCTTTTCGAGGCGTCCGGCGGCCCGCCGGTTGGTGACCACCATGGCGGCGAGCATGCCCACCCCGGCACCGATGAGGGTGTCCAGGACGCGGTCACCGATGAGTTCACCGGCCGGATGGGTGCCGCCGAACTCCAGGACCAGCAGGGCCATCGGGGTAACCGCGATGGAGCCGAGCCAGTAGTTGCGGGTGATCAGGGCCTCGGCCGCGAAACCGAAGAAGAGACAGAAGCCGATCAGGGCCAGTGGCCCCGTACGGCTGACCGGGAGGACCGCGGCGAAGACGAGGACGCCGATCAGATTGCCCAGGGTGCGCTGGAGAGCCCGGTTCCAGGACAAGGTCACATTGGCCTGGTAGAGGGAGGCCGCGGTGACGATCGCCCAGTAGGGGCGGCCGACGCCGACTGCCTGGGAGGCGTATCCGGCCAGGGCGCAGCCGATGAGAGCGCGGGCGCCGATGGGCAGGAGCGGGGAGCCGGGGGCGAAGCCGCGCAGGAGTGCGCGGCGGCCGTCGCGACGGCTCACCGTGCGCCGGGCGGCCCGTTCGGCGTCGATGCCGAACAGCTCGTCGGACGTGCCCGGAGCGGGCGGCGGGGTGGGGACGGGGCCGCGGGCACGGGCCTGCCGGGCCCAGGCACGGAGCCGTTCGGGCTCGGCAGCGGCGGAGGCGGCCGAAGAGGTGCCGTGGGCGCCCCCGGCAAGGACGGCTTCGGCGTGGACGACGAGGCGTTCGAGCGCCGCCCGTGCGGGGGTGGGGCGCCCCGCGGCGAGCAGGGTCTGCCAGGCCGCGTGCACGGCGGCGACCGCGGCGTGCCGGGTGCGGTGACCGGGGGCGTCGGCGTAGGCCGCGGCCGCGTCGAGCGCGCGGGCCGTCGCCCGGCGCTCGGGGCCCTCCCTGCGGATCACCACGGGACCGACCGTGACCAGCCAGGAGATCACGCCCGCTGCCAGCGTCAGCGCGAGATGGCCGGGCACCTGGCCCAGGTGCTGCGGGGCGAAGAGCGCGGCCGAGGTGACGAACGTGAAGATCACCGGTCCGGGCGGGCCGATGCGGGTGGCGTCGCACAGCGTCTTCTGCCCTGCGGCGAGCAGGGCGCCCACCGCGATCAGAACGGCGGTCGAGCCGGTGAGCGAGGCCGCGACCAGGGATATCGCCATGCCGATGACCATGGAGACGACGACTCCGGCAACAGCTCGGGCACGGCGGACGTACGGCAGATTGTGGCCGTACAGCGCGCAGAGCGAACCGGCCATCGTGTACATCACGAGGTCCAGCCGGTCCATGGCGAACAGCACGAGATCCGGTATCGCGGTGGCGACGACGACGCTCAGTGCCGGCTTGAACCACATGTCCGAGGGCCGGGCGAGACGCAGCGGCGCTGCCAACGGGAGTCTGCGGACGGAGGGCTGCCTGGACAGGATGGTTGTATCACTCACTCAAACACTTTAGCAGGTATTACACCCGTAAAACAATTCCTCTCCGCCCGCCCCCTCGTCGCGGCACGGATGGCCGCCCCGGCCACGAGGACATAGCGTGCGACTGCACGAGGACGCACCGACCGACGGACAGACATGCGCCCACGTGACCCCGCGTCCACGGAGGAAACCGAATGAAGCTCACCCAACCGGTGCCCAGCGGTCCCTGCTGGATCGAGCTGAGCACCCCCGACATTCCGGCCGCCAAATCGTTCTACGCGGCGCTCTTCGGCTGGCGCTGCGAGACCGATCCGCGAGAGGAGGCGGGCGGCTACACCATGGCGCACCTAGGCGACGCTCGCGTGGCCGCACTCAGTCCGATCTACCAGCCGGGCCGGCCGCCCGCCTGGACGGTCTCGTTCGCCGCCCCGGACACGGACGCGACGGTCGAGAAGGTGAAGTCGGCAGGTGGCTCGCTCCTGGTCGGGCCGATGGACGTGTTCGACCAGGGCAGGTTCGCGGTGGTCGCGGATCCCTCGGGTGCGGTGTTCTCGCTGTGGCAGGGGCGCGCCTTCGCCGGTGTGGAGCGGCTGAACGAACCGGGCGCGCTCGGCTGGGTCGAACTCGTCACCCGCGAGGCCGATCCCGCGCTCGCTTTCTATCCCGCGGTCTTCGGGTGGACGGTGAACGCCGCGTCGGAGAGCTACACGCAGTGGGGCGTGGCGGGCGAGGACTTCGGCGGCATGCTGATCATGGACGAGAAGTTCCCGCCGGACGCGCCGCCGAACTGGCTGCCGTACTTCGCCGTGACGGACGTGGACGCGACGGCGGCCACCGCGCAGGGGGCGGGGGGCGAACTGCTGATGCCGCCGACGAGCATTCCGGACGGGCCGCGTATCGCGGTGGTACGTGATCCGCAGGGCGCGGTGTTCGGCATCCACCGGGCGACCGACGAGGGGTAAGTGTCACGGGACAGCCCTTGGTCAGTGCCGCTCGTCCGGATCACACCGATCGCGACACCCACGAGCCCGCGTGTCCAGCGTTTCGACAGCCGCCCTCGGGGGGACGGCGAACGGTCTTCCTGGAGTTCAGCTGATGCACGAGAGCGATGCCGGCCTGCTCGCCCCCGGGCGGGCAGGCTCCCCCGCCGAGACGGCCGGCGGCGACAGCGCCTTTCTGCAGGCGATGCTCGACGCCGAAGCCGCGCTGACCCGTGCCCAGTCGGACTGCGGGCTCGCCCCCGCCGAGGCCGGGCGGGCGGTGACCGCGTCGGCCGACGCACGCCGATTCGACGTACGGGACCTGGCGCTGCGCGCACGCGCGAGCGGTAATCCGGTCACCCCGTTGGTCTCCGACCTGGTCGCCCTCGTGGAACCGAACGCCCGGCCCTATGTCCACCGGGGCGCCAGCAGCCAGGACATCCTCGACACCGCCGCCATGCTGGTCGCCGCGCGGACCCTGGCCCCGGTGCTCGACGACCTGGTGCGGGCCGCGGACGCGGTGGCACGGCTCGCCGTCGCGCATCGCAGCACCCCGATGGCCGGCCGCACACTCACCCAGCACGCCGTGCCGACCACCTTCGGGCTGAAGGCAGCCGGCTGGCGGGCGCTCATCCTCGACGCACGGGACCGGTTGTCGGCCGTACGGGAGTCGCTGCCCGTACAACTCGGCGGCGCGGCGGGGACGCTGGCAGCCTTCAACGCCTTGCCCCCGGTCGACGAGGCCGACGAGGCCGACGACTCCGTCGCCGGCACCGACGGCGACCGCCGTGGGCTGGCCGTGCTCCAGGCGTTCGCGAACGAACTGGGTCTGGCCGAACCTCTGTTGCCGTGGCTCAGCCTGCGTACCCCGGTCGCCGACCTGGCGGGTGCGCTGGCCTTCACCGCGGGCGCGCTCGGCAAGCTGGCGGCCGATGTGCTCATTCTGTCCCGCACCGAGATCGGCGAGGTCACCGAGGGCCAGGGCGGCGGTTCGTCCACCATGCCGCAGAAGGCCAACCCGGTGCGCGCCACGCTGATCGCGGCGGCGGCCCGTCGCGCCCCCGGCCTGGCGGCGACGCTGTACGGCTCGCTCGCCGCCGGGGACGAGCGGCCGGCCGGGGCGTGGCACGCCGAGTGGGAGCCGCTGCGTGAACTGCTGCGGCTCGTCGGCGGGGCGGCGCGCGATGCCGCCGAACTCACCGAGGGACTGCGCGTCGTCCCGTACGCCATGCGGGAGAACCTCCAGCTCACGGACGGGCTGATCGTCTCGGAACGGCTCGCCGCCGTGTTCGCCGAGCGGATCGGTCGCAAGCGTGCCAAGGAGGTCCTGGTGAACGCGGCCGCTCGGGCTCGTGCGGAGACCACGGATCTGGCCGACGTACTCGCCGATGTGCTCGACGAGGAGCCCGAACTCTCCGGTCTCGATCTGTCCGAACTGACCGAGCCCGCCCGGTACACCGGCTGCGCGGGCCCCCTCACCGACCGTGCGCTGGACCGCGGATGACCTCACGCGCGGCCCGTGACGAGGTGACGCCGCGCCTTCGCCGCACGGGGTCCGGGCCGCTCGGGGACGGATGCGGAACGGGTCCGTTCGTCGGGCATCGTCGGCCCCGAGGTGGAGAAAGGGGCGGGCGGAGGTGCGAACGGCCTACCGCGACCGGGGTCACCCCGGGGCGCCGTCCCCGCGGATCCGGGCATGGACGTGCATATCGTGCCAGCCGTCGGCGTGCAGGTGGCCCCGGCGCCGGGTGCCCTCCAGGGCGAAGCCCGCTTTGGCCGCCACCCGGCAGGACGCCTCGTTCAGCACGGAGTGGTGGAGTTCGAGGCGCTCGAACCCGATCGCGTCGAAGGACCAGCGTGTCAGCGTCGAGAGGGCCCGGGGCGCGATGCCCCGTCCCCGGGCCGCCGGCAGCATCCAGTAGGCGCATTCGGCCTGACCGATGGCCGGTGTCAGTGAACGGAGCGAGATCCGGCCGAGCAGTTCCTCGGCACCGTCGGCCGTGCCCCCGGGGCGGACGACGGCCCAATGGGCCCCGGTCTCGCAGTACCAGGCGTTGCGCCACTGATCGATCCAGTCGCGTGCCTCGTCCTCGGTATCCGCGCGGCGCAGATGCCAGCGCTGGATGGCCGGGTCGGCGAAGGCGGCGAGAACGGTCGGCGCGTCCCCGTACCGCCACGGTCGCAGGAGCAGGTCTTCGGCGACGGGGAGAGCGGGTTGCACGGAGTCCGCGAGGCGCCCGGGAGGAATATGGGGCGGCACCAGGTACGGCATGGGCGCATCATCGCACGGTGCGGGGAGCCGCCCCGCGCTTGGTCGCGGCGTGCGAGTGCCGTCCACCGACCGGGGTGGCGCACTCCCCCGTCCGGCACCCTCCCACCCCTCATTGAAACTTCACACACCACGTACGATGGCGGGATGAACACGCCGAGCGAAGGGACGCGCCGACGACGGCAGGGCGCCCACGCGTCGGCCGTTCTCGGCTGGCTGTTCGTACTGCTGGCCATGGTCTCGTGCTGCTCGACGGAGGCCCTGGGCTCGGCGGTCCACGGCTCCGGCACACACGCCGCCGCCGGCGCCCTGGGCATGACACCGATCCATCCGGTGGCCGTTCAGTCCGTGATCGCCCATGCCCCGGACGACCGGGGCACGGGCAGTTCCTGCCACGGGACCTCCGAGCACGCGACACCGGTCGTACTGCCCGGCCAGAGCGCACCCGTGGCCCTTCCCCGCATGACGGCCACCGCCCCCGTCGCCCCGCTCACCGGCGCCGCCGCGATCCGCGGTCCGTCCAACGACGCCGTACGGGAAGTCGACCATCTCCGTCTGCAGGTTCAACGGATCTAGAGGCAGGGCCCGTTCCTCGGGACACCGAGGACGTACTCCCGCATGCCCTCGACCCCATCGATCACGTCGAACCGAAGGACTTCCATGGCTACCGCCAAGAAGCAGAACACCCCTGCCGCCGCGCGCCGCGCCAAACTGGAGGAGGCCCGCCGCAAGGAGCGGGCCCGCGAGCGGCGCAGCCGCGTCATCGTCCTCACCGCCTCCGTCGCCGTGGTGGCCGCACTGGTCGCAGGCGGTGGCTATCTCATGTCCGCCGCCGACAAGAAGGAAAAGGCCGACGTCGAGGCCAAGTCCTCGCCCGTGAGCGGCGAGCGGACCTGGGACAAGCTCTCGCAGAACCATGTCGACAAGAAGGTCGCCTATCCGATGAACCCGCCGGTCGGCGGCGATCACAATCCGGTGTGGATGAACTGCGACGCCGATGTCTACACCAAGGCGATACCGAAGGAGAACGCCGTGCACTCCCTTGAGCACGGCGCGGTCTGGGTCACGTACACGAGCAGGGCGAAGCCTGCCGACATCGAGAAGTTCGGTGAGCGGGTCAGGAGGACGCCCTACTCGCTGATGAGCCCGGTCGAGGACCAGGCCGCCCCGCTCATGCTCAGCGCGTGGGGCAAGCAGATGACGGTGACGAGTGCCACCGACCCACGCGTGGCGCAGTTCTTCACCACGTACGTGCAGGGGCCGCAGACCCCGGAGCCGGGCGCGGCCTGCACCGGCGGAGTCGCCCAGTGACGTCGGCGACCCGCTCCTCGCGCCCGATGGTGGCGGCGGGCGGGGTGGTGCTGCTGCTGGCCCTCGGCCTGGTCGCGCTGATGCTCGTACGGCCGTCCTCGTCCGCGGGCTCCGCCTCACCGGCGTCCGCCCCCTCGGACGCGTCGGTCGACGTCGGGTTCGCCCGGGACATGTCGATCCACCATCAGCAGGCGGTCGAGATGTCGTTCATCGTGCGGGACCGTACGTCCGACGTGGCGGTGCGCCGGCTCGCGTACGACATCATCAACACCCAGGCCAACCAGCGCGGCATGATGCTCGGCTGGCTGGAGATGTGGGGCCGGGCGAAGTCGTCCGCTGCTCCTCCCATGAAGTGGATGGGTCACAGCTTCACGCCCAGGGGTGACGGTTCACTGATGCCGGGCATGGCGACCGAGACCGAGCTCGACGCATTGCGGGCGGCGAAGGGCAGGGCCGCCGAGGTGCTGTATCTGAAGCTGATGACCACCCATCACCGCGCCGGTGCGCAGATGGCACAGGCGGCGGCCGACGCGGCCGGCACCGATGAGATCAGGAATCTGGCCGCGGGCATGGTCCGGGGCCAGCAGTCGGAGATCGGGCTGATGGCGGACATGCTCAAGGAGCGTGGTTCGACGGCCTGAGCATCCGACGTTCCGACGCCCCGTGCGGCCATGTGCGCTCACAAGGTCGGCGACGGCCCGTTCGCGGTGGTTTCTCTCCCCCGCGGTCGGGCCGTCCCCGGTCGGGGGACGCGGCGGGCGGCCGCCGGGACCGGAGGGCCCTGGAGGCGCACCGGCTCCCCGGCTCACCGGACGGATCGCACGGCCCATCGCATAGGCTCGGATCCGATATGACGAGCAACCTCACTCCGCTGGGGCCCAAGGCCGACAAGGACACCGTGCGTCGGAGCAATCTCAGCCTGGTGCTGCGGGCCGTCCGCGACGAGGGCGAGGGCGAGGCGACCAGGGCCGGGGTCGCCGCGCGAGTGGGGCTGACCCGGGCCGCCGTGTCCTCGCTCGTCGAGCAGCTCCTCGGCATCGGATTCCTCACCGAGTCCGGCAAGACCTTCAGTGGACAGGCCGGGCGCCCCGGGACCGCGCTCAAGGTGGCGCGCACGGGGCCCGCCGGGCTCGGCGTAGAGGTCAACATCGACTACGTGTCGGTGTGTGTCGTCGATCTGGCGGGCACCGGCCGGGTGCGGCTCACCGAGCACCTGGACAACCGCGGCGCGCCCCCCGCGGAGGTGCTGGCGCGGGCGGCCAAAATCGCCGCGCGCACCCTGGAGTCAGCACGCGAACAGGAGCTGTTCCCGGTCGGAGTGGCCCTCGCGCTTCCCGGTCTGGTCTCCGGCGGTACGGTGCGTCAGGCACCCAACCTGGGCTGGAACCGGGTTCCGGCCGAGGAGCTCTTCGCCGCGTCGCTCGCCGCCGAACGCCCCGGTCACCGGGCGCTGCCGGTGGGTTCGGAGAACGAGGCAAATCTGGCGGCGCTGGCCGAGCTCTGGTTCGGCGGGCTCGACACCGTCCGCAGCTTCCTCTATCTGACGGGCGAGATCGGTGTCGGTGGCGCACTGGTCATCGACGGTGAACTCCTGCGCGGGGCACACGGATTCGCCGGGGAGATCGGGCATGTGGTGGTGGACGCGGCGGGCCCGGAGTGCCGGTGCGGCTCGCGCGGCTGCCTGGAACAGTACGCGGGGCAGGCGGCGCTCCTGCGGGCCGCCGGGATCGCGGAGTCGGGCAATGGAGGCGGCGTCGCCGAGCTGGAGCGACGCGCCCGCGCCGGGGACGAGCGGGCGGTGGCCGCTGTCGCGGGGGCCGGCCGGATGCTGGGGCGGGTGCTGTCCGGGGCGGTGAATCTGCTCGACCCCGACGCGGTGGTGCTCGGCGGTGTCTACCGGAACCTGATGCCGTGGCTGTCACCGCCCGCCGACGAGGAGCTGACCGGCCGTGTGGTGTCGGGGCTCTGGTCTCCCGGGAGCGGCCGGCTGCGCGCCTCGTCCGTCGCGGGCGACGCGGCGCGGGGCGCTGCGGCGCTGGTGATGACGGGGGTACTGGCCGACCCGGTGGCACATGCGAGGAGCCGGGAACCCGGCTGATCCACCTTCGACCGCAGACGCGCGGCGCGTACGGCCACCACCGAGCGGACGGGCCGGCCGGACCCGCCCGGCGGAGTCCGGCCCACCCCCATCGACCCGCGTCGCTGCGGCGGAGCTCAGCGGACCCCGAGCAGGTGGTCCATCGCCAGCTGGTCCAGGGCCTCGAACGCCATCCCTCGTTCCGCCGCCGCGTTCACGTCGAACTCCTCGAACACCGACCGGTCGGCCAGCAGCCCGGCCACGCCGTCCTCCGCGGTCGGACGGGCCAGCTCGTCGAGCCGGGACGCGCGAAGCGCCTCCCGCACCTCGGGGTCGGCCCGGAAGGCGGCGGCACGCTCCTTGAGGATCAGGTAGTTGCGCATGCAGCCCGCGGCGGACGCCCAGACGCCGTCGTAGTCCTCGGTCCGCGGCGGCTTGAAGTCGAAGTGCCGCGGTCCCTGGTAACCGGCCGTCTCCAGCAGGTCGACCAGCCAGAACGCCTGGCGCAGATCGCCCGCGCCGAAGCGCAGGTCCTGGTCGTACTTGATGCCGGACTGGCCGTTCAGGTCGATGTGGAAGAGCTTTCCCGCCCAGAGCGCCTGCGCGATGCCGTGCGGGAAGTTCAGCCCGGCCATCTGCTCATGCCCGGTCTCCGGGTTGACGCCGACCAGCTCCGGACGCTCAAGACGCTCGATGAAGGCGAGGGCGTGTCCGATGGTCGGCAGCAGGATGTCGCCGCGCGGCTCGTTCGGCTTGGGCTCGATGGCGAACCTCAGGTCGTACCCCTGCTCGGTGACGTGGTCGCCGAGCAGGTCGAAGGCTTCCTTCATACGGTCGAGAGCGACCCGGATGTCCTTGGCGGCGCCGGATTCGGAGCCCTCGCGACCGCCCCAGGCCACATAGGTGGTCGCGCCGAGCTCGACGGCGAGGTCGATGTTGCGCAGGGTCTTGCGCAGGGCGTAGCGGCGCACGTCCCGGTCGTTGGCGGTGAACGCGCCGTCCTTGAACACCGGGTGGGTGAAGAGGTTCGTCGTCGCCATGGGGACGACGAGTCCGGCCGCGTCCAGCGCCTGCCGGAACCGCTTCACGATCCCTTCGCGCTCGGTGTCCGTCGAGCCGAACGGAATCAGGTCGTCGTCGTGGAATGTCACACCGTACGCACCGAGCTCCGCGAGCCGCCGGACGGAGTCGACCGGGTCGATCGCCGCACGGGTCGCGTCACCGAAGGGGTCACGGCCCTGCCAGCCCACGGTCCACAGTCCGAAGGTGAACTTGTCGTCAGGGGTGGGCGTGAAGCGTTCCGTCATCGTCTCCGCCTTCGGTGCTGAGGGGTTCCATGGCTGGTCGAGGTGATCAAGCCCTATTTGTTCATACGCATGACTAATCATGCATGCGACCCCCTCCACACGTAACCCCTCATCAGCGAAATCGCCGATCGATCACTGTTCCCGGCGGGACCGATCGCGTAATTTGTTTTCCGTACGATCAAATCAAGGGGCGGGCTCCAGCAGCCGCCCCCGGAGCGATGTACCCACCGCAGCCGCCACCCCCGCGTCCCCGTCACCCGCAGCACAGGAATGAGGTCGCCCATGCCGCCCCACACCGTCGTCATCGGCGTGGACAGCTCCACGCAGTCCACCAAGGCCGCCTTCGTCGACGCCGGGACCGGCCGGCTGCTCTCCGTCGGCCGCGCACCGCACGTCGTCACCGGCGAGGCGGGGGCCCGGGAGAGCGACCCGGAGGTGTGGTGGCGGGCGCTGTGCGACGCGGTCGCCGCCGGCCTGAAGGAGTCCGGTGTCGCCGCCTCCGCCGTGACCGGCATCGCGGTCGCCGGACAGCAGCACGGCCTTGTGGTCCTCGGCCCCGGCGGACGCCCCCTGCGCCCCGCCATGCTCTGGAACGACACCCGCTCCGCCCCGCAGGCCGCCGCCCTCACCGCGGCACTGGGCGGGGCCGCGGCCTGGACCGCACGGACCGGGTCGGTGCCGGTGGCCGCCATCACCGCGTCCAAGTGGCAGTGGCTGCGGGAGAACGAGCCGGAGAACGCCGCCGGAGCCGTGGCCGTCCGTCTCCCCCACGACTTCCTGACCGAACGACTCACGGGCGCCGCCGTCACCGACCCCGGTGACGCCTCGGGCACCGGCTGGTACTCCACGGCGATCGGCGCCTACGACCCCGGGCTGCTCGAACTCCTCGGTCTGGACGCCTCATTGCTGCCAGAGGTGGCGCAGACGGGAGCGACCCGCATCGGCTCGCTGACGGCCGAGGCCGCCGACGCGCTCGGCCTGCCCGCCTCGATCGCCGTGGCAGCGGGCACCGGGGACAACATGAGTGCCGCCGTCGGTCTCGGACTCGGCGGCGCCGGACTGCTGGACCACCCCGTCCTCAGCCTCGGCACCTCGGGAACGGTCTTCGCCGCCTCCCGGACCCGGCCCACCTCGACGGCGCTCTCCGGTTTCGCCGCCACTGACGGTACGTATCTCCCGCTGGCCTGCACCCTCAACTGCACTCTCGCCGTGGACAAGATCGCCGCGCTGCTCGGCCTGGACCGCGAGGACGCGGTCCCCGGCGGCGAAGCGGTGATCCTCCCCTACCTCGACGGTGAACGGACCCCCGATCTGCCCAGCGCCGCCGGGCTGCTCACCGGACTCCGGCACGACACCACCCCGCAGCAACTCCTCGGCGCCGCCTACGAGGGCGCGGTGGTCACCGCGCTGCGGACCCTCGACGAACTTCTCCGGGCCTGCGGTCTCGACCCCGCCGATCCCGAGACCGCAGCCCGGCCGCTGCGCCTGATCGGCGGCGGCGCCCGGGGGCGCGCCTGGGTGGAGACGGTACGGCGGCTCTCCGGGCGCCCGGTGATCGTGCCGGGCAGCGGCGAACTGGTGGCCCTGGGCGCGGCCGCACTCGCCGCCGCCGCGGCCACCGGTGACGACCCGGTCGCGATCGCTACCGACTGGGGCACCGGCAAGGAGGCTCAACTCCCCGCTACGCAAAGGGACTCGGTCACCTGGGAGCGGGTCGGATCGGTTCTGGATCGGGCCATGACCCCCCTGTTGGGCGGAGCCTGAGTCCCGTACACCCGACACACCCGGCAAGGTGCGCTGACCGGTTGTCACTTCGTCCGAGCCGCCCCGGGCGGCGGCCCCGCGGTCACCGTCGGACCGGTTTGGGGAAGCGAGGCGATCTTCAATAGTATCCGGCGATGATCATAAGAAGAAGGCTGACGGTCGGGGTGGGTATTCTGCTCGCCACCCTGACCGCCGGGCTCGGTACGGCACTTCCCGCCGCAGCCGATGAGACCCCCACCAAAGCCGCCCCCAAGGTCGAGCTGGTGCTCGACGTCAGTGGTTCGATGCGGACCCGTGACATCGACGGCCAGTCCCGGATGGCCGCGGCGAAGCACGCGTTCAACGAGGTCCTGGACGCGGTGCCCGAGCAGGTGGAGCTCGGCATCCGGACGCTCGGCGCCGACTACCCGGGCAATGACCGGAAGGTCGGCTGCAAGGACACCAAGCAGCTGTACCCGGTCGGTCCGCTGGACCGCACCGAGGCGAAGACCGCGGTCGCCACCCTGGCACCCACCGGCTGGACCCCGATCGGTCCGGCCCTGCTGGGCGCCGCCGACGACCTCGAAGGCGGTGACTCCACCCGCCGGATCGTGCTGATCAGCGACGGCGAGGACACCTGCGGCCCGCTCGACCCGTGCGAGGTGGCACGTGACATCGCGGCCCGCGGCATCCACCTCGTCATCGACACGCTGGGCCTGGTGCCGAACGCGAAGATCCGTGAGCAGCTGACCTGCATCGCCGAGGCCACCGGCGGCACCTACACCGCCGTCCAGCACGCCGATGAACTCTCCGGGCGCGTCAAGCAGTTGGTCGACCGGGCGGCCGAGCCCGTCGTCACGCCGGTGGCGACCGAGGGCGCGGACCGCTGCTCCAAGGCTCCCGAGCTCAAGGCCGGCCTGTACACCGACCGGGAGAAGATCGGCGAGCACCGTTGGTACCGGGTGGACGTGCGCCCCGGTCAGGAGCTGCGCGCCTCGGTCAGCGTCTCGGCGGACCGTGCCGTGAACGACGACTACGGTGTGCTGCTGCGCGCGGTGACCGTGCACGGGCGGGAGATCGTCCGGGGCTCGGAGTCGGGCACCGGCCGCACCGACGCGATCTCCTCCGGCCTGCGCTACCCGAAGCCGGAACAGGACGCCGCGGACGACGGCACCGAACCTCCCGCCGAGACCGTGTGCCTCCAGCTGAGCAACTCCTTCTCGGCACCGGCCTCGGTGAAGACGGAGCCCGGCATGCCGGTCGAGCTGACCGTGGACCTGGTGGACGCCCCGCACGACGCGGCCGATGTCGCCGCGTTCGGTCTCGGCCACGGCTGGTGGCTGCTCGGCGTACTGGTGCTCACCGGGCTGGTCGCGGGCCTGCTGACCGGCTGGATCTCGCGCTGGCGCGTCGCCGTCTGGAGGACCAACTGATGATGCGTACGACACGTGTGCTCGCGGGCGCGCTGCTGACCGGCCTCGCCCTGCTGACGTCGGCGGGCGCCGCCTCGGCCGACGACCCGTCGGCGAGCCCGGACCCGAGCGCCTCGGACAGCGCGTCCGGCCCCACCGAGGCCGGCACCACTTTCCGGACGGCCACGGCGGTCCAGCAGAACCAGCGCGCCACCGCCGGTGCCTCCACGGGTGATTACCTGTACTGGGTGTTCCCCGCCGACGCGGGCCAGCGCGCCACCGTCAAGGCCAAGATCACCCTGCCGGAGACCGCCACCCGGCACGGCGCGTCGACCTGGCAGGTCGATGTGTACGACGGGCTGCGGCGCCGTCAGGCCTGCATGTACGGCCGTCAGACCGGGAAGGCGGCCGCCGACGCGTCGACCGTCGAGCTGACCTGTGTGCTGCGGACCGTCCGCGCCTGGTCCGAGCCGTGGGCCGACGACCCACTGCCGGGCAGCTACTACGTGCGCCTCACGGTCGTCGATCTGCCCTCGACGGACCTCGGTCTCCCGGTGCAGACCGAGGTCGAGGTCACGTCGGCCGACAAGGGCGGCGCCGCGGACGTCGACGGCACCCTCGCCCGGCCGCTGGTCCCCGGTACGTCCGTCGTCTCACCGGCCTCGGACGCGTCGGACTCACCGGCCACCGGTGGTGAAGACACGTCGGCCAAGGTCTCGCTCGGCAGCGAGCCCGAGGACGGCTGGGCCTCCGGCTGGTGGACCGACCGCTGGCTGTGGACGGTCGGCGGCGGCGTCCTGGGGGCGCTCGCGGCGGTCTTCGGCTACTCCCTCACCCGCGGCAGCGGCCGCCCGTCCCGGGTTCCGCCGGGCGTCTGACCCCACGCGTCGCGGGACGGGCTCCTGGCCGGGAGCCCCCCGACAGGTGTCGCCGGACGGGCTCAGGAACCGAGCCCGTCCGGCGACGGCGTAGAGATCCCCCTCCGCTGCCCCATCACCCGCGCGCTCCGGGCCCCACGACGGCTACCCTCGACAACTCACGTACCGCGCAAGGTCGATGGCACCTTCCACGCCGTGCGATACAGCTGACGTCAGGTCGCTGCGCACCCCGCCGGGTGCGCCACAAGGGAGCGGAGACTTTCATGTCCACGGAGACCGGCCCGGCCGTCGGCGCCGAACCGCGAGGCCACACGATCGCGCCCGGCCCGAAGGGGTTACCGTTCCTCGGCAACCTGCCGTGGTTCGCGAAGAACCCCCTCGCCTTCTTCGAGCGGCTGCGCGGTCACGGGGACATGGTCGGCTGGCGATTCGGCCCCAACTCGTGTGTGTACATAGCCGATCCCGAGTGCATCGGCGAACTGCTCACCGAGACGGAACGCACCTTCGACCAGCCCGCACTCGGCATCGCCTTCCGCACGGTGATGGGCAACGGCGTGGTGGTGGCCCGCGGTACGGACTGGCGACGGAAGCGGTCGCTGGTGCAGCCCTCCGTACGGCCCAAGCAGGTGCGCTCGTACGCGGCGACGATGGCGAGCAGCGCGGTGGAGCTGGCGGACACCTGGTCCGTCGGTGAACGCGTGGACGTCAAGCGGGAGATGGCGGCGCTGACGCAGAGGATCGCGGTCCGCACGATCTTCGGTGTGGACACCCCGGCCGACGCCGAAGCGATGGGCCGGGCCATGGATGTGGCACAGCAGGAGATCGGCAAGGAGTTCGCCGGCATCGGCGCGCTGTTGCCGGACTGGGTACCGACGCCGGGCCGGGCCAGGATCAGGAGGGCCGCCGCGGTCATCGACGCCGAGGTGGGCCGGGTGGTCGCCCGGCACCGCGACGGCGGGGACGACCGCCCCGACCTGCTGAGCCGGCTCCTGACCGCGGTGGACGAGACGGGCGCGCACCTCACGGACCAGGAGATACGCGACGAGACGGTCACCTTGTACATCGGCGGACACGAGACGACCAGTTCCACGCTGGTGTGGGCCTGGTATCTGCTGTCCCGCGATCCCCGGGTGCGCGCCGCGCTCGACGAGGAGCTGGACCGGGTCCTCGGCGACCGAGAGCCGGAGTTCGACGACTACGCCCGGCTGACGTACACCCAGTGCGTGGTCAAGGAGACCCTGCGGCTCTACCCGACGATCTGGCTGGTCACCGGCGTCGCCAAGGAGGGCGCGCGGATCGGCGGTGTCCCGATGCCGCGCGGCACCAGGGTGTGGACGAGCCAGTGGGCGACGCACCGTGATGAGCGCTGGTTTCCCGAGCCGGAGGAGTTCCGCCCCGAGCGTTGGGATCCGGAGGCGGGCGACGAGATCGCGGAGTACGCCTGGTTCCCGTTCGGCGGCGGCCCCAGGGTCTGCCTGGGGACGCGGTTCGCGATGGTCGAGGCGGTGCTGATCCTGGCCGTGCTGGCCCGCCGGTTCCGACTGGACGTGGACCCGGGCGTCGTCAACCCCGTACCGGCGCTGACGCTCCAGCCCGACCGCGAGGTGAGGGCGACGCTCCGGGCACGGTAGCGGTGCACGGGGCAGGACGGCCGGGGAGGGCGCGGGCTCCGAGATCGTCTCCGTCGCCGACATCCAGAGACATCGAACCGATAGGTCCGATCTGTCGCGGGGTGCGAGAGACACAGGTCACACTGTCCATGGCGGTCCACCCGGCCGCCGGGCCGTCCGGCCGCATCCGCAGGCTGTCGATCCCACAGGAGAAACACCATGCGTCTCTGCTCCCCTCTCGCCCCCGCATTCACCGTCGCGGCCGCCCTGACGCTGACCGCCGCCGCGGCGTCGGCCACGACCGGTACGGCCCTCGCCCAGGCCGTCAGCCGTCCCGGGATCTGCCCTGAGCGGGCCCTGGAGGTGCGTGCCGCACCCGGCGGACAGCGGAATGTCGCCCGTATCAGCGTCACCAACCACAGCGGCCGGACCTGTGTCGTGGACCGGATCCCGACGGTCACCTTCAAAAGCCTGGACGGTTCCGCCGAGCCCGTGCCACCCGCCGGGAGCGGCGCCTACGTACTCTCCGTGGACGAGCGCGCGTACGCCGCCGTACGCACGGCGGACCCCGAGGCCACCGAAGGACATGTGGTCGGCAGCCTGTCCGTGGCGGCCGACCCCTCCCACCAGGGAGTCACCTTCCGCGCGGCCACCGTGGGCATGCCCACGGGAGTCCATGTATGGATCCCGGTCACCACTCTGTGGCACGAGTCGCGCGCCACGGCGGACAATGCCTTGGCGGACGCGCTGGGCTGACGGGCGTGGGCCAGGACCAGCGGGTCGTTGTCGACGTGGACAATCCGCGCATCGGGGGCGATGCCCTGGGCGACCTCGTGCGTGTTGTCCGCGGTCGGCAGGCCGGTGCCGATGTCGAGGAACTGCCGGATGCTCCTCTCCTCCACCAGGTGGCTCACCGAGCGTTGCAGGAACTGCCGCCCCGCCACGGCGACATCGACGAGCCCGGGGAAGAGCGCCTTGATCTGATCGCCGATCTCGCGGTCGACCTCGTAGTTGTCCTTGCCGCCCACGAAGTAGTTCCAGAAACGGGCGGAGTGAGGCCGCGTGGTGTCGATGCGCCCGGAGACCGGCGTGGCGGGAGGTGTGACGGATGACTACTGCTCACTCATGGAGACCTCCGAGCGCAAAGTGATCAAATAGTGGCCTCAACCTGCCTGGGGATCAGGACAGTTGTGGTCGAATACGGTCACTGGCGCTTCTGGCATCAACCGGGCCAACTCCTCCACCCGCCACTTCACCGGCCCGCGGTGAGGGTGTCGAGGAGGGCGGCGGTGAACTCCTTGGATTTGTCGATGTGGACGGCGTGGCCGGCGTCGGGGATGGCCGTTTCGCGGACGGGGCCGCCGGCGGCGGCGTAGTGATCGAGTGCGTGGCGGGTCTGGGCGACCATGGGCTGGGCGGGGCAGTGCTCGGCGCCGGGCCAGCCGGGGACGGCGCCCAGGGCCCCGAGGTGCGCGAGGTCGAAGAGGGAGGTGTCGGAGACGATGAGGTCGTCGGTGCCGCGGATCCAGCCGATGGGCGGTTTGGGGTCGATCCGGTGCAGGTCGTCGATGCGGAAGTGGGTGGGGGCCATGGCGTTGAGGACACCTCGGGAGCCGGGGGCGGTGCCGGGCCAGTGGTCGCTGGGACGGGTGTCGCCGGGGTAGTGGTCGTCTCCGGTGCGGGTGGAGAGCATGGCGTCGACGAAGGCGTCCTCCAGTGCGGGGCGGAGCGGCGGTTTGACGTAGCTGGAGGCGAGGACGGCGCGGGGGGAGAGTGGTGAGTCCTCGCTGCGGTCGCCGTCGTCGAGGCGCTGGACGAATTCGGGGTTGACGGTGCCTGCGCCGGAGCCGGCGCCGTCGGGGTGATTGAGCCGGCCGTCCGGACCGTGGGTGCCGCCGAAGCCGTAGGGGGAGACAGGGTTGACGAGGCTGAGGCTGCGGACGGCTGTGGGGTGATCGCGGAGGTGCTGGAGGGCGATGCCGCCGCCCATGCTCCAGCCGACGAGGTGGACGCGGTCGAGCGCGAGGGTGTCACGCAACGCGCTGAGGTCGTCGCTGTAGTCCCGGAGGCCGCGGGTGGCGTCGACGGGGAGGGAATCGGTGTCACCGAAGCCGCGGAGGTCGACGGCGAGGGGGCGGTAGGCGTCGGGCAGGTCGAGCATGGTCTGCTGCCAGAAGGTGGCGGCGGAGACGTTGCCGTGGACGAAGAGGACGGGTTCACCGGTCCGGTCGGCCAGTTCGAGGAGGTTGAGGGTGAGCCGCGGCGTGGTGATGCGTCGAGCGTGGATGCCGGGCAGGAGTGCGGGCGGGGTCATGGTCCGTCCTTCGGTGTGGCGGGCTCAGCCGAGCCAGGAGGCGATCTGGGCGCAGGCGGAGGAGTGCCAGCCGAGTTGGAGGTGGTTGGCGGTGGAGATGAGGGCAGTGCCGGCGACGTTGGCGATGCCGGTGCGGTCGAGCGCGCTGTCGACGAAGACCACGCCGTCGCTGGGTCCGCGGTTCTCGTTGTAGATGCCGAGGACGCTGGGAGAGCCACCGGCGAGAAGGTAGGTGGCGACGGTGCCGGGGATGCCTGCCTTGTGGAGGGGGGCGATGAGGGAGCCGGCGTCGATCGCGGTCTGAATACCGGTGCCGGAGGTGTAGAAGCCCTGGCCGCCGTGGTAGGTGGTGTACCAGTCCTGTTGGGTCATGTCGATGCCGTAGGTGGCGTCCCAGCGGGCGAGCATCTGCCGCTGTCCCGGATAGACGTCGTAGCCGTCGGTGGGGGTGAAGGCGAACTCTGGGTGGGCGGTGTAGGTGCCGTAGCAGGTCATGTAGAGGTGGGGCGAGGGGGCATTGACGCTGCCGCCGCACTGCGGCCAGATGCTGAAGTCGTGGGCCCAGCCGTGGGCGTAGGGGTAGTCGTAGCCGCCGTTGGGACCGCCGAGGGTGATGAGGCGGCGTACGTCTCCGGCGTAGGGACGTCCCCAGGTGGGGCGCAGTGAGGAGACGTAGGCGCGGGTGGACATCTCCCCCTTGCTCCAGCCGACGAGGTCCACCTGGCCGACGCCGAGCCGGTCCTTGATGACGGCGATGGCGTCGCCGACCTGCTGGGCCTGCATCAGGTTGTCGCCCTGTTTGTGGGCGAAGTTGACGGCGAAGACGCGGTAGCCGCGGGCGGCGAGGTACTGCATGAGTCCGGTGCCGGGGCAAGAGGCCGCACCGCAGCCGTAGCCACCGGATTCGCCGGGGTTGGCCCAGGCGCGGTCGGCGTTGTCGTTGGCGCCGTGGACGAGGAGGACGGGGGTCTGGTGGCTGCCGCTGTTCCAGCCGGGGGCGGAGTAGAGGAGGAAGCGGCCGGAGTAGGGCTGCTTGACGCCGCCGAAGAAGGTGCGTCGCTGACCGTCCTGGTCGCCGCGGCCGTCCTGGGGGTACTGCTCGGCGTGGAAGCCGCTGGTGGTGTCGAGGTAGCGGTCGACGCGGTCCCAGCCGTTGGCGACAGTGGTGTAGGTGGCTTCGAGGCTGAGGTAGCCGGGTGGGGCGGCGTGGGCCGGTGTGGTGGCTGCTCCGAGGGTCAGCAGTGTGAGGAGCATGCCGAGCAAGGTGCTCGTTGCTCTGCGCATCGCGGCTCTCCCGTCCGGGGTGGGCTCGGTGGTCAAGATCCGCCACGGTAGGACGGTGCGGCGGACCTTCCCATGGGGTGAGCAGCCATAGCTACGGGGCGCAGGGGTGTGTCGTGTCGCCATGTGCCGGGTCTCGGGACCCGGGTTTCGAGACCCGGGTCCTCGTGGAGGGCCGGCCCGGTCCGAAGACGGACCGGGCCGGTCGGCATCGGGTCTCAGGTCAGAGTGTTACGCAGATGAGGGCCGATGTACCCGACGTACACCAGGCCGGTCTGGGGCCCGTCGTCGTAGAAGTGCAGCCGGGGCGCGATGGTGTTGCCGGAGCCTATACGCAGGTGCGCCTGCATGAAGACCACCTCGTCGGGATGTACCTCCTTCGGCACGGGAAGCATGCGCTCACGCCGGAGTTTGTCCTTGCGGGCGACGGTGTCCGACTCCCGCATCGCCACCTTGGCCGCCGGGAAGGGGTGGTCACGCGACTCCTCCCCCTTGCACCAGCTGAGAAAGTCGCCGCCTGCCGAACCGTTCGCAGACGCTTCGGCGTAGCAGTTCAGGGCGCACAGAGCGTCCCATGCCACGCGAAGCCAGCTGTCCACGGACTGGCTGTCCAGATCACGGGTGATCTTCGCCTTACCGGTGAAGGAGAGATACGGCAGCTCGCCGAGCCGGTCGAGCAGGTCGGAGAAGGTCCCCGGATAGTCGAGGTCAGGAGTCTCGGGGGTGGAGTAGGCAGCCTCGTACTGACCGGCTTCCGCAAGCCTGTCCTGGAGGAACCGGACCTGGCGCTGTGCGGACCGGAACTGTTCGTACAGTTCCTCGTTCTCACCGCGAAGCTCGTGCGCGGTACGGTCCGCCTTGCCCAGGTCCGATTTGAGTTCGCTGATCTTCTGCGCCTGCGAACTCTCCGTCTCCTCGGCCTCGGCAAGCATCGCGTTCAGGGTCGCGTTCTCGCCGGTGAGCTTCTCGACGCTCGTGCCGTGCTCCTGGGGGCGCGGCCTCGTCCGCTGGATGGGCAGCGAATCCAGGGCACCCGGCAACGGCTGGTACAGGGCCAGACGCTGCGGGAGCGAGGCGAGCGTGGAGGCGGCTCGGCGTATATCGGCCTCGATGGTCCGCCGGGACATCACGGGGTGCCGCTGTGCGTCGGGTTTCCAGGCGGGGTCGATTCCCGGGACGTACGTGCGGATGCCACCGCCGAACACCGGGTGGAACTCCAGGGCTTGGTTGAAGGCGGGTTGGGCCTCGGGAGACAGGACGTACAGCACGGCGAGACCGGAGAGATGGCCGTACGCCTTCTCCACCGTCGAATCGGCCCAGACGTCGGGGTCGGCGCCGTAGGGAACGCTGGCGACGACGATCGGCAGCCGACGCTCCGCATCGCAGAGTTCCTCGATGACCTCGGGGACGTCCTCGGGTTCGATGAAGGCGGGCTTGGCCTTCACCTCGGCGAGGCCGTCCCGGGCGTCGAGCGAGTCCAGAAGCAGACGCGCGATGCCGGGGGTCTTCGCACGTGTGGGGTGCTGGTCCGCAGCGGTGGGCCGGTGCTCGACATCGACCTGGATCCAGGTGCGGCGCTCGTCGTCCTGTGGGTCGTCCCGGACGACGAGAGTGGACTGCCACGTACCGATCTGCGGCGAGGGGGTCTCGCGCATCCGCCAACGGGTGTACGCACCGTGCCGGCCGGACGACGAATCCCGGTCCAGGGTGACGTCGGGGGCGATGTCGTTGCGGCCCTCGTCCAGCGCCGAGGCGTCGTAGCGCTTCTGCTTCTCGAGCCAGGTGTAGAGCTGGCGCTCGGCGTGGGCGGAGGTGGTGACGAAGTCCTGCCGGGTCGATATCACCATGCGGTAGCCGCGAGGCTCCATCGGCAATCCTTTCGTGGCGGCCGATCGCCTTCGACGGGCCGCCTGGGCTCTGAGCTGTGAGGTTCGGTGGGTCGGGTTCTCGGGGCGGTGGCGGGCGCCGTGGCCCGGGGCGGTGAGGGTGGAGATCCGGGGCTTCTCGTTCGGACCGTGCCGGGCTCGATCCGAACGAAAGACCCTGGCTCTCGCCGTCGGCCAGGGGGTTGTCCAGGGTAAGCCCGGCGGCAGCCGTACGTCGTACTCGCCGAGGACCAAGTTCCCTGTGCGGTAGGCGACTTACGCCTCGGCGTCCTGGCCGCGAGTGACATCGAAGATGTACCGCGGGACAACTTCGAGCAGGGACTCGTGGACGGAGCGGCGCTCCACCGCGTCCAGATGGCGGCGGGCGAGGCGCAGCCAGGCGTTGTGCCCGGTGGTCGCACCGGTTGACTATCGTGATCCCGCGAGCGGGCCGGGGCGGGCAGGGAGTGGACGAATGGGGTACGGACGGGCGGAGTGGGTGCGCGTGCCGGTGGGGGACGACGCGGCGCGGTGGACTACCCGGGCCAAGTGCCTGCGGGTCCTCGTCGTCGTGCACAACGTGACTGCCGCGACCCGGTTGCTCGATGTGCTTCCGCTGTTCGACGACGACCTGCGTGTCCAGCTGCTGGTGACCTGTACGGGCTCCTCGGCGTTCGCGGCCGGCACGGCCGAGTTGCTGGCCGAGACCGGGGTGCCGGTCCTGCCGTGGGAACAGGCGGTCCAGACTCCGGTGGATCTGGTCGTCTCCGCGAGCTTCGGCGGTCAACTGGAGCTGTTCTCCGGGAAGTTGGTCATTCTCTCGCACGGCGTCGGATACACTAAGAGGCTGGCAGCACCGGACACCGGACACCGGACACCGGACACCGGGTCGGGGGCGGGGGCGGCGCCTGCGCCCGTCTTCGGGCTTGCGCCGGAGTGGCTTCTGTCGCGGGGCACTCCTGTCGCGGACGCGCTCGTCCTCTCCCACCCCGAGCAGTACGAACGCTTGAGCGCCGCGTGCCCCGAGGCGGCACCGACCGCCGTTCTCGCGGGGGACCCCTGCTTCGACCGGATGCTCGCCGCGCGGCCTTACCGCGAGCGCTTCCGCCGTGCGCTGGCCGTGCGGCCGGGACAGCGGCTCGTCCTGCTCAATTCGACCTGGAACTCCGATTCGCTTCTCGGTGACGGCGCAGAAGGCAGGGGCGGCAACGGGAGTGATGCCGTGGCTGCGCTACTGGATCGGGTGGCTGCCGAGTTCCCCGTGGACGAGTATCGATTCGCCGCCGTACTGCACCCCAATGTCTGGCACGGCCACGGGCCCGGTCAGATCCGCGCCTGGCTGGATCGCGCGCGGCGCGGCGGGCTGACGCTGATCGATCCGCTGAAGGGGTGGCGGCAGGCCTTGCTGGCGGCCGATGCCGTGATCGGGGACCACGGTTCCGTCACCTACTACGCGGCCGCCCTCGGCACCCCTGTGCTCCTGGGAGCCGCGCCGCTCGACGCCCTCGATCCCGATGCGCCGATCTCCACGTTCATGCGGCAGGCGCCGCGACTCGATCCCACTGCCTCACTGGCGGCACAGATCGAGGAACTCATCGTCCGTCACCGGCCGTTGGCCGGGCCTGCCGTGTTCACCACCTCCGTGCCGGGCGAATCCGCAGTCCGATTGCGCAGACTCTTCTACTCGATGATGGGCGCGCCAGAACCCGGCCGGGCTGCCTCGCTCAAACCGCTCCCGCTTCCCGATTACGAGCCCGGCACGGTCACCGTCCCCCTGCACGTTCTGTCGCAGGTACTCGGACCGGGAAGGATCGCGCTCGGCCGCTGGACGGAGCCGCCGGGAGCGCGCTCGGACGAGGGCGGGGAAGCGCACGTCGCCGTGCACGAGGACACCCGTGACGTGGAGCAGCTGGATCTGGCCGATGTCATCTTCCGGGACGGGGCACCCGACGATCCCCGTTTCGGATCCCCGTCGGTCTGGACCGCCGAGGTCCTCCGCCGCCATCACGGCTGTTCCCTGGCGGCCTACGTGAGCGGGCCGTCCGAGTGCGTGGTCCGGGTGCGAGGTGAAGAACCGCTCCGATTGGTGGCCGTGCCCGCCGCCGGCACGGAAGGGGTGTCCGGTGTGGACCCCGCCGCCTTCGCCTCCGCCCTGTACGCGTGGCTCGCCACCGGCAGCCACGACACGGTCGCGGCCGACGAGCGGCTCGCACGGGCGGTGACCGACGGGCTCTGCGTGCGGACGGGCAGCGGCCTGCACGACGTGCGGGTCGTTCCTCTGGCCCCTCCGGAATCGGCGAGGTGAAGGGGGCGAACGGGCCGGGAATGAGGACTTACGGGGTGACGCAGCGCTCCCGCATGCGCAGCAGGTGCGACAGGTGATAATCCGCACGCTGGCCATCGAGCGTCGTGATCGCCTCGTCGATCAGGGGCAGCGCCGCCTCGGTGTCCTCACCGTCCAGCCAGGTCTCGGCCAGATCAGTGAGCGTCCGGGCCGTGTTGTACGTGTCGCCGCTCGCCCGGAAGTGACGCAGTGCGGTCCCCAGCCTTTCCCGGGCCTCCTCCAGCTCACCCAGGCCGCGTAGGGCCCGCCCGCGATGGCGTTGCAGCAGCGCCTGGGCGCGCGGCAGGTCAGCGGTCCCGTCCTCGTGTGCGCCCATGGTGTTCAGGATGCCGTCCGCTTCGTCGAAGCACTCGTAAGCCTCCCGGTATCGCCACTGCCGCAGCCTGAGCAGGCCCAGGAACTCCACGGCCGAGGCGTGGCCTCGTGTGTGGTCGGCCGACTCCTCGGCCCGCGCCGACGCGAGGGACTCCGTCCCCGCTTCTTCCCAGCTCCCCAACTCCGTCAAGGAATGCGCAAGTTGGGCGTGGAGCGCTCCGGCGTCGCGGCTTCCCGGAAGATGGGCGTCGGCGAGGCGGACTCCGATCCGGAGCGCCGGCAGCAGCATCTCGTGGTGCCCCGCCTTGAGCTGCAACGGCCACAGGGAGCGGCACAGGCGCAGAGCGATGTCGGGGTCGCCCGACTCCTCGGCGCAGCGAACGGCCTCGACGAGGTTGCCGGACTCCGCGAGCAGCGCCTCCAGGGCCGCGCCCCGGCCCTCGTAGCTCTGCCCGGTGCGGTCGTCGGCGGGTGCCGGGACGCGCCAGCTCTCCGGGAGCGCCTGATGCGCCGCCGAAGTCGCCAGGTCCGCGTAGGCGAGCAGGGTGCGGGTGAGAGCCGCGGAACAGGCCGCGATTCCGTCCTCGCGGATCGCTGTCGCCTCGGCGTGTGCGCGGACGGCGGGGCGGTAGTGGTAGCGCCTGTCGCCGGTCCCGTCACCGCCGCGTTCCAGGAGCATCAGGTCGGCGAGGCCCGCGAGCAGCCCGGTGACGACCGACGGGTCCTGGCCCGTGGTCCGCCCGGCCGTCGCGGCGTCGAAGGCGGGCCAGTCGCGCAGCGCCATCAGCCGGTACAGCCGGGCGGCTTCCGGCTCCAGGAGCCGGTAGTTGTCCTCCGCCGCCCCGCGTACCGGGTCGTCCTCCGCCCCGGTCCGGTGGAGCGCGGGCGGCGGGGCGGACAGCCGGTCCGCCGCTGCGCGCAGGGCATACGGCGAACCGCCACAGCGTGCGAGCAGCGACGGCAGCGTGGCACGGGCCGCGGCAACAGTTGATTTGTCGGTGATGTCGGTGAGCAGACGCACCGCGTCCCGGTCCGCGAGCGGCCCCACCGGGACCCGTACGGCGTCGAGACCGGGGAACGGGGTCCGGGCGACGACGATGGTGAACACCCCCGGCGCCGACGTGAGGAACGGCCTCACCTGGGCTGCCGAATGCGCGTGGTCGAGCACGACCAGGAGCCGACGGTCCGACACGCACTGCCGGAAGAACTCACCGAGGCGGTCGGTGGCGGGCGGCATCTCCTCGTCCCGCACTCCGAGTTGGCGGAGCAGTGCCCGAAGCACGGTTCCGGCGTCGCGTGCGCTCCCGGCGCCCCGACCGCCGAGGTCGGCGTAGATCCGGCCGTCGGGGAAGAGACGGGTGGGCGTGGATCCGAAGTGCACGGCGAGGGTGCTGGAACCCATGCCGTCGGGGCCGTGCACCAGGGCCAGCCGGGGTCGCCCGTCCGGGCGCCGGGATGCCTCGCGCCGCAGCCGCCTCATCGCCTCCCTGCGGTCCGTGAAGAACCTTATGGAGGCGGGGAGGTGTGACTGCACGGCTCGGGCAGGAGCCGGTCCGCCTGGCAATCGTGCCGCGAACGCACTCCAGTAGGCGGCGAGTTGGGGGTTCGCACGGAGCTGCTCATGGACCATGCGGGCCAGGTCGTCCTGTTCACCCGGACCGACGGGCGCGGGAACCTCCCGGCCGACGATGCGCCGTACGACACCGCCGGTCGATTCCCAGGCCCACTTTCCGGCCTCGTTGGCCATCCCCGAACCAACCGCGCCGAGTACCGCCGAAATGGCCGCCACCGAAGTGGGATCCAGCATGTCGCGCACTCCTCGTTCCCGGTGTTCCGCGCGGTGCGCCCTCCCCGGCACCGCCGCTGCCACCGTGCGGATCAACGTTAGCGTCAGACAGGTCAATATCCCCTGAACACGGGGAGGATGACCATCTCGATCCGACGTGCACCGGTCCACCGCCGAGAGGTACGCTTCGGCGTGCGTCACGATCAACCCGGCCAGCGGATCCGCGTCCCGTTCCCCGAAGGCGGCGAGAGCGCGCTCGTTGGCCGCGGCCAGACTCTGCGGCGTTCCGTCCCCGTAGCTGCGCTCCTGTCCGGCCGCGATGTCCGCCATCAGCTCGTTGGCCTGCGCCAGATGTGCCGCCGCCTGCCCGACGGTCCACTCCGAGCGGGGCACGGGAACGCTCGTGTCGGCAACCCCGTGCAGCAGTGCGGCGATGTCCTCGGCGGTGCCGCGTATCGCCTCGCGAAGCCCCTCGGACACCGTGCCCCGTGCATCGCGTCCGGTCACCGACTCACCACTTCTCCCCCGCCGGACCGCGTCTGCGCGCCTGCCACCGGTGGACCTCGTTGTCACGGACACCCCAAGGCGCCCGCGGTACACAAGACCAGTCGGCGGGGCCCACGGCAAGATCGGAGCCACCGTGCCCCTCCGCGTCTCCACAACCCGGACGGCAGCGGGCCCGGAACCGGACGCGCCCCGGAGCGCCCCTCGCCCTCGGCACCGCAGTTGCTGCTCACCCGTGCTCCCTCCCCGGTCCGGTGTCCGCGGGTCCAGCCCATGGGCCGGTGGCCCCCTCCACGGTGAACCCGGCGGTCCGGCGCCACGAGCGGCGCGCGGCCTCCTCTACGATCGTCCGCGTGTGCGCAAACGTCATAGTCGCCGAAGACGACGAGAAACAGGCCGAACTCGTTCGCCGTTACCTCGAACACGAGGGTCACACGGTCACGGTCGTCGGGGACGGCCTCGCGGTTCTCGCCGAGGTCCGGCACCGGGAGCCCGATCTGCTGGTGCTCGATGTGATGATGCCGCGGGCCGACGGCCTGGACGTGATACGGGTGCTGCGTGCCGAGCAGCGGGAGGTGCCGGTGCTGATGCTGACGGCCCGCAGCACCGAGGACGATCTGCTGCTCGGTCTGGATCTGGGCGCGGACGACTACATGACGAAGCCGTACAGTCCACGCGAGTTGATGGCGCGTGTGCGGACGCTGCTGCGCCGCACCCGGCGGGTCGCGACCGCCGAACCTGCCGTGGACCAGGCGCTGAGGGTCGGCGCGTTGACGGTCGACCCGGTACGGCACGAGGTGGCGGTCGAGGGCCGGTCCGTGGAGTGCACCCCCGGTGAGTTCCGCATTCTCGCCGCCATGGCGGCCGAGCCCGAGCGGGTCTTCACGCGGCAGCGGCTGCTGGAGGAGCTGCACGGCTTCGACCGGTACGTCAGTTTCCGCACCGTCGACGTACACATCATGAACCTGCGGAAGAAGATCGAGCCCGCGCCGCGTCGGCCCGCCCGGCTCCTCACCGTCTTCGGTGTGGGTTACAAGCTGACGGACCCGGCGAGGAACGCCGCGCGTGCGTCGTCGTAGCGGGGTGGACGACGTGTCCCCTCGCCGTGAACGGCGGGCGCGGCTTCGCGGTCAGCATCAACCCGATCGTCAGGAGCGGGCTCGGCTGCCGCTCCGCAAGAGTCTGTTCGGCCGCCTGCTCGCGGTGTCGGCGCTGGTGGCGGCATGTTCGGTGGCCGCGACCGCCTGGCTCGCCGTGCAGACCACCTCCGGCGCCATCAAACAGGAACAGGGGCAGAATCTCACCGCCGACGCCCGGATCTACAACACGCTGCTCGGATACGCGGCGACCCATCCCACCTGGGACGGCGTCGACAGCACCGTGCGCGATCTGGCGCGGCGGTCCGGCCGTCGGATCGCCCTCACCACCGAGCAGCGGCGGCCCCTTGCCGATTCCGCCGACCGGCCGTCCCCGCCCGCACCCGCGCTGCCGCCCGAGGCGTCGGCGATCGTCGATCCGCTGTCCATGGACACGGCGCTGTCCCAGACGGTGGGCCGCACGGGTGCGACGGCCGACCGTGTCGACCCGCGCGCGGTCGGTCCGTTCCGGCTGCCCCCGGCCGAACGTACGGCGTTGCGGCGTGCCGCCCAGCTGAGTGTGGCGTGTCTGAGCCGGTCCGGGGTGGCGGCGGACGCGGTCGAGGGACCGAGCGGTCGCCCGCGCATCGAAGTCGTCGGCAATGATCCCGACCGTATGGACGGCACCCGGTGCGCGGGCGACGACCTGGCCCAACCGACAGCGACCGAGCGCAAGGCGCTGGGGGAACTCAACCAGTTGGCCAACGCCTGCCTGAAACGACAGCACCGCGCGGGCGTGCAGCTCAATCTGGATCTGTCCTGGGGTGCGCGCCCCGAACCGGTGCCGGCCGCGCGTGCGCGTGCCCGGGTGGTCACCCCCGTGCCGAGCGTCCGGACCGGCGACGACGACCGGGCCACCGCCTCCTGTGTGGGCACGGCCCGTCGCGAACAGCTCAGCTCCTATGTCGCCTCGCCCGCGCTGCTGTTCATCGGCGACGAGAGCAGTACAACCGTGCCCGGCTTCGATCTTTCCCCGGCGAACACCGCGAAGATCGCGGGTGCAGCGGCGCTCGTCCTTGCGCTCACGGTCGGGGCCACGGTGCTGGCCGGGGCCCGGCTGGTGCGGCCACTGCACGCCCTCACCGGTGCGGCACAGCGGATGCGGGACGGGGACGACTCCGCACCCGTACGGGTCACCGACGACAACGAGATCGGGCGGCTCGCCGCGGCCTTCAACGACATGGCCGCCCACCGTGCCCGTCTCGAAGGACAGCGCAAGGACATGGTCAGCGATGTCGCCCATGAACTGCGCACCCCGCTGAGCAACATCCGCGGCTGGCTGGAGGCGGCGCAGGACGGACTGGCTGAACCCGACCCGGCGTTCATCTCGTCGCTGCACACGGAGGCCGTGCAGTTGCAGCACATCATCGACGACCTCCAGGATCTGGCCGCGGCCGACGCGGGTGCGTTGCGGCTGCATCCCGAGCCGGTGCGTGCCGAGGAGGTGCTGGGCCAGGTCGCCGCGGCTCATCAGGCGCGGGCCGAGACCGCGGGAGTCACGCTGACGGTCCTCACGCCGGAACCGGGTGCGCCCACTGTCGAGCTGACGGCCGACCCGGTCCGGCTGCGTCAGGCCATCGGCAATCTGGTCTCCAACGCGATACGTCACACCCCGGCGGGTGGAAATGTCACCTTGCACGCCTACGTCTCCGGATCCGCGAGGGACGAGGTGACGGCGCGTGAAGGCGCAGCGGGCGAAGTCGTAACGGCGGACGACGCGGTGAGCTACGCGGTGACCCGCGACGTGATCGTGGACGTGACCGATACGGGCAGCGGCATCTCGGCCGATGATCTGCCCCATGTGTTCGACCGCTTCTGGCGTGCCGAGAAATCCCGCAGCCGCCGCACCGGTGGCAGCGGGCTGGGCCTGGCGATCGTGCGGAAACTGGTCGAGGCACATGGCGGCTCGGTGAGCGCGGTGAGTGTCGTGGACGGGGGCTCGGTGTTCACACTCCGGCTGCCGATGGGTCCCGTGCGTACGAGGCCGGAAGACTTCGGCCCGGCAATCGTGTCGGGGGGCACGGCGGAGCGCGGACCGGACTCGACCTGATGCGATGACCACAGCGTTCTGACAGCTTCTTCATAACTTCACGCCAGCCTGTCGGCATGCCTCGCGCCCGGTGCGAACCGATGACCGGGCACCTCCGAGGCCGACCTGGAATGGAGCCATCCCATGTCCCACCGTCTGTCCCTGCGTACCGCAGTCCTCGCCGCCGTGGCGGCCGGCGCGGTTCTCGTCCCGTCCGCCGCGGCCTTCGCCGACAGCACTCCTACGCCGTCGGCCCCGTCCGTCGAGCGGTCCGCCGCGGCCGCGCGGGCGGCTCAGCCGTCGGCGGTGCCCCGTGGCGGCGTCGCCGCGGGTGACCGTCCCACTCCGGTTCCGGCCGTGGAGCGAGCCGGCGCCGCCAAGGGTTCGGCCGCCGTCACTCCGCGCGGTGGCGTCGCCGCGGGCGAGCGGCCGGCCGGTACCTCGGGCGACAGCACCACCGCCCTCGCCGGTTCGGCCGCCGCCGCTCTGCTCGTCGCGGGAGCGGGCACGGTGGTGCTGCGCCGACGCTCCGCCGCGCAGCGCAACGGCTGAATCCGCCTGCACCGCACCGTGCTTCACGGCAACCGACCGCGAAGCACGGCGGTTGACGACGTGCGGTTGACGACGTGCGGCAGTTGACCACACGTCAATCGGCCGCACATCGATCGACCGTCGGCAACGGCCGCACCTCCCCCTGGTGGGGGGGGCGCCCCCCCCCCGGCGCCCCCCCCCCCCCCCCCCCCCCGCGGGGCCCCCCCCCCCCCCCCCCCCCCCCCCCCCCCGCCCCCCCCCCCCCCCCCCCGCGGGGGGGCGCCCCCCCCCCCCGGGCGGTGGGCCGCGAGGTGGTCAGACGGGATGTCAGACCTCCTCGGTGCCAC
>NZ_JBIBYR010000016.1:0-209743 GCF_043083485.1 Streptomyces sp. NPDC014727 | reverse complement strand
TGGAAGCCTGAAGAACTCCCATCATCGCAGGTCACAAGGCACTTCCTCGTTCCAAGAAGAGTTATCCACAGACACCGAATCGGTGGATCAAGGCTAAGGGCTGCCCCGTAACCCCTGGCGGGCGCACGACGACAGCTACGGCACCTCGCCGCGCTGTCGGAACGTCCGCATACATCCAATATGCGGACTCCCCTCTGCCTTGCGATGGGATCGCAAGGCAGAACAGGGGTTCACAGCCACCGACGACAACGCGGCGACGCATGGCACCGGAGCACACGAGCCCAGCGTGATCCGAACGAAGGACCCCGACCCCGCCCCACACCCACAGGAGAGCCATGCCCACCCCCCATGCCCCGCAGGAACTCGGCTTCGACCTCGACGAACTGCGTGCCCGGTACCGCACCGAACGGGACCGGCGTATTCGCCCGGAGGGCAGCGGACAGTACCGGCGCCCCGAGGGTGAGTTCGGCCGGTTCGACGAAGACCCCTATGCCGACGGTGAGCCGACGCGGGAGCCCCTCGACGACCGGGTGACGGCCCTGATCATCGGCGGGGGCTTCGGCGGACTGCTCGCCGGAGCCCGGCTGCGCCAGGCGGGCGTCGACTCGGTCCGCCTGATCGAAAAGGGCGCCGACTTCGGCGGCACCTGGTACTGGAACCGCTATCCGGGCATCCACTGCGACATCGAGTCGTACGTCTACATGCCCCTGCTCGAAGAGGTGGGGTACGTCCCGGCGTGGAAGTACGCCCCGGGCGAGGAGATCAGGCAGCACGCGCGGGCGATCGCACGCCGCTTCCAGCTCTACGACGACGCGTGTTTCCGTACCCGGGTGACCGAACTGCGCTGGGACGAGGACGAGGCGGAGTGGCTGGTCGCCACCGACCGCGGCGACCGGATCAGGGCCCGCCACGTGGTCGTCGCCACCGGCACCCTCAGCCAGGCCAAGCTCCCCGGCATCCCGGGCATCGAGACGTACCGCGGCCACACCTTCCACACCAGCCGCTGGGACTACGCGTACACCGGCGGGGGCGCCGACGGCGGACTGCACAGGCTCGCGGACAAACGCGTCGCCCTGATCGGGACCGGCGCGACCGCCATCCAGGTCGTCCCGCACCTCGGCGCCGACGCCCAGCACCTGTACGTGTTCCAGCGCACCCCGTCCACCGTCGATGTGCGCGGCAACCGGCCCACCGACCCCGACTGGGCCGCGTCCCTGACTCCCGGCTGGCAGCGGCGCCGCATGGAGAACTTCCTTGAGACCGTCACCGGAGCACGTGTGGCGGAGGACCTCGTGAACGACGCCTGGACCAGCAGCGCCCGGCTCCAGGAGAAGATGATCCCCACCAACAGCTACGCGCACATCCCGGCCGAGGAACGCGAACGGGCCTACGAGACAGCCGACTTCCAGAAGATGAACGAGCTGCGCGGCCGCGTCGACAGCATCGTCACGGACGCGGCGACCGCGGAGAAGCTCAAGCCCTGGTACCGCTACATGTGCAAGCGTCCCACGTTCAGCGACACCTACCTGCAGACGTTCAACCGGCCCGACGTCACTCTCGTCGACACCGCCGACACTCACGGCGTCGAACGCATCACGGACCGGGCCGTCGTGGTCGGCGACACCGCGTACGAGGTCGACTGCATCATCTTCGCGACCGGCTTCGAGACCGGCGTCTCCGGCGTGATGTCGGGAAAGCTGCCCGTGTACGGACGCGGCGGCGCGAGCCTCCTCGATTCCTGGAAGGGCGGACCCAGGACCCTGCACGGGTTCTACAGTCACGGCTTCCCGAACCTGTTCCACATGGGGCCGCTGCAGAACGCCAGCGCCGTCAACTTCGTCCACGTCCTCGACGAGCAGGCCACACACATCGCCGAGGTCGTCGCGCAGGCCCGCGAACGCCGGGCGAGGTACGTCGAGCCGACCGCCGAGGCCCAGGACGCGTGGGTGGCCACGATCCGGCGCAAGGCCGCCGATCTGTACGCCTTCCACGCCGAGTGCACCCCCGGCTACTACAACAACGAGGGCCGACCCAGGGAGCGGAGCCAGGCCTACGGCGACGGCCCGGTCGCCTTCCACGAACTGCTCCGGAACTGGCGCGAGAACGGCGGTCCGAGCGATGTGCTCGTCGGGAAGCAGGACGACGAAGAGGCGGGGACGTGGTGAGCGCGTTCCCCAACCGCTTCGACGCGACCGGCCGGGCCCGGACCACCAGTGGCCGCTGGAAGGCCCGCCGCCTCAACCCGCCCAACCGGCTGTGGGGTTCCAACGGCATCGCCTTCGGGCCCGACGGACGACTCCACGTCGCGCAGTTCCTCGCCGGACAGATCAGCGCCGTCGACCCGGCCACCGGGGACGTCGAGGTGATCGTGCCCATGGACGGCCCGGTGCAGTCGCCGGACGATCTCGCCTTCGGCGCGGACGGTTCCATGTACATCGCCGACCTGGTGCCCGGCCGGGTCTGGCGCCGCCGTCCTGACGGCACGTACACCCTCGTCTGCGACGAGATCACCAACCCCAACGGCATCACCTGCATCGGCGACCGGCTGTTCGTCAACGAGATGAAGCCCGACGGCCGCCTGATGGAACTCTTCCCCGACGGCGGCGACCCGGTCGTCCTCACTGACGGACTCGCCCTCGGCAACGCCATGCAGCGAGGACCCGACGGGCACCTGTACTACCCGCACATGGTCACCGGACAGGTATGGCGGATCCCTCCCGACGGAGGGGCACCCGAGACCGTCGGAGAGGACGTGCACGAGCCCGTCGCCGTGCGCTTCGACCTCGGCGGCGTCCTGCACGTCCTGTCCCGGGGTGCCGAAGGCTTCGTCACCCGCATCGACCTGCACGGCACAGGCACCCGTAGGCTTCTCACCAGCGGCCTCGTCGGCCTGGACAACGCCGCCTTCGACACCGAGAACCGGATGTACGTCTCCAGCTACGCGAGCGGCGGCGTCACCGAACTGCACCCTGACGGACGGATCCGCGAGATCGTGCCCCGCGGCTTCGACGGCCCCTACGGCGTGACGATCGACCTCGGCGGCACCGTCTATGCCGCCGACCACTACCGCATCGCGAGCCCCGCGGACGAGCGGGAAGGACCCACGGAGGGCGGCGTCACCACGCGCGCCCTGTTGACCTTCGCGCACGGGGTCGTTTCCGACGGCGGACTCCTGCACCTCACCTCCCAGTTCGGGGAGGTGCGTACGTACGATCCCGTGCGGGGCGACTCGCGGCGACGGGCGAGCGGACTGGACCAGCCGTTCGGCATAAGGAGCCCGAGGCGGAAGTCGCCTGCGACGGTCAGGCCTCGCCGAGGTCGGTACAGTACGCGATCGTCGCATCGTCCGCCGCCACCGCGTGGCGAGCCTCCGCCTGCCGGACACGATCGATGACTTCGGCGGGTCCGCTCGACTCCAGGACGGCCATGACCCCTGGCCAGTCGGTGAGCCGGAACCTGTCCACGACGCGGCCGGCTCCATTGCTGAGCAGGACAGCGCCGGTCAGTTCGGAGACCGGACAGCTTCCGGTGATCGCCTCGTCCGCCGCCCGCGGGTCGTCCTTGGCCACCCAGAAGCCACCGGGCTGGTTCCGGCGGGCGCGCAGGCTCCGGAGGACTCGGTGGTACTCCTCGCTGCCCGCCGCGGTGGCCCGGAGCGCGGACCGGTACGACCGGCTGATGATCACCTCCCGGGGATCCGAGACGACGAGCGGCGCATCGTCCGCCCTGTTGAGCACGACGACCGAGTCGCCGAGCACCAAGTACTCGATGAGGCCGTCGGACAGGCGCAGGACGGCTACGGTCGCCGACGGACTGATGGGGTCGGTGACGTCGCAGATGCCGCGGTGATCGTCCGTCACCTGCTCGATGGCCTCGGCGAGCAGCGCCGAAAGGCCGCGGTCCCGCACGAGTGACAAGAGGCCGAGGAGGCTGCCTCCCAGGCGACTGGCGTACCAGGCCACACCGTGCCGACAGGCTGATTCGGCGCCGGGGATGCCGGCGCCGTCGATCAGTACCGCCGCCGTCGGCAGGGCGCCGGTGAAGTCCTCGTTCGTGCGACCGGTCCGCGCCGCGGCGCTCGTCATCGTCACCCGCATGGCCTGTCCCCGTCCTCCCGTCGGTCAAGGCGCCGATACCACCGAGCGCCGACGCGCCTCGGGCGCACACATGCTCCCTTTGCATGATTGCCGATGTCGAGGAGCATGTCGTCGGCATGGAGGGCCGACCTGGTGGCGATGGGCGCCGACCGCCATGGGAGCGATCGACCGGCCCCGGCCGGGCTGGTGCCGGGTGCACGGACACGGCGTCCACAGGCCGGCCGGCGGTACCCTCCGACGCTCAGGGGACCCAGCGGTAGAGCAGCACCTTGTTGAAGAGATCGTCCTCGACGTTGACCAGGTACTCCCCGGTGGAGCGCCGGACCGCGGAGATGCCGTAGGGGATGTCGACCCACCCGGTCCGGGTGACGCCGCCGACGTTGCTGCCGGGGAGCCAGCTGCCGACGGCGCTTCCGTCGCCGGCCCTCCAGACCCAGACCTGGCCGCGGGTCTGGACACCGACCGTGAAGATGTAGTCGCCTGCCCACGCGAGGCCCACCGTGGTCACGCCCGGTGTCGCCGTGGTGTCCCAGGGCAGGAGCATCGTCCAGGTTGCCGTTCGGTTGCCGGTGCTCCAACGGTCATAACGTGCCAGGACCTTGCCGGCCTCCTTCCAGTAGGCGTTCTCGAACGGTGCTGTGGGGGTGTACCCGGACATATACATGACGTCGCCGGCAACGTCGTAGTGCAGGCGGCGGACAGTGGTGAACGGCGCGGGCAGGGGGACCGTCACCATGCTGGCGTAGTCGTAGATCGGGTTGCCCTGGGCGTCGAAGCCCTGCAGGGGGTAGCGGCGCAGGTTGCGGTCCCCACCCTCCCAGACGTCGCCATTGGTGTCGACGAACCAGACCCAGCAGTTGCCCGGGGAGTTCTGGCCGGTGCCCGTCTGGAAGTATTCGCCGGCCTCGAACTTCCCGTTCCCGCTCAGGTCGCGCCAGATCCATTCGCCCTGTGCCGGCTGGTAAGGCGGCCACGTGGGGTCGTCGCCGGTCCAGTGCTGTTTGAAGAACGCACCGGACGGCTTGGCGATCTCGCCCTCGAAACGGTAGATGAGCAGGTGCGAGGAGTACATGCCGGTGATGTACATGTACAGCGAGCCGTTCTTGCGCACCAGCATCGGAGAAGCGGCGTGGTGCTGGTGACCGGCCAGGAACAGGCGTGCGTCCTGGGGGTACTTGACGGAGTCGAGGGAGTAGCCGCGCCAGGCCGCATCGCGTCCCGGTGGTTTCGTGACGTCGAGACGGTAATGGCACTGCTTGGTGTAGACGTCGAGCCCGTCGGACTGCGGGTCGAAATCGGCGGCGTCGACGAAGGCGCTCCCCTGGAGCTGCCAGACCAGGTTTCCCAGGGGGTCGAACTTGCGGATCCATGACCCGAACTCGCACATGGCGACGTACACGTTGCCCGCCGAGTCACCGCCGACTCCGGTGATACCGAAGAACTTGTCGGCGATGTTGCGGCCCGGCGTTCCGGCCCCGATACCGCCGGCGAGGCCCAGGCTTCGCGCCAGCACCGGCGTCCCGGACAGGCTGCCGTACGTGTGCACCTGGCGGAGTGGGCCGTTGTCGCCGACCAGCAGGTCGCCATGGACGTCGATCGCCAGCGAGGTCGGGATCCAGTCGCCCGAAGGCCCGTTGATGGTTCCCGGCAACGCGGTTCCGGTGTTGGAGAAGTGCAGGATCCTCGCCGGACGCGCGGAATCGACGTGCCAGAAGTGTCCGTCGTTCGTGTCCCGTGTGATGTTCTCGACGACCCAGATGCCACCGTCGGCGTCGACCGCGACCGCGCCCGGCTTGTTGACGCTCCAGCTCCGCAGGAGCGATCCGGTGGCTGCGTCGAACACCTTCACCTGGTTGGACACTCGGTCGGTGGCCACCACCTGCGTCGCCGAAGCGGCCGCGGCGGCCGGCGGGCTGCCCACGTTGAACGTCAAGGACGTGCCGGTGCCGTTCAGGTTGAAGCGCGTCAGGCCATTGCCGACGGTGAGGTAGGCGTAGGCCCGGTTGACCGCGACCGCGTCGCCGTTGGCACCTTTGCAGTTCCCGACGAGGTGGCCGTCCTTGTAGATACCGGCATAGTTGCCGGCCTCGTCCCAGAAGCTGACGGTGTAGACAGCGCCGTCGGGGGTGACGGCGATGTTGAAGATGAAGTTCTGCACCCACTCGGTGGCCCCGGAGAACGTGTTCCCGGTCCAAGAGGTGACGACATCGGACGTGCTGATGGATGGGGAGGCGGCGGTCGCTGATGCGGAAAGGCCACCTGACGCAGTGTCAGGCGCTGCCGTCGCGGTGGCGGCGTTCTCCATGGAGAACGCACCTGTCAGTCCAGCCGCGATCGCGGCGTTCCTGCCGTAGACCAACGCCTGGCGACGGGTCACCGCGCCTTTGCCGGGTGAGGGGAGGTTACTTTCCGGCGTCCTGTCGCTCATGATCAGGATCCTTTGCTCGGTGAGCATCTTCCGGTCGGTCGGATGTCAAGTGACCGGTCACTCGACGTCGTTGAAGATAGAGTCGCTCAAGCGGTGCGTCAATGCGTGTGCATCTGCTTCCACTGGTTGGCAGGCAGCCCTATGATCCGATGTGCTTCAAGTGAACGGTCATTGGTTAGGGGTCCCTGAGTGTCCGATCGGCCGACTCTGCGCACCGTCGCGGCCAAGGCGGGTGTCTCGCACCAGACGGTCTCCCGGGTGGTGAACGGCGACCCGACGGTCACCGAAGGCGTTCGGGACAAGGTGCTTTCCGCCATGCGTGTGCTCGACTACCGACCGAGCGCGGGCGCCCGCGCCCTCGCGAGCGGGCGCACCGAGGTCGTCGGCGTCGTCCTTCCGTACAACCCCGGCTTCGCGTTCTCCAACGACCACCTCATCCGCCTGGTCGGGGGAGCGGACCAGGAACTCGCCGCCCGTGGCTACGGCTTGCTGTTGTCCACCCCCGAGGTGCCCGACGACGCGGCCTCGGCCCACCGGCGCTTCACCCGGCGCCGTCAGGTCGACGGGCTGCTCGTGGAGGCCGGGGCCGGCGGGGAGGCGCTGCCCGCGCTGCGGTCGGCCGGCTATCCCACCGTCGTCATCGGCTACACCGACGAAGACGTCTACCGCGTCCACCCCGACGACGAGGGCGGCGCCTATGCCGTCACCCAGCACCTGCTCGCCCTGGGACACCGCCGGATCGGCGTCGTCAACGGCCCGGTGGAGAACCGGCTCGCCATGGCCGCCCGGCTGCGGGGCCTGCGTCGCGCCTTCGCCGACGCCCGCCGTACGACCCCCGACGCCCTGATGGAACACGGCGACTTCACCGCGGCTTCCGGCTACGCCGCATCCGCACGGCTGATGGCGCGCCCCGAGCCGCCCACCGCGATCTTCGCCTTCAACGACAGCATGGCGTTCGGCGCGATGCGCTGGCTGCGCGAACACGGACGAGCCCTGCCGGGCGACGTATCCGTGGCGGGTTTCGACGACACCACGGCCGCGGAACTCGTCGACCCCGCGCTGACCAGCGTCAACCTGCACAGTACCGACGTGGGCCGGCGGGCCGCGCGGATCCTGCTCGACGTCCTGGACGGACGGCCCCCGGCACAACGCGAGAACATCACGCCCAGCACCCTCGAAGTCCGCGCGTCCACGGCACCACCCCCCAGGACGAACTGATCCGAACGATGGGAAAGGACAGCCGAACCGATGGAGCACACGCAGCGCTTCCGCACGGCGAACGCATACGTCGAGGACGTGTCACCCGGCAACGGCCGGGCACGGCCCCGTGCGTCGTTCCGTTCCGACGCACCGGTGATCGAACTGGACGGTTCGTGGAGCTTCCGGTTGGCCGCCGGGCTGCACGACCTGGCCCCGGGATTCGAGGACCCCGACTTCGACGCGGACGCCTGGACCCGTATCGCGGTGCCTTCGTGCTGGCAGATGGACGGCCTGCCGGGACCCACCCGCTTCGGCGCCCCCGCCTACACGAACATCACGTACCCGATCCCGCTCGACCCGCCCCGGGTGCCCGACGACAACCCGACGGGGGAGTACCGACGGGAGTTCGAGGCCGAAGAGGGCTTCGCCGACGAAGGAGCGGCGGTCCTCAGGTTCGAGGGCGTGGACTCGTGCTTCGCGGTCTGGCTGAACGGGACGCGGCTGGGCGACGGCAAGGGCAGCAGGCTGCCGACCGAGTTCGACGTCACGGACGTGCTGCGCCCCGGACGCAACGTACTGGCGGTCCGGGTGCACCAGTGGTCCGCCGGGACCTACCTGGAAGACCAGGACATGTGGTGGCTGTCGGGGATCTTTCGCTCAGTACGGCTGCTGGCCCGGCCCAGCGGGGGCATCGCCGACTTCTTCGTCCACGCCGACTACGATCACCACACGGGCGTGGGCATGCTGCGCATCGACGTCGAGGGCGCGGCCAGGCTCACCGTTCCGGAACTCGGGCTCGTCGACGCCGACCCGGCCGGACCGCACGCCGTCACCGGTGTCACGCCCTGGAGCGACGAACAACCACACCTCTACTCCGGTGAGTTGACGACGGCGACGGAACGGGTGCCGATCCGGATCGGCTTCCGGCGGATCGCGGTCGAGGACGGGGTGCTGACCGCGAACGGCAAGCCCTTGCTGTTCCGTGGCGTCAACCGGCACGAATGGCATCCGGTCACCGGACGGACGCTGACGCACGAGACGATGCTCGCCGACGTGCTGCTGATGAAACAGCATCACATCAATGCCGTCAGAACGAGCCACTACCCGCCGGACACGGCCTTCCTCGACCTGTGCGACGAATACGGGCTCTGGGTGATCGACGAATGCGACCTGGAGACACACGGCTTCTCGAAGAACGCCTGGCGGAGCAACCCCGGTGCCGACCAGGTCTGGCGGGCGGCGCTGCTCGACCGGGCCGAGCGGATGGTGGAACGGGACAAGAACCACCCCAGCGTCGTGATCTGGTCGCTGGGCAATGAGTCGGGCACCGGCGCGAACCTGGAGGCCATGGCTGCATGGATCCGCGAACGGGACACGGGCCGCCTCATCCACTACGAGGGCGACTGGGACAACTGCCTGTGCACCGACCTCTATTCGGTGATGTACCCGGACCACGCCACGGTGGCGGCGATCGCGTGCGGGCAGGAACCGCTGACCGGCGACCCCGCGAACGACGCGCGGCGGCGCGCCATGCCGTTGCTGCTGTGCGAGTACGGCCACGCCATGGGCAACGGGCCCGGCGGACTGCGGGAGTACCAGGAGCTGTTCGAGGCACATCCGCGACTGGCCGGAGGCTTCGTCTGGGAGTGGATCGACCACGGCATCGCACGGCGAGACGACGACGGAACCCTGTACCACGCCTACGGCGGGGACTTCGGGGAGCCCGTCCACGACGGCAACTTCGTCATCGACGGGCTGCTGTTCCCGGACCGCACCCCCTCGCCCGGTTTGCTGGAGTACGCGAAACTCATCGAACCGGTCAGGATCGAGGCCGCGTCGGACCGGGCCATGGTGATCCGCAACCTCCACCACACACGTGACACCGGTTGTCTCAGGTGGACTTGGCGCCTGGAGGCGGAGGGTGTCCCCGTGGCCGAGGGCGAGTGGGACGTACCGGTGATCGGGCCCGGTGCACAGGACCGTGTCGATCGGCCCGAGGCCTTGGCCAAGGCCGTCGAAACGGCCGGGTCAGGAGAGCTCTGGCTGACCGTGAGCGCCGAACTCGCCGCGAACGAACCCTGGGCCGAAGCGGGTCACACGGTGGCCTGGACCCAGATCGGCGTGGGTGCCGACAGCGCGTCGCAGGGCGTTCTGTCCCAGGCCCCACCGGCACGCGGAGGCGGGGGCCGGTTCTCGCTACCACGCCGCGACGGTGACACGATCACGCTGGGTGCCGGACGGTTCGACTCGGTCACCGGGGCCCTGGTCCGACTCGGTGAACTGCCGGTGCGCGGGCCCCGGGTCGATGTGTGGCGGGCACCGATCGACAACGACCTGTTCTCCCCCCTCGGCGCGGCATGGCAGCAGGCCGGGCTGGACCGTCTCCGGCACAAGATCCTGGACGTCGGGACCGACGACGACGGGATCACCGTCCGGACCAGGATCTCCCCGGCGGGCTCGGATCTCGCCCTGCTCGTCGACTACCGCTGGACGGCCGAGGACGGGAACCGGCTTGCGCTGACCGTCGACACCACGCCGACGCGGCCGTGGCCCGTCCCGCTGCCCAGGCTCGGCGCGGCAATGACCCTGCCCGGCGAGTTCGACCAGGTCACCTGGTTCGGTCTCGGCCCCGGTGAGGCCTACCGTGACAGCGATTCCGCGGTGCGGGTCGGACGGTACGAGAGCACCGTCGAAGCCATGCAGACCTCTTACGTACGCCCGCAGGAGAACGGCAACCGGAGACACCTCCGGTGGGCCCGCCTCACCCGCTCACGTCCGGGCGGGGACGGCACCGGCGGCATCGAGATCACCGGCAGTCCGTGGTTCGACCTGACCGTGAAGCCCTGGTCCACACAAGCGTTGCAGAGCGCGACCCACACCGCCGGCCTGGAGTCCGACGGCCTCGTCCACCTCAACATCGATCTCGAACACCACGGTCTCGGTAGCGGCTCGTGCGGGCCGTCCGTCCAGCCACGGCATCATCTGGCCGCGGTTCCGGCCCGTTTCACGTTCGGGATCCGGCCCATCGAAGCGGAGGCCGGCGATGGCGTAGGGTGATCCGCGGGACCTCGGCGGCTGTGCGGTTGCCCAGCGGGACAACGTTGGCGCCCTCACAGGGCCATGTCGCCGAGAGGAGCGTTCCGTCCATGAGTACACCGGGTCCGAGCACGACCGGGCCGAGGCGCCCGACGATGGTCGATGTCGCGCGCGAGGCAGGCGTCAGCCTCAAGACCGTCTCGCGCGTGGTGAACGGCGTGTCCACCGTCGACCCGGAGCTGGCCGAGCGCGTGCTGACCGCGGTGACCCGGCTGGGGTTCCGGCGCAACAACAAGGCGCGGGACCTGCGTTCGCGCAGTACCTCGGCGACGGTCGGTCTGCTCATCGAGGATCTGGCCAACCCTTTCTACGCGGGCATAGCCGCCGCGGCTGCGCAGTGCGCCCTGGAGCACGACACGCTGCTGATCACGGCCAGCTCGGAGGAGGACGCCGACCGCGAGCGCAAGCTCCTGCTGCAGATGTGCGAGCACCGGGTCGACGGGCTGCTGGTCGTACCCGCCGGCGGCACCGCCGACCATGTCTACCTGCGCGCCGAAATCGAGATGGGCACACCGGCCGTCTTCCTCGACCGCCCGCCCACCAATCTGCGCGCCGACACCGTGCTCATCGACAACGCGGCGGGCGCGCGGGCCGCGATCGAGCACCTGGTGGCCCGGGGTCACGAGCGGATCGGTGTGCTGTCGGACTGGCTGAGCATCCACCCCATGGCCGAGCGGCTTTCGGCCGCCGAGAGCGCGCTGGAGCGGGCCGGGCTGCCGTACCGGCCCGACCTGATCCGGTACGGCCTGCACGCGCTGCGCGACACCGAGGCCGCGGTCGAGCGGATGGTCTCGGCGCCGCAGCCGCCCACCGCGCTCTTCGCTCTCAACAACCGGATCACCCTCGGTGCCCTCGGTGCGTTGAACCGGCTGGGGCAGGACCTGGACGTGGTCGGTTTCGACGACTTCGAGACCGCCGGTCTGATGGCGCGCCCGCTGACCGTCGTCTCCTACGATGTGCGGGCCATCGGCAGGATCGGCGCCGAATTGCTGTTCAAGCGCATCGCGGGGGACAAGTCGCGCCCCAAGACAGTCGTGATCCCCACAAGCCTCGTCGAGCGCTGCACGTCGGACGCCGCGACGAAGGATCTCCCCACCGCACCGGACGTCGCCCGTTGACGGCTGCCTCGTACTCCCTGGCGGGCGGCCGCCAAGACGCCACAGCAACTCAAGTCCGCACCACTGCGAGGCGCATGGCCTCCATCAGCTCCTCGCGGGCCGCACGGAAGGCACGGCGTGCGTCAGCGCACTCGGGATCAGCCCGCCGTGCGCCGGCCACCACCGCGTCTTGGTACAGGGCGAGCTTGTAGCCGGCGTCTCTGGCCTTCGACACGACATGCGACGGCGCCAGCAGTTCGAGCTGATACTGCTTGACATGTACCCCGTGCTCCAGCAGAGCACTCTGCACCTGCTCCAACTGCGCTGCGTTCGATGCACGGCTTGCGTGGCTTATCACGTCCCTCGCCTGTGTCAGCGCTTCCAGGAACTGAACGTACGAGGAGCGCAACATCTCTCTGTCACGCTCGCCGGCATCCCGCCGCCACCGCAACCGATCCGCCAAGAGAGTGCTTCCGACACCGATGACCGCTCCCGACATGGTGCTGACCAACGTCGTCCATTCCATGGCCGCAGAGTACGGAACGTCCCAACGGGCAGCCAGAGCCTGACAGCCGTAACGGGCATGGGCTTGCTCTGGTAATTGAACGCACATCGTTTCGCTGCACGCAGGAGCGGGCGCGGAGGACCGCAGGGCTTCACTCCCCGGTCGGGCGCCACGTCCGGGTGCGTGATTCATCGGGTACTGAACGGCGCGGAGTCGACGAATCCGGGTTCGGAGCCAACAAGCGCCCGCATACCGGATGTTCGGGCGTTCCGCCGACGCGGCGAGGTGCTGTAGCTGTCGGTGCGTGACCGGCCGGAACGTGGGACACCACCTGGGCGCGGTGCCGACCGCTTCCGCCGATCGTCGTACGTCCGTGGCGAAGCGGGTGGACACGGTCCAGGCCTGACTTCCGTTTCCCGGACACTGGTGGGGAAAGCGGGGCACCCGGAAATCACCGTGTGCCGTCGACACGACTCCCTCGGGCTACCGGCGGCCGACATCGCTCCCAACCCCTAGGCAACGTTGTCTCGACTGGCTATGGTTCAGAACCGACCCACGGAGGGCGGCGATCACGTCCTTGTGTCAGGAAAGCTCGTGTCGCACTGGTCGACGGCCCCCAGTTCATTGCCATCGGCTGTCTGAGAAGGGGCGATCCTCCCGTATGTCGACGGGAAGGCTGCCGATGTAAAGCCGGCACCTTCAGGCAGACGAAGGTGTCCCGAGCGAGTGTGCTGCATCGCTAGGCAACGTTGTCTCACCTCGTTGTGTTTCAAGGGCCGAACCTTGGAGGGAACCGGAGATGGCCGACATCATGGATCTGGCGCAGTTGTGGGCCGACCATGACGCGATCCACGTGCACGGCGTCGAGGTCGCTCTGCTGACCGGAGGCTCGCGTCCCGAGGTGGAGCACGACGAGGACGGCGCGGTGATCCGCCTTCAGGCCGCCCCGGCCGGACCGGTGCTGTTGCGTCTGGCCGTCCCGATCGGCGACGCCGTCGGCTACTGGCACCCGGCGGCCGGCTGGGACCGGCATCTGGTCGCGGACTGGGCGAGCGGCTGGCGCAGCGTCGGTCTCGTCGCCTCGGCGCCGCTGGGCTGTCTGTACGACGCGGCCGGCTCGGCGCTGCTGGCGTTCGCGTCCGATCGGGTCACGGCGACGACCAGGATCCGGTTCGGTGTCGCGGAGGCCACGGCCCGCTTCGGGATCTGGCTGGCCATGGATCTGCCTCCGGGAGAGAGCTGCGCCGTACGCCTCCAGGCCGCGGGACGCTCCTTCGCCGACACGGTGCGGGCCCTGACACACCGGCTCCACGACGGTGACGTGCTGCCCACGCCCGACGCGGCCCGCACCCCGGCCTACTCGACCTGGTACTCGCTGCACCGGGACATGGACGCGGCGCGGGTCGAGGCCGAGGCGGCGCGCGCGGCCGAGGCCGGCTGCGGAATCCTGCTGCTGGACGACGGCTGGCAGCAACGGGCCCAGGGCCCCGGCTACTCCGGGAGCGGCGACTGGACGCCGGACCCGGCGAAATTCCCCGACTTCGCCGCTCACGTCAAGACCGTTCAGGGCCTCGGGCTGCGCTACCTGGCCTGGATCGCCCCGCTGCTGCTGGGCGAACGCACCCTGGCGCACGAGGAGATGAAGGAGTTCGCCCCGCATGCCGTACCACGCCTCTCGTGCCGTGTCCTCGACCCGCGCCACGAGGAGGTCAGACGGTTCGTCACCGAGACCTGCGTGCGCCTCGTACGTCGCTACGGCCTCGACGGACTGAAGATCGACTTCCTGGATTTCGCGATGCTCCACGCCCAGGAGGAGAGTGGCCGTGCCGACAGCGACGTCGGCGTGGCGATGCGGCTGCTGCTGACGGAACTGCGCGAGAGACTGCGCGAACTGCGCGGCGACGAACTGCTCGTCGAACTCCGGCAGCCCTACACCGGTCCGGGCATGGTCGGCTTCGGCAATCTGCTGCGCGCCGAGGACTGCCCGGCCGACGCGACCGCCAACCGGGTTCGGACGCTGGACATCGCCGCCACCACGGCCGGAGCCGTCCACTCGGACATGCTCATGTGGGACCCCGGGGCGACGGCGGAGACGGCGGCCAGGCAACTCCACTCGGCCCTCTACGCGACCCCGCAGATCTCCGTGCCACTGGCAGGGCAGTCCGCCGAGCACCGCGCGATGACGGCCTTCTGGCTGGGGTTCTGGTCGGACCACCGCGACGTCCTCACTCGTGGCGAGATCCGCGCGGGACGGCCGGACCAGCTCTACGAGACGGTGATCGCGAGCGCCGGGAAGCGAGCCGTGATCACCTACTACGCCGAACACCGTGTCGCTCCGCTGCGCCTTGAAGCCTTCACCGAGACCGCCCTCGTCAACTCCACCGCCGCCGCGCACGTGGCGCTGGACGTGGACGGCCGTGCCGTGGAGGTCCGGCTGGACGCGGCGGACGCCTGCGGCCGGCCCGCCGGTTCGTCCGTCCGGACCCTGGGACCCGGCCTGCACTCGATCCCCGTTCCCCCCTCCGGTCTGTGCGTGCTCAGGCCGGTGCCACCCGCGGATTGCCCGCGCTGACGTCTGGAGAGGTCCGCTCGTGTCGAACAGCCAAGATCGACGTCCTCGTACCACCGGGGAATCGCCGGCTCCCGGCGATATGTCCCGCCGCGCACTCGTGGGCCTGGGGGCGGCGACCGTCCTCGGGGCGGCTGCCACCGGCGTTCTGGCGCCGCGTGCCCAGGCCGCCGGACCGGCTGCCTCGCAGGCCGCCGCGGCGGGCCCCACGGTCACGCTCGCCTTCTCCGACCCGACCGGGCTCTACCCGGTCGACGGCGATGCCCCGGCAACCCCCGACCTGCTGGTCTCCGTGACCAGCCCCACCGCGCTGAGCGGAACCATCGCCTGGTCCGTCTCGGCGCGGAACCAGTCCCCCGGAGGCGGAACGGAGCCCTTCGAGGTGGCGGCGGGCGCCCCGAGCACGGTCACGATCCCGCTCGGCCCGCTCGGCCCCGACTACTACCTGGTCACCGCGACCGTCACGGATACGGCCGGTACGCAGTTGCTCGCGCAGACCGTGGGGCTCGGCGTGATCCGGCCCACGGTCGCCGGACGGCGCCCGCAGTCGGTGTTCGGGATGGGTATCCGGCCGGAATCCACCCCGGCGATCACCAAGCAGATCGCGCAGCGCATCGGCGTGAAGTGGACCCGGGGCATCGCCTCCGTCCAGCCCGACACCGTGTCCCCGAAAGCGGGGGTGTTCTGGCAGCAGCCGCAGATCGATGTCGCCCGAGCCGAGATAGCGGACTGGCACGAGCACGGGATCGAGACCCTCGGCGGCATCAACTACAACATGTCCTGGAACGTCCAGCCGGGCCCGAACGGCGAGCCGCTCAAGCTCTACCAGAACCGGCCCAAGGACATGACCGCCCATGTCGAGATGGTCTACCACGCGATTGCTCCGTTGCAGGACCTGGTCCCCAACTGGGAGCTGTGGAACGAGCCGTGGGTCCACGGCTGGACCTGGAAGACCGGCGACGCACAGGACTACCGGGACATGTGCCGGATGATCTGGGAACGGCTGAAGCCGGAGTACCCGGACGTGAACCTGATCGGCGGCGGTTCGGTCTCGTACAACCGTGACATCGTCTACGCCCAGGGCTCCAAGGACACCGGCTACATCGACGGTTCGGTCAACCACGCCTACGGTTACCCCGACGCCACGCAGTACGCGATGGCCAAGACGCAGATCAAGATGGACAAGCTCTGGTCGCGGACGAAGGGGCGCGCCGGGCAGTGGCAGACCGAGCTCGGCACCGCCACCCGCTACAACTTCGCCGACCTGCCTCCCGAGGAGGCCGCCTACGGGGTGGCCCGGACGCTGGCTCCCACCTATCTGCTGCACATGCTCGCCGGTGCCGAGGAGGACAGCTCCATCCGCATCTTCTGGTTCTCCCTGTCCTACGACAAGGGCTACTCCGGCGACGACTTCAACATCTACGACGTGAAGACCAGGACCCCGCGGCCCGTGGTGGTCGCCTACGCCACGATGACGAGCCTTCTCGAAGACTCGGTGCTGCAGGAGGAGTTGTACCCCGACGCGAAGTCCACGTGGGGCTTCCTCTTCCGCGGCGCGGACGGCAAGGGCAGGGCCGCCGTCTACGCCGACCAGCTCTACGACGGCACCGACGAGCACCAGAGTGCCGGTCACACCGGCACACTCACCCTGAACGACGCCCGCGGCATCCGCGCCTACGACTACCTCGGGCGCCGGCTCACCGACGGCAGGTCGTCCCGTGTCACGCTGACGCTGAAGCCGTGGGAGGCCGTCTACTTCGACAGCGACCTGTCACCGGCTGCGCTCCGCAAGGCACTGACCGACGGTGCGCGCTTCGACTACACCACGCCGCTGCACGTCAGCCCGTTGTCCTTCGTGAAGCCGCTCGACTCGACGAGCACCATCGACGTACGGGTGGAGAACGTCACGCCGAAGGCGCTGGACGCCTCGCTCGGGATCACCCCGCCGACGGGCTGGCGGGTCGGGCGGCGGACGGTTCCGGTCAACGGGATAAAGCCCGGGGAGTCCCGCGTCGTCTCCTTCCCCGTCACGGATTTCGAGGCCGACGAGCACAACCGGTACACCGTCGGATACGACGTCACCGTGGCTCATCGGCCGGGCTTCCACCAGAGCGGATCGCAGACCGTCCAGGTCGCCTATCTCCCGTTCCGGCACATCACCGTCGGCGGGAGCGCCAGCCAGTGGAACGACGTCATACCGGTGACGATGACCAGCGTGACCGCGGCCGGTGACAGCAAGACCTACTCGTTCCAGGCTGCCTGGGACGATGCCTTCCTGTACGTCAGGGCCCTGGTCGGAGACGATCTCCAGGTGTCGAACCCGGCGTTCACGGCCGACGAGTACAAGTTTCCGTTCCAGGCGGACAGCATCCAACTGGCCTTCGACGCCACGGCAGACAAGACCGAGGACCTGCTGGCCGGCGACCCGCACTACGAGAAGTGCCTGCGGTCGATCTCGCACCTGTACGTCGCCACCCTGGCCACCGGGGGCCGTTGCGAGCTGCACCGGCAGCTGGCGCCGGGCACCAACTACCAGACCTTCTACCCGACCAACGCGGTACTCCCGACGCCGCTCGGTCCGATGGACGCGCAGCAGGCCGACGGCACCGAGGGCCGGGTCCTCGTCTCCAGGGACGACGCCAACAAGCTGACCCGATACGAGATCGCGCTCGCCTGGAGTCAACTCCCCGAGCTGGCGGCCGAGGTGAGAGCCGCGCGTCCCGGAAGCATCACCCGGGCCACGTTCGCCGTCCAGGTGCAGGACGCCGGAACGACCGGTCACGGCGCCACCTACTGGACGACAGAGTCGGCACCCCCGACGTCGGGTTGCTACAACTTCGCCCCGTTCTGGGGCACCGGCGCGCAGTTCACCGGCGGTCGCGTCGACTCCCGGTGGGGCATCGGGCGCTGAGCTGCGCCCGGCCGTCCGCGGCGCCCGCCCGGCGGGAGTCCGGCGGCCGGGCCGCCCCGGTGCCGGCCTCCCGCCCGCCCCGCGGGCCCCGCACACACAGCCAGAGATCCCGGCCGAGGAAGCGGAACGAACACGACCCGCGTCCCCGACCGAGGAACCGGACCCGACGTGGACCAGCGGTACCCGTCGGCCCGGCGCTCGCACTCGTGGCGGGCGCCGGCCAGAACCAGGAGCCACACCTGTGAGCGACACTCCCGACAAGCCCATCGAGCCGCCGTGGGCGAAGCCCTCCGGCGTCCGGATCACCTCGGTCCGGGCCATCCTCACCGCACCGGCCGGTACGACGCTCGTCGTCGTCCGGGTCGACACCAGCGAACCCGGACTGTACGGACTGGGCTGCGCCACCTTCACCCAGCGGGCGGCGGCGGTCGCCACCTCGGTCGACGAGTACCTGGCACCGCAGCTGATCGGGCGCGACCCCGCCGACATCACCGACATCGCGTCGACCCTGCACGTCAGTGGCTACTGGCGCTCGGGTCCGGTGCTCAACAACGCGCTGTCGGGGGTGGACATGGCGCTGTGGGACATCAAGGGGAAGCAGGCCGGTCTCCCGGTGTGGCAGCTTCTCGGCGGCCGGTGCCGTACCGCGGTTCCCCTGTACGCGCACGCCCAGGGGCGGGACGCCGAGGAGGTCGCCGACGACGTACGCGACCTGACGTCCCAGGGCTACCGGTACGTGCGCTGTCAGGTGGCGGTACCCGGCGCAGGCACCTACGGGGCGCCGGCCGCCGCGGCCCCGGTCGGCTCCCGTCCGCCCCTGACCCCGAACGCCTGGGACCCGGCGGCGTACCGGCGTACCGTCCGGGAGCTGTTCGGGCATCTGCGCCAGGAGCTGGGCGCCGAGGTCGAGCTGATCCACGACGTCCACGAGCGGGTCCACCCCACCGACGCCGTACGGCTCGCGAAGGATCTGGAGCCCTACGACCTGTTCTATCTGGAGGACCCGGTCGCGCCCGAGGACATCGACTGGCTCCGGACCCTGCGCAGCCGGACGGTGACTCCCATCGCCATCGGTGAACTGTTCACCAACCCCGCCGAGTACCGGCCCGTGGTCCAGGAGCGGCTCTGCGACTTCATCCGCGTCCACGTCTCCGCCATCGGCGGCATCACCCCGGCCTGGCGGCTCGCCGGCGCGTGCGAACTGTTCGGCGTACGGACCGCGTGGCACGGCCCCGGTGACGTCTCGCCCATCGGCCACGCCGCCAACCTGGCTCTGGACCTGGCCTGCCCGAACTTCGGGATCCAGGAGCAGCACCTGTTCGGGGCCGCCGCGCAGGAGGTGTTCCCCGGATGCCCCGAGATCCACGACGGCCACCTGTGGCCGAGCACCGCACCCGGACTCGGTGTCGACTTCGATGAACGCCTTGCCCTGAAACACCCGCCCCGGTTCCCCGCCCCCGGTGGTGCGTGGAAGCCGCCGCGCCGCGCCGACGGTGCCCTCCAACGCCCCTGACCGACCACCCGAAGGAGCCCGATCCATGAGACCCCGTCCACCCTTCACGATCCTCGCCGCGTCCGTCTGCCTGGCCACGGTACTCGGCGCCTGCACCACCCCGTCCTCCGGAAGCGGCGGCAGCGGAACGGAGCAGAACGTCACGCTGACCGTCGCGGAGTGGACCAATCCCGGCGCGGTCGAGTTCACCAAGGAGCTCAACGCCAAGTTCGAGAAGGCGCACCCGGGGGTCACCGTCAAACTGCAGACGGCCCCGAACGCCAACGGAGCCTGGCAGCAGCTATGGAACAGCATGCTGCAGTCGAAGTCCCTCGACGTCCTCGCTCAGTTCCCCCCGACCCAGCAGGGCTACGCCCCCGACTACACCAACCTCAAGCCCGGAGGTGCGGCCGCACTCATCACCTCCGGTCAACTGACCGACCTCAAGGACCAGCCGTTCATGAAGCGGTACGACCCGGGGGTCCAGGCCGCCGCGGTCGGATACAAGGGTGGCGTCTACGGCGTCATGGCCGCCGAGTACGTGGGTGCCGGTGCGATCTGGTACAAGAAGGACCTGCTCGCGAAGCACGGTCTGTCCGTTCCCACGACGTACCAGGAATTCCTGGACGCCTGCGACAAGCTCAAGAAGGCCGGGATCACACCGATATTCGTGTCCGCGCAGAGCGGCATGCACGGCGGCGTGTGGCAAGGCATCGCGAATCAGATGATCATGAAGGGGCACCAGCCCTCGGAGTCCGTCAAGGTGTCCGAGGACCGGGCCACCGCATTCTGGAAGGGCACGCAGTCCTGGACCGACCCGGTCTACAAGGAGATCTCGCAGCGGCACACGGAGGTCATGCAGTACATCGAGCCCAATGCCTCGGGTGTGTCCCAGCAGACCGCGCCCGGCGTCTGGGCCACGAAGGCCGACGACTACCCGTTCCTGCTCGACGGCTCCTGGGACGGGCTGACCATCCAGCAGGCCAACCCGAAGCTCAACCTCGGGTTCTTCGCCCTGCCGGGCACCGACGATCCGGCGGCCAACCGCGTCGCGTTCAAGCCGGACCTCACCTGGGTGGTCCCGACCACCGCGCCGCACAAGGATCTGGCGACGCAGTGGCTCGCGATGTTCTCCGAGCCCGACAACTACAAGAAGTGGCTGGAGAAGACCGGCTCCATCTCCACCCAGCCGGCGCTGCAGAACACCGGCCTGCCCTGGATGGACTGGCTGAACGGCCACATGGGTGACGCCTTCCCGCAGCTCACCAACCCGTGGATCCCGGCAGGAGCGCCCATCGAGGCGGGCGGTCCCGACCTGTACAAGATGAAGCCGATCGGCAGCGACAGCATCGACAACCTCCTGTCCGCCTCGGCGTCGGCCTACCGCAAGTCGGTCGGCAAGTAACGAACGCACCCTCGGAAAGGAGGCTCGGCGTGGCACGCTGCCCCTTCGGAAACCAACGGACGCGGCGGTTCATCCCCTGGGCCAGCATCGCGATCCCGGGAGCCGGGTGGCTGCTGTTCGGGCTCTACCCGTCGCTCGCCACCATCGGATACTCGTTCACCCGGTACTCCGGACTCCCGGGCACGCCTCTGAACGTCTGCGGTCTGTGCAACTACTCGGCGGCCTTCACATCGCTGTCGTCCGTGGTCGGGGACGCGGTGCGGGTCACACTGACCTATGTGCTCGGCGTGACCGTACTGCAGACCGTGACCGGTCTGGGCCTCGCCCTGCTGCTGAACCGGCCCGGACGCTCCTACACCCTCTACCGCGCCATCATCTTCATGCCGCAGATCTTCTCGGTCGCGGTGGTCGGCGCCATCTTCGCGCTCATGCTGGACCCCTACTCGGGCCCGGTGGAGAAGGTCATGCACGGCATCTTCGGCAACACCTCGGCGTTCCTCGGGTCGAGCTCGCTGGCCCTGCCCCTGGTGATACTGGTGAACGTGTGGATGTTCTCCGGCTACACGATGCTCATCTACATCGCCGGGCTGCGGAACATCCCACCGGCGGTCTACGAGGCGGCGGCCATGGACGGCGCCGGACGCCTGCGGGTGTTCCGGCACGTGACCTGGCCGCTGCTGGCCCCGGCCACCACGGTGACCGTGTTCCTCACGGCGATGGGGACGCTGGGCGAGTACGCGCTGATCATGGTCCTCACCGGCGGCAACTTCGGCACCAAGACCCTCGGGCTGTACATGTTCCAGTCAGCGTTCGGGGGCGACAGTCAACTCGGTTACGGCTCGATGCTCGCGATGCTGCAGTTCCTCCTGACCGTCGTGATCGGCGGCGGACTGCTGTTCACCCTGCGCCGACGGGAGATCTCGCTGTGAAGGCCTCTCCTGCTGTCCTGGACCGGACCGATCAGGGCCCTGCTCGAAGCAGTACGTCGCAGCCGAAGGCGCCGCTGCTGTCCACGAAGGCGGCCAAGGCCGCCGGGGTGAACCTGCTCTGCTTCGCGATCGCCGCCGTGCTGTTCGCCCTGCCGCTGGTGTACATGCTGCTGCAGGCGTTCAAGACGTACACCGGGTTCCTCCAGAACCCCACCGGGATGCCGGATCCGTGGACCACGGAGAGCTTTTCGACGGCGTGGAGCCAGGGCGACTTCGGACGGCAGATGATCAACAGCCTGATCTACGCGATCATCCCCGACACGGTCACACTGATCCTCGGGGTCTTCCTGGCCTTCCCCATCTCGCGCGGATACTTCAAGCGCTCCAATCTCTTGTACACGTTCTTCATCTTCTCCGGGTTCCTGCCCGGCGGCCTCATCCCGCTGTTCATCGAGGCGCGGTCGCTCCACCTGTACAACAGCATGGCCGGGTACCTGATTCTGACCAGCCTGTCCGGTGCGGGGTTCTTCTTCTTCGTCGGGTACATCAAGGGCATCCCGCGCGAGATCGACGAGGCCGCCGCGCTGGACGGCTGCGGCTACGTCCGCTTCATCTTCACGATCATCATGCCGCAGATGAAGCCCGCCCTGGCCACCTTCGCCATCTTCGGCTTCGTCCACGCCTGGAACAACCTCATCCTGCCGCTGGTCATGTTGTCCGACGCGGCACTGTGGCCGGTCACCCGCGGGCTGTACTCGTTCTTCGGCGAGTACACGCAGAACTGGCCGCTCATCGCCGCCGGAACCTTCATCGTGGCCGCACCCATCCTGCTCCTGTTCGTGCTGCTCCAGCGCCACCTCGTCGAAGGCGTCGCCGGCGGTGCGGCGTTCGGCACGCAGGGCGTTTCCGGAGCGCCCGCCGTCCAGGCCGAGGAAGGGGACGGAACATGACCGGCCCGGTCACCTCCTGGCCCGCGGACGGCGACCGGGTGCGGTTCCGGCTCGCCGACCCGCTGCGCCACCCGGATTTCGCCTGGCCCAGGACGCTGCTGCACCATCCGGTGCGCTGGGCCGCCCCGTCGTTCCGCGCCGAACAGCTCCGGCTGGTCGACGGGACGGGGCGGTCGGTGCCCTTTCAGCTCTCGCAGGCGAACGCGGCGGACGGCCACCTGACGTACGCCGTCGTCTGCTTCTTCGCAGACCTGCCGTCCGGCGCGACACGCGAATTCACCCTGTGCGCCGATCCATCGGTGCCGACGGCCCAGGTCCCGCGACCGGTCCGGATCACCGAGGACGACACGTCCACCGTCGTGGACAACGGAGCGCTCCGGATCCGGCTGCCCTCCTCGGGCCGGTTCGCCTCCGACGCCGTACCGGGTCCCGTCCTCCAACTCGACCGAGGACACGGCTGGGTGGGGAGGTCCGCCCTGCGCTGTGGCACCGAAGACCTCGAACACCTGGAAGTACGGCTCGTGGAAGCCGGCCCGCTGTTCGCCACCCACGAACTCCGCTACCACTTCACCGGCAAAGCCTCCTACACGGCGACCGTCGGCTGTTTCCAGGGCTGCGACTTCGTCGACGTGGCCGAGGAGATGACGGCGCTCGACTCCGCGACGACGGCATGGGAACTCAGCTGGGACGGCGTCACACCGACCCACCGCTTCTCGTCCACCTGGCCGTTCTCGCAGTTCCCCGACGACCACGCCGACCCGGAATCACCGCAGTTGTACCACTGGCTCGGCATCGACGAGCCGATCGTGCTCGGCGACAGCGGGGAGGACCCGTCGTTCTCCGGACCCGGTGGCAGAGAGAGGCCGGACACCGACTTCGCCTTCACCGTCGGCCCCTACGCCCCGAGCCACGCGTGGAACATCCGCCCGCACGCCGCGTTCTGGGACGCCGGGGGAGGCGACGCGATGGGCGTCTTCCTCCGCGACCACGCCCGGTGGGACGACCGCGTCTACGCGTCCTGGGCCTCCGCGGACCACCTGCAACTCCGGTTTCGCCACGACGGCGTGCTCCACTGGACCTGGCCCCTGCGCTCCGGGTCCCGCCGGACGGCGATCGCCTTCTACGACCACGAACGCGACCTCGAAGTACTGCGCGACCAGAAGGGCACGCAGTACCCGTCCTCGTACGTGGGCCACCTTCACCACTGGCAGGGCACGCTCAGCCTGGATCGCGTCAAGGACTGGAGTCTGACCTACTCGGGAAGGCGACCCACCCCGCTGTGCTCCGAAGGCGAACTGGCCTCGCCCGACGAGCTCGTCGCCGCGCTCCTCGCCGGTGCGGAGGGCCCGAGTCTCATCGCCCACGGGGTCAACGAACACCCCGGCTACCTCAACATCGGCCAACGCCCGCTCTACGACCGGCTGCTCGACGGCTACGACCGCCTCGCCGACCGGCTCGAAGCGGCGGACCGCGAACGGGCCGACGCATTGCTGCTGCTGACCGCCCACGTCTCCGCCGGTGAGGAGATCGGCCCGCTGCGCCGCATGATCGCGGGCCACCCGAACTTCCTCGCCGACGGCAAGTCGGCGCTCGCCTGCCTCGCCTGGCTGTTCCCCGACCACGAGGCAGCACCGGAGTGGCTCGACCAGTTCGAGAAGTTCGTCGAACTGGCCGGCGTCTTCCACACCAGACCGGCGCTGCCGGCTCACGCGTCCCGGGCCGGCCGCTGGACCGAGAGCCTGGCCACCTACGTCTGGGCCTTCCTCCGCCCGGTCACCCAGGGCAACTTCCTGGGCCGCCTGACCGACGGCCGCAACCGCCTCGCCACACCGGAGTTCGCGGCCGTCGGCGACTGGCTGGTGAACGCCCTGACCGCCCCGGTCGAGACCGGCGCCGGCGGCGAACTCCGCCGCCTGCACCCCGCGCAGGGAGCCCATGCCTTCTGGCCCCGGCGCCCGCCCGTCGAGATGCGGCTCCTCGGCGAGGCCCTGCGCCGCTACCGTCCACTCGTCGCGGAGCATCTGCTGTGGGGGAGCGACGAGTTCGCCCACCGGCTCGACAGCCCGCCCGGCGCGCCCGACCCGTGGCGGGTCACGGTGCGGTCCACAGGCGACCGGGGGACCAATCCGCGGCTCAGGAGCTCGAAGTACACCGGATACGGCGTCACACTGCGCGCCGACGTCGACCGGCCCGGCGAGGTCGCGGTCTTCCTCCAACAGGTGGACCGCGGCCCCAACTACCGCTGGGGGATACCCGACGACAACGGCAGCGGGCACATCTACTACTACGCCGCAGGGCACTCCTACAGCGGCCACGGCCCCGAGGATGCCGGGGACCGCAGGGCCCCCGACGCCACCTTCGCCACTTCCTGCGCGGTCTGGAAGGACGGCGCGTACCGTTCGATCGGCCAGAACACCCTGGACCGGCCGCTCCACGACCTGGACTGCGCGCAGTACGCGGAGATCGTCTCCGACCCGGACGGTCCGGTGGGCGGCCTCTATCTGAGTCGCAGCGTCCTGCTCGTCGGCAGCGACTACCTCGTCACCTACGACGCTTTCGCCGCGGGCCAGCGCATGGTGTGGACATGGTCCGCGCTGACCGAGGCCACCGGCCACGACGCCAACAGCTTCCCGCACCTCGCCGAGCGGATGCCGTTCATCCACGTGGTCCGCGGCGTGCGTACGGACGGAGCTCTCGACGGCGCCTTCGTGACCGACATCTCCCGTGGCGTGCGCCTGGAAGGAAGGGCCGACGGGGCGAACGGCAACACGCTGGCCGTCGTGAGCCACCGCGACGACCTGGAAGTGGCCCCCGCGTGCTCGACCCCTTGGGGCACCCGGATCCGGACCCCGCACAGCCTGGACTTCGTGTTCCGGCACGAGGCGTCCGTGCACTACGAGCCGAAGACGGTCGACGTCGCCGAGCAGGGGCTGCGCTTCTCGGGGACGGCAGGGACCATCCGGCTCTTCGACGACGGCCTGCGGCAACTGACCCTCTTCCACGGAAGCGCCGTGGGAACCTCCGAGCTCGTCCTGACCACCGAGGACGACGAACTCGGCATCGGCCTCAGCTACCGGGACCCCGCCGAGGTCCGAGGCGTCTACCACGCCCCGTCGGACAGTTCGGTGAGCCTGCACGTGCCCGGCGGCCTCGATGCGGCGGCCCGCTTCCACATCGACGGCGAGCCGGCACGCCTCCTCACCGTGTCGCAGGAATCGATCACCGTCGCCCTGCCCCGAGGCCGCCACCGCTGGGAGTTGACGAGCGGACAGCCGGAACCGCCGCCCTCGCAGGTCGTACGGACCGAGACCGTCGGCGACGGCGTGCTCGTGCACTTCTCCGCCGCAGCCGCCGCGGACCGCTACATCGTCCAGCTCAGCTCCGACGGCGGCCACACCTGGGCGACGGCAGCGGAGACGGCACGAAGTCCCGTCCACCTGACGGGGCTTGCCGAGGGCGAGAAACGTCACGTCCGCGTCATCGCCCGGAACAGTCGGCGACAGGCCGCTCCGGGCGCCGACTATCCCGTTCACCCGAGCCGTCTGGTGCCGGATCCGCCGGACGGGCTCGGACTCCGGCTCGGCGACGGCATGGTCACCGCCACGTGGGGCGAGGTGCTGGGGGCCGGCGGGTACCGGCTCTACCGGCGCCGCAAGGGCGAAACCATCTATCACGAGATCTTCGCCGGATTCGGGTTCCGGCACGTCGATCACGCGCCCGGGGTCGTCCCCGGACGCGACGATCCGGACGGGGCCCGCCCGGCGGACGTGACCATGTACGAGTACGCCGTCGCGGCCGAGAACGGCAACGGCGTCGGCCCGAGGTCGGCTGCGGTGGACACGGAACCAGGAAGTTGGCGGCACTGGAGTCCACCGACGGATCTCGTCTTCCGTCGACAGCACACCTACAACCAGCCGCCCTACGTGCCCGCGTCCGCTACCCCCCGCCCCTACGGCCACCAGGTTCCGGCCCCAAGAACGCCTGCCGTCGACCCCCGGGCCGGGGAGGCGCCGTGATCGAGCAGCGGATCCTGGTCACCGGGGCCGCGGGCCGCATCGGCCGTGAGCTGCGCCCGCGCCTGGCCCGCGAAGGCCGGACCCTCCGCCTCCTGGACGTCGCGGAGACCGGACCGGCCGGCCCGCAGGAGGACGTGGAGACCGTCCGGGCGTCCTTCACCGACCAGGACGCGATCGACGCGGCCTGCCAGGACGTCGACGCGGTACTCCACCTGGGCGGACTGGCGGGGGAGACATCATGGGAGCGGATCGCCGACATCAACATCGACGGCACCCGGCGGGTCCTCGAAGCGGCACGGAGGCAGGGCGTCCGCCGCGTGGTGCTCGCGTCGAGCATTCACGCCGCGGGGTTCCACACCCGGGACGGCGCGGTCGACGGCGTCCTGCCCGCCGCCGTAACGCCGCGTCCGGACACCTATTACGGCGTCAGCAAGGCCGCGATCGAGGCGCTGGGCAGTCTCTACCACTCCCGGTTCGCCATCGACGTCACCTGTCTGCGCATCGGCGCGTTCCGGCCGCGCCCGCTCGCCCCCGAGGACCTGGCCGCCTGGTTGTCGCCGGGCGACGCGGCCCGGCTCGTCGAGGCATGCCTGCAGGCCGAGCCCGCCGCGTTCCGCATCCTGTGGGGCATCTCCCGCAACACTCGGCGATGGTGGTCGCTGGAGGAGGCGGAGGCCATCGGGTACCGCCCCGAGGACGACGCGGAACACCATCTGGCGTCGATCCTCGGCTCCGGGACCTTCGGCCCGAGGGACCTCGATCCTGCCGGCCCTCGCAACTTCCGTGTCGGCGCCGGCTTCTGCGCGATGCCGCTCGGCTGACGACCGGAGGGCCCGGCCGATCGAGGCCGGGGCCCGTGAGGGGCAGGCAACGTTGTCCCGGATGGGGTGAGTCAGGCGCGCCCGGGTGGCGGGAGGACTCGGGCGACCTCTTCGGCAGGTCCGGCGGTGGACGTGCCGGGCCGGGACGCTCCGCGACCGCGTCCGGCCGTCGAGCGGGGATCGCGCCTGTGCGGTCGTTGGTCACGCCGCACCCCGGCCCTGTTCGGCCCGGCCGATCCACTCATCCGGCGAAGACGGCCGAAGGCAGGCCGACGGCGCCGCCCGTCTCGTCGACGACGAAGACGGACCCCGCCGGGTCGTCGCCCGGAAGTTCCAGACCCTCCCGGGCCGAGGTGACGTACAGCGCGTCGAGGCGGGGTCCGCCGAACGTGCAGGAGGACGGCTGGTGCACGGGCAGAGGTATCTCGCCGAGCAGGTCGCCGTCGGGGGAGATCCGGGCCAGGCGCGCGCCGCCCCACACCGCGACCCACAGACACCCGCTCGCGTCGACGGTGAGCCCGTCCGGCATGCCCGTACGTGCGGGAAGCCGGAAGAGCGTGCGTCGACGGACTATCCACGGGTCTTCGTCAGTGGTGTCGAAGGCGTAGATCTCGCCCGCGATCGAGTCGGCGAGGTAGAAGGTGCGGCCATCGGGGCTCCAGCCGAGTCCGTTGGGCAGAGCGAGCCCTTCGAGGACCACCCGGCTCGTCCAGTCGGGCAGCAGGACGTGCAGTGCGCCGCGGCCCGGCCGGAAGTCCATCGCCGTGCTGCCGGCCCAGAACCGCCCGTGCCGGTCGCACTTCGCGTCGTTCATGCGCTCGTCGTCGGACAGGAAGGTGCGCCGGGCGGTCATCGAACCGTCGGCATCGACGCTCGCGAATCCCTCGGCCGTCGCCACCATGAAGCCTCCGCCGCGTCGGGGCACCGCCGCGCCTACCTGTGTCGGCAGCCGAAGGCTGGTGGTCCGGCCGGTGAGCGGGTCGCTGGTGTGGATGTGCCCGGCGGGGATGTCCACCCAGTGCAGGCGCCGGAGCGCGGCGTCCCAGACCGGTCCCTCACCCACCCTGGCTCTGCCGGGGATCGCGATCCTGGCCGTCATCGGAGCCCTCCGTCGTCGCCTGCGGTCGGGACGCCCGTCATCAACCGGGAAGCACCACAGCCGCGTTGGCGAGCAGTCCGCCGTCGACGGGCAGCGAGACGCCGGTGATGAAGCTCGCTCGGTCCCCGGCCAGGAAGGCGATCGCCTCAGCTACCTCGTCCGGTCGTGCCACCCGGCCGAGCGGATGCATCCGCCCCCAGGACTCGACCAGTTCCTGCGTGCCCCGGTCACTGCCGTCGGAGAAGGCGCGGGCGGAGGCGCGCAGCATCGGGGTGTCCACCGACGCGGGACACACCGCGTTGGCCCTGATCCCGTTCTGCGCCTCGTCGATGGCGATCGACCGGGCGAGCGCGTTGAGCGCCCCTTTGCTGGTGGTGTAGGCGGCGACGGCGGTCTGGGTGACGAATGCCTGCACCGAGGAGACGATCACGATCGAGCCCGCCCCACGGGCACGCAGGTGGGGGAGCGCGTGCTTGACGGCGTGGAAGGCGCCGGTCACGTTGACCGCGAGGACCTCGTTCCACTCGTCGGCGCCGGTCTCCGCCGCGACGCCGTAGCGCTGGATCCCGGCTGCGGCGACGAGGATGTCGAGCCCGCCGTGTGCCGCCGAGACCCGGGTCACGAGTCGAGCGGTGGCGGTCTCGTCGGTGACGTCGACCTCGACGCGCTCGACACCGGGAGGCAGTTCCTCGTGCGCGCCCTCCGGTGGGATGCCGGCCGCCACGACCGTCGCCCCGCGCGCGGCGAGCACCCGGGCCGTCGCGCCTCCGATGCCGCTGAATCCACCGGTGACAATGGCGACCTTGCCGTCGAACTCCGCCACGTTCCGCTCCCTCGATGTGGTCCTGGGCCTCAAGCCTGGCCGAGCCCCACCGTCGAAATGATCCAGGGGCAGCTGCGACGGGCGGTTCCGGTCGACGACCACCGCACGGACGGCCGGGCGAACTGCGTTCCGGCGACGTCCACTTCACTCTAAACAACGTTGTCTCAGCCCGCTAGTCTGTGGCTGTTCCGCACTCCGGCGCGCTTTCGGGCGGTGCTCCTCGGCCGCGCCCGGCTGTCGCTCGATGCCGTGCCGGAGTCCTTCGCGTGGGCGCTCGTACGTCGGGCGGTGAGGAGAAGAAGCTCGTGACGACGGAGTGGATCAGATGGCCCGCCAACGTCATTGCCCGGTTCGGCGGTGAACCCGTCGCGTTCGGAGGTGACTACAACCCCGAACAGTGGGACGAGAGTGTGTGGCCCGAGGACGTCCGGCTGATGCGTGAGGCCGGAGTCAATCTGGTCACCGTGGGTGTCTTCGCATGGTCGACGTTGCAGCCGGAGCCCGATCGATGGAATTTCGGCTGGCTGGATCGGCTGCTCGACCAACTGCACGGGGGCGACATCGCGGTTGATCTCGCCACGGCCACCGCATCGCCCCCGCCGTGGCTCACCACACGGTTTCCCGAGGTGCTGCCCGTCGACCGGCAGGGGCGGACGATGGCGCAGGGCGGACGTCAAGCCTGGTCGCCGTCGTCACGGATCTACCGCGAGCACTCGCTCGTGCTGGTGGAGAAGATGGCGGAGCGCTACGGCGAACACCCGGCGCTCGCACTGTGGCACGTCTCCAACGAACTCGGCGGCCACAACTCCCGGTGCTACGGCGAAGCGAGCGCCGTGGCCTTCCGGAGCTGGCTGAGGGTCCGCTACGGAGACTCGCTCGACGAGCTGAACGCCGCGTGGACGACCAGCGCGTGGAGCCAGACGTACTCGGAGTGGGAAGAGATCCAGCCGCCGCGGCTGACCTTCACCGACTCGAACCCGACGCAGGTGCTGGACTTCGACCGGTTCAGCTCCGACCAGCTGCGGGCGCAGTTGCGGGCCGAGACGGCCGTCCTGCGGCGGGTCACGCCCGACGTGCCGGTCACCACGAACCTGGTGCTCTTCGATGCCGGGAAGAACATGAACTACAGCTCGTGGACCGGCGATGTGGATCTCATCGCCAGCGATCACTACCTGAGACCGACGTCCGACGCCCAGGCAGAGCTGTCCTTCTCGGCAGACCGGGCCCGTGGACTCTCCCGGGGGAGGCCGTGGCTGCTGATGGAGACGGCCACCGGCGCCACGAGCTGGCGCCCGGTCAACCCCGCGAAGCGTCCGGGACAGCTCCGGAGGGACGTGCTGGTCCACCTCGCCCGCGGGTCCGACGGCATCTGCTTCTTCCAGTGGCGGGCGGCGCGTGCGGGCGCCGAGCGGTTCCATTCCGCGATGCTCCCGCACGCGGGGGCCGGCAGCAGGAAGTTCCGGGAAGTGAAGGCGCTCGGAGCGGAGCTGGCACGCTGTGCCGAGGTGCTCGGCAGCCGGGTGGCGGCGGACTGCGCGCTGCTCTTCTCCGAGGAGTCGTGGTGGGCGGCCGACCGCGAGTCGCATCCGCACAACGGTCTGTCGTACATGGAGTCCGCCCTCGCGTGGTACCGGAGTCTGCGGGACGCGGGCGTCGCCGTCGACATCGTTCCTCCGTCGGCCCAACTGTCGGACTACCGACTGATCATCGTGCCCATGCTCTACCTGGTCCGCGACGAGGACGTGGCCGCGCTCGCCGCTGCCGTGCACGCGGGGGCGACCGTGCTCGTCACCTATTTCTCCGGCATCGTCGATCCGCTCGACCGGGTGCGGCCCGGCGGCTATCCCGGAGCGTTCCGCGAACTGCTCGGCGTGCGCGTGGAGGAGTTCGCGCCGCTGGTGGACGGGGACTTCGTCGACATCGACGGGGTCACGGGACCGGTACGGGTCGCCGCCTGGAGCGAGGAGATCGATCCCACCGACGCGGAGGCGGTCTGCTGGTACGAGGGCGGCGACTTCGCGAGCGCACCGGCGATCACCCGCGCGCACCGGGGCGAGGGGGAAGCCTGGTACGTGGGCGTGGAGTTGGACGACGACGCGCGTGCGTCTCTGGTGGGGCGGCTCGTGAAACGGTTTGCGAGGACGGCGGTTCCGGCCGGAAGCGCCGTCGAGGCCGTGACGCGCCGTTCGGCCGGCCATGACTACGTCTTCCTCATCAACCACGGCGACACCGAGACGAGCGTATCCGGCGGGGGGACCGACCTGCTGGACGGATCGGTGCACGAGGACGGGGTCACGGTGCCGGCGGGCGGGGTGCGGGTCCTCAGGCGGGCCCGGTGAACGCATCGGGCGTACCGGCCGCGACCAGGTACCAGCGTCCGCCGAGTGCGACGACGCGGTGCGGCTCGACCTCGCGCTCGGTGGGTGCGGAGCCCCTGGCCGTGTACCCGAACCGCAGCCGCTCCTCGTCCCGGCAGGCCTGGGCGACCGCGGTGAGCACCCCCGCGCCGACGACCGGCCCGGACGCGACGGCGGAGAGGGTCACCGCCCGCAGGGCGTCCACCCTGGTCCTCAGCCGGGGCGGCAGAACCCGCACCGCAACGACGCCGACTGCTGCCAAAAATTCAGCCAAGGAGCTGATCCGCCGCTATCCGGCCGCCTTCGGCCCGGCCGGAGTGAAGGACGTCCAGGCCTGGTGCGGACTGACCCGCCTGGGCGAAGTCGTCGCGGAGATGCGGGCCGAACTACGCCACCACTCCGGCCCCGACGGTCGGGATCTGATCGATCTGGCCGGCGCCGAGCTGCCCGACCCCGAGACGCCCGCTCCGGTACGGCTGCTGCCCGCCTTCGACAACGCCCTGCTCGGCCACGCCGACCGGACCCGGGTCATCAGCGACGAGGACCGGAAGCGTGTGATGCCCGGCCAGGCACAGGTGCGGCCCACGTTCCGCGGGCTACCTCGTCACGATCGCGAGTTCCGCCTCGACGACTTCGAGACGGCGCTGCTCGGCAGCCCTCCGGTGTCGGTGGTGAGCCAGGACATCGAGCTGATGGGGCGCACGGCCGCCGAGTTGATGAGCCCGGCTCAACGGTGACAGCTCGGAGTTCGTCACCCGGGTGTTCCCCACTCGGCTCGTTCTCAGGGGATCCGAGAAGCCGGATCCGGAAGAAGGCCGGTAGGTGAGCGGTCCACCGGCGTGACCGCGAGTCGGGCGGACACCGGGGCGCGGCAGCCCGCGGCACAGAAGCCCGGCGCAGGGCGTGTCGCACCCGCGGCCCGACCGGGCGAACCTCGCAGGGTCACGCCGATGGCCGGCCGTTCGCCGGTACCGCGCGTGGTCCGGCCGGCTCGTCGAGCGACAGGCCGTTCAGGACACCTTGTAGATATCCGACCGCGTGTGCCCGGCCCCGGCTGCAGTACGCCTCCGACGACGTGTCCCCCCAGGTGTCCAAGTCGCCGATCATAGCCGGAACATGATCGTCGATCAGGAAGCCGTCGAATCCCGAGGCGTCGAGCCGACGGATCACCCGTGCCGGGTCGAAGTTGCCCTCGCCGAGGAAGCATTCGCGAAAGCGCGGCACCGTGCCCCGGACGTCCCGGAAGTGGACGTAGCAGATGGCCGGTCCCAGCAGGTCGATGACCTCGTTGACGCTCTGCTCGCCGGCCATCTCCGACACGGTGCCGAGGCAGAGGTTCAGCCCCCATGACGGGCTGCCACCGGCTTGGGCACGGGCCCGTGCGATGGCATCCGGGGAGGTGAAGATGCGGGCGATGCCCCCGAGCGGCTGTGGTGTGGGCGGATCGTCCGGATGGAGGGCGAGCCGCACACCGACCTCCTCCGCGACCGGCAGTACGGCGTCCAGGAAGTACTGGTGGTTCGCCCACATCATCTCGGCGCTGATCGGCTCGTCCGGAGTCCGGTCGGGAGTCAGCCGGTAGCCGGCGAGCGCGTTGCCCGCCGGGACGTCGCCCAGGTCGAAGGCGGTGACCTTGGCCCCACCGCGGCCCTTCGCCGCCATGTCCGTACGCCATACGTAGGTGGCGAGGAAGTTGTAGCCGAGTATGTCGACCCCGACGGCAGCGAGGTTGCGGATGGTCTTTTGATAGTTCTCGATCTGCTCGTCGCGGCCGGGCAGACCGCGCTGGATCTTCCAGAAATGGGCGAGGGGGACGTTCTCGATGCCGTCGATCGCCAGTCCGTCGGCGTCGCAGCGGTCCCGCAGGTCCCGCAGTTCCGTCAGGCTCCAGAAGCCGTCGGCTCCCGGCAGCAGATCCGGCGTGTGGAACTGGACGCCGGTGAGGCCCAGTTGGTGGGCGAAGGTCGCTACCCGGGCGTCGTAGGTGTCGATGTGCCCGAGGGAGAGCCGTATGGTCATGCCTGCCCGACCCGATGCCGGCCGAGCCCGTCCGTGTTCTCGAAGTCCATGACGTCGCCTTCCTTCAGGGAGGGGAGGGCCGGAGGACGCCATGCCCGTGGGCGTGCCGTGATGGCGGTCCGGCCGTGTGTCCCGATCGATGTCAATCGGTGAAGTAGCCCGGGTACTCGACGCGCAGCGCGGGGCCGCGTTCCAGGGCGCGCCGGGCGTGCCGGCTGATCAGGGCGCGGCCCGCGGGCAGGTCGGCGTTCTCCAGCGCGTCCACGATCAGCCGGTGCTCGTCGATCAGTTCGCGCATCGCGGCGGAGTCCGGCAGGGAGAGCCGGCGAAGCCGGTCCAGTTGCAGCTTCATCCGCTGCACCGCCTGCCACGCCCCCGGATAGCCGCTGAGCGAGAAGATCTCGCAGTGCAGCGCCTCGTCGGCGAGGAAGAACGCGTCGTAGTCCTCGGCACGGCAGCTGTTCTCCTGCCGTTCGAGCAGTTCACGCAGCACGGTGACGTCCACTGTCGGGTCGGCGCAGGCCACTTCGAAGGCCGAGACCTCCAGGCTCTCGCGGACGAAGCGTGCCTCTTCGACGTCACGCAGGCTGATCAGGCCGACCCGTGTGCCGACCTGTGGCACGACCCGCACGAGCCCCGCGTCGACGAGCCGTGCGAGAGCCTCGCGTACAGGGGTGCGGCTGACGTGGAGTTGTCCGGCCAGGTCGGTCTCCGACAGGGATGCTCCGGGGGCGAGCCGGAGTTCGCGGATCGCGGCGATCAACTCCTCGTGGACGCGGTCGGACGTCCGGGTCCGCGCTCCGCCCCGTGTGATCGGAGCCAGTCCCGCGTCGCGCCCGGCCAACGCCCGTTCAGGGATGCTCGGTTGTTGAGGGAGATTCACGAAATGATCGTTGCACGCCGTATGCTTGTATGCAAGTATCCCCACCATCGACCCACTCGTCGGGGAAGGGAAACACCGTGTGCGCCGACTCGCGAGACCCGTCACCGTAGGATCGTGCGCCAGATTCTTCGCTGTCCGGCGAATGTGACGGCAGGTTCCGGGCCCGCCGCCCGTACGGGGAGGCGGCGCCACGGTTGCGACCGCGGGTGGGTCCGGCGTCCCTGCCCCGCCGGCGACCGGAGCCGAACCTCTGCGGGAGCGGCTTCAGCCGAGCTGCCGGAACACGCGTGGACGACCGCAGTTCCGGTATACCCGCACCCAGCGCACGAACTCGTTGCGCGCCGAAGTCCGTTGACCGCACCACCGGTATCGGACCCCGAACCGTCATTCGGCCCCCCGCGGACGACCCGTCCGCGCCCGGCCATGTGCCGGTACGTCCACCGTGCCCCTCCCGGCGGGCTTCACAGCCGCCCGTCGGCACGGGACCGGTAGGGAACCGACGTACTCGACGCAGGGCGGTACGTCCCGCAAGACCAGCCAGGCACACCCCTGGCCGTCCGCGAGGACAGCATCGATCCACTCAGTAAACGAACAGCACTGTACAGAGCCGAAATTGAGAGGACGTCATGGTCATGCGCAAGGCGAGACTCGCTGCGGCGGCCATCATCACCGCCACCGGCATCATGCTTTCGGGGTGCGGCGGCAGTACCGAAGCGAGCACCGGCGGACCGGCCGAAATCACCTTCTGGGGGTGGGCTTCGGGCTACGAGAAGTCCGTCGAGCTGTGGAACAAGTCGCACCCCGACACCCATGTGAAGTACGAGGCGATAACCGACGGCGGCGCGGGCGGCTACGACAAGATGCTCACTGCCGCGAAGGCGGGCAAGGCCCCTTGTCTGGCACAGGTCGGCTACGAGACCTTTTCGAGCTTCCTCGCCGCCGGCGTCCTGCGGGACGTCAGCGGCTATGTGAAGGAGCAGAAGGGCGAGTTCGCCGACTGGGTGTGGGGCAACGTCGGCGTCGAGGGCAAGGCCTACGGCGTGCCGGTCGATACCGCGCCGATGGCGATGTTCTACCGCACCGACCTCTTCAAGAAGGCCCACATCGAAGTCCCCAGGACCTGGGACGAGTTCACCACCGCCGCGGCGGCGGTGAAGGCCGCCGACCCGTCGTCGCGCATCATGAACCTCCCCACCGACCCCTACCTGTACGCAGGATTCGCCTGGCAGGGCGGTGCCCCCTGGTTCGGCACCGAGAACGACGCCTGGTCCGTCTCCCTCGACAGTCCGGCGAACGGCAAGGTCGCCGACTACTGGCAGGGACTCTTCGACAAGGACCTCGTCACCTCCCACCCCGCCTTCGACGCCGCGCTGTACACGGCGTGGAGCAAGGGGAAGGTCTGGGCGGAGGTCGGTCCGGTCTGGTCCGCCTCCCTCATCCGGGACAACGCCGCCGGCTCCGCGGGCAAGTGGGACATCGCGCCCATGCCGCGGTGGGGCACACAGGACGCCGTCGGCAACTCGGGCGGCTCGGCCACGGCTGTGATGAAGGACTGCGCGAGGCCGAAGGAGGCCACCGAGTTCGCCCTGTGGATGTCGACCGACTCCGGTTCGGTGTCGAACCTGATCGGCTCCGCGGCCATCCTCCCCGCCTCCAAGTCCGGGCTCGCCAACAAGGCACTGGACGCCCCCCAGAGCTACTACGGCGGCCGGTCCGTCTACCAACTGTTCCGCCAGGAGGCGGCCAAGGTGAATCCCGATTGGCGGTGGGGCCCGGTCATGTCCACCACGGCCACGACGCTCGGTGACGGGCTCGGCAAGGTGCACACCAAGAAGGGCACCTTCCAGGACGCCCTGAACAGCGCCCAGAAGGGCACGGTCTCCGCACTGCGGTCCCAGGGATTCTCCGTGAGCAAGTAGCCCCGCGCGGGGGTCGCGCCGACGCGGCCCCCGCTGGATCCGCATACCCGCCATTCCACGGAAGACGTGACCATGCCCTCCTCGACGATCCGGCGACGCCGACTGCGCGAACTCCGGCGAGCCGCGCCCTTCGTCCTGCCGTTCCTCCTGCTCTTCGTCATCGTCTACCTGGTACCCACCGGGTACTCCGTGATCCAGAGCTTCTTCGCCGAAAAACGCTCCGGCCTCGGCCTGTCCGGAGCCGAGTCCGTCTTCGCGGGCTTCGACAACTACCTCCGGGTCTTCCATGACACGGACTTCATCTCGTCCCTGGGCCGAGTGGCATTCGTCGGTGTCATCCAGGTGCCCGTCATGCTCGCCCTCGCACTCTTCCTCGCCCTGCTCATCGATTCGTCCGCCACGAAGGGGCGCCGGTTCTTCCGGATCGCCTACTTCATCCCCTACGGGCTGCCCGGCGTGATCGCCGGTCTGGTGTGGTCCTTCCTGTACGCGCCCTCGCTGAGCCCCATCACCGGATACCTCGGGTCGATGGGCGTCCACTTCAGCTTCGTCACCGACGGCGCCCTGCCCTTCTCGATCGCCAACATCCTGACCTGGGCATGGACCGGCTACAACACCATCCTGCTCTTCGCGGCCCTGCAGGCGGTGCCCGAGGAGACCATGGAGGCCGCCGCGCTCGACGGCTGCTCCGGCTGGAAGGCCGCGCTGCTCATCAAGGTGCCGCAGATCCGACCGGCCCTGCTGCTCACTCTCGTCTTCTCCATCATCGGCACGTTCCAGCTGTACAACGAGCCGGCCACCATGAAATCCGTGGCACCGAACCTGTCGTCCACCTACACACCGATCATGGCCGCCTTGCGGTCGCTGTCGGCCAACGACTTCAACTACGCCGCCGCGCAGTCCGTGGTACTCGGCGCGCTGATCTGCGTGCTGTCCGTCCTTGTCTTCCGCGCATCGGCCAGGAGCGTCGACTGATGACCGCCACTGTGCAATCGCCCACCCGAACCGCGCCCGTGGCCCGGGAACCGAGGCCACGGCGCTCCCGGGCCCGGACCCTCACGACGGTCAACCCGGCATCGCGCCTCTTCGTGCTGGGCGTCATGACCCTCTTCGCCGTCTACTTCCTGCTCCCGGTGTGGTGGCTGGTCGTCTCCGCCACCAAGGGCACAGGAGAAATCTTCTCGGGCAACGGCTTCTGGTTCGGAGGGCACTTCGCCCTCTTCGACAACATCCGGACCCTGTTCGAGGCGCAGGGCGGCATCTACGCGCGCTGGCTGCTCAATTCGCTGCTGTACGCGGGCGGCGGCGGGATCGTCTCCACGGTCCTGGCGTCCATGTGCGGTTACGCGCTCGCCAAGTTCCCGTTCCCGGGGCGCGAGGCCGTCTTCGGCACGGTACTCGCAGCCGTGCTGCTGCCCGCACCCGTGCTCGCCATCCCCCTCTACCTCGTCTTCAGTTACACGGGGACCATCAACACCTTCTGGGCCGTGTTCATCCCGAGCATCGTCAGCCCCTTCGGCGTGTACCTCAGCCGGATCTACGCAGCGTCCTCGATACCGGACGCCCTGATCGAGTCCGGGCGCATCGACGGAGCCGGCGAGCTGCGCATCTTCGCGATGTGCGCGCGGCTCATGGCACCCGCGATGGTCACGATCTTCCTGTTCCAGTTCGTCGCGATCTGGACGAACTTCCTCCTGCCCTCGCTCATGCTCGCCGACACCTCGCTCCAGCCGGTGACGGTGGGCCTCGTCGGCTGGCGTGAGCTCCAGGGCTATCCCGTCAGCTACACCACCGTCGTCACGGGCGCGCTGGTGTCCGTCGTGCCCGTCGTCGCCATGTTCGTGTCGCTGCAGTCGTTCTGGAGCAAGGGCCTCGTCACGGGGGCCGTCAAGTAGCCCATCCACCCCGAAAGGATGATCCATGAACATCCTGACGCGAAGAGTGGCAGCCGTGTGTGTCGCTCTTCTTCTGGCGGTACCAGGCACCACCGCCGTAGCAGCCGACGACCCGCCGACGAACCTGCTCGCCGCGGACCTGGACACCGGATTCGACAGCGGCAAGAGCCCGCTGACCACGTCCAGCCCGACATCGGGGGGCATCCAGCAGATCGTGCAGGTCGACGGCGACAACGCCCTCGAACTCCGCGACGCCTCCCAGGGCACCAACCTCTCCAGCTACTTCTACCACCGATGGTCTACCGGCGCGCTGAAGGACCGTATCAACGCCGTCTACAGCGAGCCGGTCGGCAGCCCCGCCCGGCAGTTCGTCCTCCAGTACGACCTGGCGCGGAGCGCGGCCAGTGACAAGCCCGTCGCCAAGGACATCTACGCGCAGATCCAGTTCGGCAACTTCGACAACAACCTCGTGCCGCGGTTTCCGGTGCCCGCGGTGAGCATCACCACCACCTCCGCGTACACCGGCACCTCCGGCCACCTGTCGCGGGTCGACGACACCGCCCTCCCCGCGTACCGCTTCACGATCGTGCCCAACGGCGGGCAGCGGCTCATCTCCACGGTGGAGCTGGGCGTTTCGGTGCGCGTCGACACCGGCGGCACCGACGAGGCGATCACCGTCGACAACCTCGGAGTCTACGAGGTGGCCGGGGGCGTCACCGACACGGAGCCGCCCACCGCCCCGACCCGGCTGACCGCCGGCGTGACGTCCAGCAGTGTCTCGCTCGGTTGGGCCGCCTCGACCGACAACCTCGGTGTGACCGGGTACGACGTCCTCCGCGACGGCTACCAGGTCGCCTCCGTCAGCGGCACCACCACCTCGGCCGTCGTCACCGGCCTGATGCCCGCCACGCGTTACGACTTCACGGTGCGGGCCAGGGACGCGAGCGGCAACGTCAGCGCGCTGAGCGCGCCGCTCAGGACATCGACCGGGCCGTACGTGCCCGAGTCGCCCGCCCCGTACCCCGGCACCCAGGAGTCCCGGACGCAGTGGCTGTGGAACAAGACGAAGGCCATGAAGGAGGAGAGCGGCGCCGTCAACGTGGCCCAGTACACCGCGCAGCTCGCCGACCACGAGAACGTGACGACGAACCTCTCCAAGCTCGACGCCCAGTTCCAGAGCTACGACTACGAGCAGTACAAGACCGTGGCGAAGATGTACTCCTACCTCATGGTCGGAGACCAGTTCAGCCCGGACATGCTGGCGCACGTGCGCGGTTACTTCGCCTCGTACGGCTACGGGAAGCTCCCGCAGACCGAGAACCTGCGGATGAGCAACTACGTCACCGGATACCTCGTCGGCCAGTACTTCCCCGACCTCGCCGACCTCAACGGCAACTCCGGGGCACAGCTGAAGGCCGCCAACAAGGCGAACATCCTTGAGATGGTGAACGCGGGCGTGCGCAGCGGATGGGCGGAGTACCAGAGCCCCGAGTACACCTTCATGACGTACTTCTGCCTCAACGCCCTGTACCAGTGGGCCGACGACGCCCAACTGCGCCGACAGGTGAGGATGGCGATGGACGTGATGTGGTTCGAGTGGGCGAACGACTGGATCGACGGCTACATGATCTCGTCGGAGAGCCGCGCCAAGGGCGACCTGTCCTCCGTCAACGATCCGACCTGGCGGCCCGCGGACCACTCGACGCTCGCCTGGACGTACTTCGGCGCCCACCGTGCACAGCAGGGGGTCGGCGAATCCGACAACCCGGCGCCGTCGGCGTACCGTCCGAACCTTGAGTACGCCGGTCTCGTGGCCTGGTCGGGGACGAAGTACACGCCGCCCCCGACGGCGGTGGAGATCGGCCGGAAGACCGACAAGTCCTACACCGCACACAAGGCCAATCTCCAGAACTCCAGTGGCCACGCGATGGACATCTACCGCACCAGCTACGTGCGTCCCACTTGGGGCCTCGGCACCGAGGTCCACTACCGTCGCGTCGACAACTGGATCGAGGATCTGCCGGTCGTGCTCCGCTGGCACTCCGACGCCGCGAATCCGTTGTTCCGGCTGTCGGTCGACCAGGGCAACGCCTCGATCGGCGCCTATGACCAGCCTGCCAACCAGCGGGTGATGCAGGACGGTCCCACGGCGGTCGGCGTCTACAAGTCGTCGGGCGACCAGACCTCGAACTACATCAACGCGCTGTTTCCCGCCAACGGTTCGATTCGGGAACGGCGTGAGGTCGACGGATGGACGGTCGCCGACACGGGGCCGATGTACTTCGCGTACAAGCCGGCGAAGCCCGGAACCTGGTACCACCAGACACCGAACGACCCCGCGAACAAGGTGAAGACGACAGCCCAGAACCATCCGACGGCCACCCTCAGCTACAGCTATGACATTCTGCGCAGCCAGGCCGACAGCAACGGCTGGGTGCTGGAATCGGCGGACGCGTCCGAGTACGCCGATCTCGGCGCGTTCGCGCATGCCCTCACCACCTCCACCAGCCTTGACGTGAGCCATGTCGAGGAGGCGGATCCGCGGCTCGTGTACCACAGCCTGAGCGGGGACGACCTGGACATCACCTTCGACTCCGCGTCGGCGGCGCCGGGCGCCACCCATCTCGTGAACGGCTCACCTGTCGACTACGACGCGTTCAAGCTGTTCGACACCCCGTGGCTGCAGCAGGACAAGCGGGGCTCGACGTTCACCGCCTCGGTCGGTGGCGCATCCGTCGTCTACGACTTCGACCACTGGACCGTGACCGCCGTGGACCGCAAGGACCAGCACCGACTCGGCCGCCCCCGGTCCGACGACGCTCCGCGGATGGAGCGTGGACCCGGGCAGTGTCCGCAGGGTCACGGAGGGAGCCGGAGCTGCGAACGGACGAGGGGGACCACGGGTCGGTAGGGGACGGCTCGTCTGACGGATTCCTTGGCCAGGTCCTCGGCGTGGCCGGGAAGGGGTGCCGGTCACAACCATCCGCTGCGCTGGGCCTGCAAGGCCAGCTGGAAGCGGTTCTCGGCGCCCAGCTGGGCCATCAGGATCTGCAGGCGGCGGGACAGTGTGCGGCGACTGATTCCCATCTCACGGGCGATGACGTCGTCGTTCGCTCCACCCGCGAGGAGCCACAGCACGCGGCGGTCGGCGGGCGGCAGACCGCCTGGACGGGTGGTGCGGCCGTGGAACGGCAGGGCGCTCTGCCAGGACTGCTCGAACAGTGCCACGAGCGCGGAGAGCAGGCCGCACGGCTGCACGACCAGCATGGTGTTGTGTACGTCGGCCTCTTTGATCGACAACGACACGAGCGCGTACGCCTCATCGATGATCACGAGTTTGACCGGCACCGACGGCACCACCCTGGCCTGCTCGCCGGCCTTGATGCACGGTTCGATGACCTCCTTCAGATGGCCCGGATGCTCCAGCGACTCCCGGGAGTACACGACACGCTGCGTCACCCCTCGGGCGAGCGTGGCCAGCGCGTCGTCCGTGGCCCCGGACAACGGGAAGTACGGTGGTGACTCGAACTGCCGAATCTGTTCGCGGGCGCTCGCCCAGGCGTGACGAATTCTGGGGCCGATGGCGTCGCCGGTCACGACCTCGACGAGATGGTCGTTGTACGCGGCGAGCCGCTGTCGCCGGAACGACTCGAACGCGCCCCCGACGGTGATGCGCGACTCCTCGACCTCGGCCGCGCGGTGCCGGGCGAGGATCTCCAGGCCCGCTGCGGGCGGAACCGGGGCCACCACGTCCCCGCCCTCCTCGGCGGCACTGGCCAGACCGGCGTCCACCAGCACGTCGTACGCCGTGGCGAGTTCCGCGCCGCCCAGACCGGCCGCGGTTCCGATCGCACTCAACGGAGCGGGGGCCAGCTCCAGCAGCGCCAGATAGACCTGGACCGCCGCTTGGCCGATGCCCAGAAGCCGCAGGGCCTCGCCGAGTTTCGCGTTCGTCATACGCCGAATTATCGACGAGTCCTCGCGACACTGTGGCCGATCTGTGCCAGTGGCGGTCATGGGCACCAAGAGCGTGCGGTGCGGGTTACCGTCCGAGAGCCGCCGACGACCGGCGGTAGCGAGGGCGTCCGGGCCGCACCGGGAGGGAGCTCGGCCTGTCCGCAGGGCTCCCGCTGCCCCTCGCCGCCGAGGAACCCAACCAGAAGAAGGTGTATGACGTGGCGAAAGGGCGAAAGAACGGTCTCTACTCAGGGATCTCCGAGGAGCTGTCCGCTCTGATGCGGACGGGATGGGCGGACACCGAACGGCACGACCTGCGGCTCGGCGAGCAGGCTCCGTACGCGGCCCGCCGCCGCGCCGCGCTCTCCGCGCGCTTCCCCGGCGAACGCCTGGTGATCCCCTCGGGCAACCTCAAGGTCCGTTCCAACGACGACACCTACCCGTTCCGCCCGTACTCGGGCTATGTGCACATGACCGGAGACCGGGCCCGGGACGGCGCGCTCGTCCTCGAACCCCTTGCCGACGGCGGCCATGACGCCTACTGCTACCAGCTGCCGCGGGACAGCAGGGACAACGACGAATTCTGGGTCGGCGCCACGGCGGAGCTGTGGATGGGCCGACGGCGCTCCCTCGCCGAGTCGGAGCTCGTGCTCGGCCTGCCCTGCCGCGACGTCCGTACGGCGGCCGACGACCTCGCCGCCGCCTCCGGTACGCCGACACGGATCGTCCGCGGTCTCGACCCGTCCCTCGAGGCCGTCGTCACCACCGAGGAGGAGCGTGACGCCGAACTGGAAGAGGCGCTCAGTGATCTCCGCCTCGTCAAGGACGACTGGGAGATCGCCGAGCTCCGCAAGGCCGTGGACTCCACCGTGCGCGGATTCACCGATGTGATCGGTGAGCTCTCCCGGGCGGTCGCGTCGTCCGAGCGGTGGATCGAGGGCACGTTCTTCCGCCGCGCACGCCTCGAAGGGAACTCCGTGGGCTACGGATCGATCTGCGCCGCGGGTGAGCACGCCACCATCATGCACTGGACGGACAACGACGGCCCGGTGCGCCCGGGGGACCTGCTCCTTCTCGACGCCGGTGTGGAGACGCACACCCTCTACACTGCCGACGTCACGCGCACGCTTCCGATCAGCGGCACCTTCACGCCCCTGCAGCGCAAGGTGTACGACGCGGTGTACGAGGCCCAGGAGGCCGGCATGGCCGCCGTCAAGCCGGGTGCCGCGTACCGTGACTTCCACGAGGCGTCACAGCGCCACCTGGCGGCCCGGTTGGTCGAGTGGGGCTTCGTCGAAGGCCCGGCCGACCGCGCGTACGAACTCGGCCTCCAGCGTCGCTTCACCATGGCGGGCACCGGTCACATGCTCGGTCTGGACGTCCATGACTGCGCGCAGGCCCGGCACGAGGAATACGTCGACGGCGTGCTGGAGCCGGGCATGGTGCTCACCGTCGAGCCCGGTCTGTACTTCCAGCCGGACGACCTCACCGTGCCCGAGGAGTGGCGCGGCATCGGCGTCCGGATCGAGGACGACCTGGTCGTGACCGAGGACGGTCACGAGAATCTGTCGGGGGGCCTGCCGCGGTCGGCGGACGAAGTCGAGGCGTGGATGGCCCGGTTCGCGGGCTGAGTACGTCGCAGCAGGGGCCTGGTGCCTGGTGCCTGGTACCTGGTGCAGGATTCGCCGGATCGAACGGCTGCTGACCGGCAACGCCTGGGCATGGCGCGGGGGACCGGTCCGAAACGCCCGCTTCGTCGCGACGACCTGACCGCCCCGGGGCTCAGTGGGCCCCGGGGCGGCGGCACAGCAGTCGCAGGCGGAACTCGCCGACGCCCTCGATCCGCCGCCCGACAGCGCCCACGCCGGGTCCCGGTGTCGGCCGGCACAAAAACGGCTCTTCGCGTAGCGCGCAACTCGGGCTTCACGGGTTTCAACGGCAACCACCCTGTAAAGCTCGTGTGTTGACCCGTCCTCTACTGGAAGGCGGCATTGAGATTTGAACTACGGCTTCTTATGTTTTACCCGCGGCGCCCGACCAACGCTCAACGGCACACGAAAGGTTTCCGCCCATGGGAGGCATGGCGATCCGACTGCATGGGCTGAGCAAGAGCTTCGGCCGGACCGAGGCAGTGATCGGGGTCGACCTGGAGATAGCCGACGGTGAGTTCTTCTCGATGCTGGGCCCGTCCGGGTCGGGCAAGACCACGGTGCTGAGAATGATCGCCGGATTCGAGGCGCCCACGTCCGGCACGGTCGAGCTCGCCGGTCGCGATGTCACCCGTCTGGCACCCTTCGAACGCGACGTGCACACGGTGTTCCAGGACTACGCGCTCTTCCCGCACATGACGGCCGAGCAGAACGTGGCCTACGCCCTCAAGATCCGCAAGGTGCCGAGAAACGAACGGCTCCACCGGGCCCGGGAAGCCCTCGCGCAGGTTCGCCTCGAAGGCCTCGGCGGACGTCGGCCCTCACAGCTCTCCGGCGGCCAGCGCCAGCGCGTCGCTCTCGCCAGGGCACTGGTCGGCCGCCCCCGGGTGCTGCTTCTCGACGAACCGCTCGGCGCCCTGGACCTCAAGCTGCGCGAGCAGATGCAGGCCGAACTCAAGGCGATCCAGCGGGATGTCGGCATCACCTTCGTGTTCGTCACCCACGACCAGGAGGAGGCCCTCACGATGAGCGACCGGATCGCCGTCTTCCGACAGGGCCGTATCGAGCAGACCGGCACGCCCGCCGAGATCTATGAGCGGCCGGCGACCCCCTTCGTCGCCGGTTTCGTCGGCATCTCCAATCTGCTCGCAGGAGATGCTGCCGAACGGGTCGTCGGCTCCTCGGGTACGTACAGCATCCGGCCCGAGAAGATCCGCGTGCTCAAGGAGTCCGCCACACCGGACGAACCTGAGCACTCCACCGCGACCGGCACCGTCGTAGAAGTCTTCTATCTCGGCGACGCCACCCGATTCCTGGTGGAGCTCGATGCCGGAGGGAGCCTCACCGTCCTTCAGCAGAACCTGGAGACCTCTTCCGAGGACGTCGCGGCCCGCCGCGGGGCCCGGGTCAGGCTGCTGTGGCAGGACCACCACACCTTCCGGGTCCCCGAGGCGCAGTGACCGCAACCCCGCGGCGACACCGTCAGACCACACCGCATGCCGCAGTGAGATGACGCACCGCCCGCACGTCCCGTCCCGCTCCGCCCTCATACCTATGGAGAGACTCGTGCGCCTGAACCGACCCCTCAAGGCCGCAGTCGCCATCGGCGCGCTGCTCCTGGTCACCGCCTGCGGCTCCTCGCACTCGGGCAGCGGCCGGTCCTCGACCGGACTCGTACCCCCGGACCTCAAGGCGCAGTCGAAGCTCGGCAGGACAGAGGGCCGGGTAGATCTGATCGCCTGGGCCGGGTACGTCGAGGACGGATCGAACGACCCGAAGGCCGACTGGGTCAGCGATTTCGAGAAGCGGACGGGCTGCCAGGTCAATGCCAGGACGGCCGCCACCTCCGACGAGATGGTCAGCCTCATGAAGACCGGCGGCTACGACGCCGTGTCCGCCTCCGGGGACGCCTCACTGCGTCTCATCGCCTCCGGAGACGCGGCCCCCGTCAACACCAAGCTCGTGCCCAACTACGCCGACGTTTTCAAGGGGTTGAAGAACCAGGACTGGAACTCGGTGAAGGGCGTCTCCTACGGCATCCCGCACGGCCGCGGCGCCAACCTCCTCATGTACAACACGGAGAAGGTCAGGCCCGCCCCCGACTCCTGGTCCGCGGTCTTCGACAAGGCGTCCGCGCACAAGGGCAAGGTCACCGCGTACGACTCACCGATCTACATCGCGGACGCCGCGCTCTTCCTGAAGGCCACACAGCCGGACCTCGGCATCAAGAACCCGTATGCCCTGGACCAGAAGCAGTTCGGCGCGGCCGTGGACCTGTTGAAGAAACAGAACGCGAACATCGGCGAGTACTGGAGCGACTACCTCAAGGAGATCTCCGCCTTCAAGAGCGGTGACTCGGTGGTGGGCACCAGCTGGCAGGTGATCGCCAACCTCGCCCGGTCCGAAGGCGCCAAGGTGAAGGCCGTCCTTCCCCAAGAGGGATCCACCGGCTGGTCCGACACCTGGATGCTCGCGGCCAGGGCCAAGCACCCCAACTGCGCCTACAAGTGGTTGGACTGGATCATCTCACCCAAAGTGAACGCGCAGGTCGCCGAGTACTTCGGTGAGGCCCCGTCCAATGCGAAGTCCTGCGCCGAGACCGCCGACAAGAACCACTGTGCGACGTTCCATGCCGCGGACGAGGGGTACTGGAAGAACGTCCACTACTGGAACACGCCCATCCCACAGTGCCTGGACGGCCGCACCGATGTCACCTGCGTCCCGTACGCGAAGTGGGTGCAGGCCTGGAACGAGATCAAGGGCTGAAGCCGATGATGACGCAGACCAAGGATCGAACCCGGCCATGAAGCAGAGCAGGGGCTGACCTCATGACCGATTCCGTCGCAGCCGCCGGACCCGTCCGGAGGATCGCCGGGGCCCTGCACCGCCGGCCCCGGTTGCGGCTGTCCCTGCTGCTGACCACTCCGCTGCTGTGGCTCGTCCTCGCCTACCTCGGCTCGCTGGCCGCACTGTTCCTGTCGGCGTTCTGGACCACGGACCCCTTCACCTCGAACGTCGTGAAAGTGTGGTCCACCGACAACTTCGCGGCGCTGTTCACCGAGCCGTTGTACCGGCAGGTGGCGCTGCGCAGCATCGGTGTGGCGCTCTGCGTCACCGTCCTGTGTGCCGTGATCGCGTTCCCGGTCGCTTTCTACACGGCACGGGTGGCCCGACCCAGGTGGCGGCCGCTGCTGGTGGTGGCGATCCTCACGCCGCTGTGGGCGAGCTATCTGGTGAAGGTGTACGCCTGGCGGCTGATTCTCTCCGAAGGCGGGCCGCTGGACTGGTTGCTGCGGCCCTTCGGGCTCAGCGGGCCGGGCTATGGCCTGCCCGCCACCGTCATCGTCCTGACCTATCTCTGGCTGCCGTACATGATCCTGCCGATCCATGCGGGACTTGAACAATTACCCCCCAGCCTGCTCGATGCCTCCGCCGACCTCGGTGCCCGTACCGCCCGCACCTTCCGCTCCGTGGTACTGCCGATGGTGTTGCCGTCCGTCGCCGCCGGATCGGTCTTCACCTTCTCACTCAGCCTCGGCGACTACATCACCGTGCAGATCGTCGGCGGCAAGACCCAGTTGATCGGCAACCTCGTCTATTCCAACGTGACGCTGAACCTGCCCCTGGCCGCGGCAGTCGGCACCGTCCCGGTGATCGTCATCGTGCTCTATCTGCTCGCGGTCCGCCGTTCGGGTGCGCTGAGCAGTTTCTGATCACGGCCGCCACAGCCATCTCCGATCACCGTCGGCTTCGAGGAGCTCACGCCATGCGACTCTCCCGCTCCGCACGCATCATGGTGCGTATCGCCGCCGGGCTGGGCTTTGCGGTCATCTATCTTCCGCTGCTGCTCGTCCTGTTGAACTCCCTCAATCCGGAGCGCAGTTCAGGCTGGCCGCCAACCGGTCTCACCTTCGACTGGTGGGCCGCGGCTTGGCGCAGCGGCGGCGCCCGATCCGCCCTGCGAACCTCAGTCGAGGCGGGCCTCGCGGCCACAGCGATCGCGCTGGTGCTCGGCACACTGATCGCCCTCGCCGTGCAGCGCCATGCGTTCTTCGGCCGCGGAGCGATCTCGTTCGCCGTCGTCCTGCCGATCGCGCTGCCCGGCATCGTCACCGGAATCTCTCTCAACTCGGCCTTCCACACGATGCTTGAGCCGCTGGGCGTGGGCCTCGGCTTGTTCACGGTCGTCGTCGGCCACGCCACTTTCTGCATCGTCGTCGTCTTCAACAACGTTGTGGCCCGGCTACGCCGCATGCCCGGCAGCTATGAGGAAGCTGCCGTGGATCTCGGCGCCCACACTTTCCGCGCCTTCGCCGACGTCACGTTCCCCCTGATGCGGTCGGCGCTGCTCGCCGGCGGGCTGCTGGCCTTCGCGCTGTCCTTCGACGAGATCGTGGTGACCACCTTCACCGCGGGCCCCGGTGTCCAGACCCTCCCGATCTGGATCTTCAACAACATGACCAGGCCCCAGCAGGCCCCGGTGGTCAACGTGGTCGCTGCGCTGCTCGTCCTGCTGTCCGTGATTCCGATCTACGTCGCTCAACGACTGTCGTCGGACACGGCCTCGGGCGGCAGGGTCTGAGGCGTACAACAACCGGCGGACGTTGCCGGCTGGTGGATTCGCCGGGGTTTCTGCCGGTGAGTGACCTGCAGATCTGCCCTGAATTGGCGTAACGCCCCATTTCAAACCAAACGCTACTTCTCCGGGTAAAAATCCTTTAAGGGTTGCTGGGCAACCCGTGCCGCTCTCGAGGTTGCCGGGCGTCGGGAGTTTCGCGGTCATTCCCGAAGCGCTGAACGCATCGAGCCGGGAGCGGTCGGCCTTCTCGCCACCCAAGACCAGTGAACGCACCCGTACCGCTCCGATAGCATGATCGAACTCACGACGAACGCCCTCATTGCCGTCCCTCGCCGGAAAACGATGCAATCCGGCACGAAGGGCGATCTATTCAACTAACATCTAACAAATCGGCCAAACAATTGATATCTATAAAATCGCGAATGTCTTCGCGAATAAACAGCAGAATTACTTTCGCTGCCTGGCGTCGATCACGGGCGATAGTGTGGGCCACGGCGGGTGTGGTGGTCCTCGGCTTCCTCGTCGCGCTGGAGTTCGCCGCACGTCACTACGGCTTGCCGGGGCCGATCGTCAGCCAGGCACAAGAGGTGGTGATCGCTCCCAAATCGGGTTTCCTGCTGTACGCCAGCATGGCGCTGATGATGCTGGTGCTCACCTGGCGGGAACGGTTCATCGCGGCTGGTGTCGCGATCGGTATCGACGTCGCCTTCTTGCTGGTGCGGTGGGCGGCCGATATCAAGGTGACCGAAGGTCACCCCTTCGGTAACGGCGCGTTGTGGGTGATTTTGGGCTATGCGGTCATCGCTGTCACGCGTCGCACCGGCTCGGAACGTGCCCTGCTGTTGAAGGGCGTCGGACTGGGCCTGCTGCTGGTGGCCGGCCGCAAGACCGGCGATACCTGGCTGCTCATCACGTCGAAGACCCGCCCGGCGGTGCTCGACCAGTACGTGGCAACCGCCGACCACGCGCTGGGCAACCCGTCGTGGCTGGTAGGCCGGATTGTCGCGGCCACCGGCTCGATCGGCGACTACTTTCTCGACTCCGTCTACACCCAGCTTCCGGTGGCCGCGGTCGTCGTCGCGATGTACCAGCTACGGCACGTGGCGGTCGAGCGCCGCTTCCCGGGGCATCACCTGGTGCGCACCTTCCTGGTCATCGGCCTCCTCGGGCCGGCCATCTACATGATCTTCCCGGTGGTCGGACCGATCTTCGCCTACGGTGCCGACGGCGGGCACTGGGCGGTGGCGGACCTGTGGCCGGGCACGCCGCCACCGATCACCACTCCGCACCACATGCCATTCGACGAGATCACGCCACGCAACTGCATGCCCAGCCTGCACACGGCGTGGGCTACCGCGATCTTCCTTCATTCCCGTAAGGGCCCGCGGGTTCTGCGATTCGCAGGCGCGTTCTGGCTGGTTGCCACGCTCGGCGCAACGCTGGGGTTCGGGTACCACTACGGCGCGGACATCATTGCCGGTGTGGTGTTCACGCTCACGATCGAGGTGGCGCTGCGCTCGCACGAACGCGGCTGGGACCGGCCGGGAGTCCAGCTGGTCGCCCAGGGTTCAACGGTCTTCGCCGGGCTCTTGGTGTCATATCGCTATCTGTCGATGGAGATGGCCGAATACCCGTGGGTGTTCGGGCCACTTCTTGTTCTGGCGATGGCATCAGTGATCCACGGCTACGTACGGACCACCAAACTGTGGGAGCCGAAGGCCGAAGCGGTGCGACAACCGGAGCCGCAACCCGAACCGGCGTGAGCCGTGCTGCATCAGGAGGCGTGCGAACTCCGGGCGCGACTCGTGTCGGGCGCCGATCGTCCTGATCTGCGACTTCTCCCGCCCTCGCGCGGTTTGTCGGACGCCGGAGCCTCGTCCCTGCGCCGTTCGCACGACGGTCCGCACTGATCGGGGCGAACTGTCGGGCCCAGGAAGGGCGCGAGTACGCCGTGGCCCCGGCCGGGTTCGCGTAGTCGCCGTCAGCTGAAGTTCGAAGCCGCCGGACCGTACCCCGACAGCACCACGGTCGACGCCAGCTCCGGACCTGTGCGCCGGTCGAGCCATTTCGGCCCGAGGGAGCGGGCCGCTGCCGGACGGCAGCGGGGTCGGGGGACGCGGGAACGGAGGGGGCGTGCCGAGGTGCGTCGGTGGGACGGTCGGGGGTTCGGGGCGGCGCAACACGCCGCCCCAGCCGCCCGTCCCCGTCCCCACGATCACCCTCGACCTGGCCCTGGATCCCTTCACCCCGCCCGGTGACGGCTCCGCCTATCGCGACCGCTCTGGGGCTGTAGGCAGCCGCCGGCCTGCCTGACCTGCCCCGTCCCGGCCGGGGCCCCACCTGGCAGTACGTGACGGAATGCCGCTGGTCGTGACGCCGACAGTGCCGAGCGGCTGTGTCGGGAGGTTGCCGAGCGGGTGCCGGTGTCCCTGTCCTTGTTCGGTGGTCGGGGTACATGGCGCCGCCGCGGCAGCGGGGCTCGCCCTGCGCCGACTCGGACGGGGGCTGCTGGAACGGGGCCGCAAAACCGCGTACCGCTCGATGCTGGCGGCGCCCAGGATCTCGGCCGGCGGCGACGTGCCGCCTCCGGGTCACTTCCCGGCCGAGATGGGTGCCGTCTTCTTGCGGGCGCGGTAGGCCGCCGCCTTGATCTTGTTACCGCAGGACTCCATGCCGCACCACTGCCGTCGCATGCCCCGGGAGCGGTCGATGTAGACGCGGGTGCACTCGGGGTTGCCGCACTCCTTGAGCAGGGGCACGTCCGGGCCGCTGAGCAGTTCGACGGCCTGCCGGGCCACGGTGGCCAGGGCCTGCCTGGGCGTCGCGTCGGTGTGCCGGCCCGTCCGGGTGAGCTGCGGCGTGGCCGGGACCTGGCGCGCGGCGGCGTTGAGCACCGCGAGGGCCTCACGGTCGAAGTCCTCGCCGAGGCGGCGGTTGGTGACGAGGCGGTAGACAGCCTCGCGCGCCGTGATCGCCTCCCGGACGTCGCTCTCCTCGCCGGGCGTGATCGTGTCCACGAGCCCGGACTCCAGGTACCAGGCGTTGAGCCGGTCCGGCGTCGCGAACATCTCGAACCGGATCGAACGCCGGGCGCGCAGGGTGGCCGCGAAGTCGAGTACCGGGTGCCCGCACACGAAGACGTGGTCAAGATTCACATCACCATCCTGACAGGTGACATCGTGAGGCCCAAGGCTCGTCACTGTTCCAGCCGGTGTCGGGTGCACGTCGTCCCCGTCCACCGGAGCTCACCCCGATGGACCGGCGCTCGCCCCCTCCCGTTACTCCGGTCCCACCTCCAGCCGCAGCTCACGGCCCTGCCACCGGCGGCGCAGCCAGCGGTCGTGGCTCGCGACCACGATCGCGCCCGGGCCGCTGCCCAGCGCCGCCTCCAGCTCGTCGCACAGACGCGGCGAGAGGTGGTTCGTGGGCTCGTCGAGCAGCAGCAGCTGGGTCGGCCGGGCCATCAGCAGCGCCAGCGCCAGTCGGCGGCGCTGCCCCACCGACACCTGCCCGACCGGCTTGTCCAGGTCCGCCTCGGCCAGGAGACCGAGGCGGACCAGCGGCACGTTCTCGGCCCGCTCCGGCCCCAGTTCCAGCGCGTAGGTTTCCCGGACCGTGCGGTCGGGCCGATCGAACACGGTGTCCTGGGTGAGCAGCCCCACTGTCAGCCCGCGACGCCTGCGCACCTCGCCCTCGGCCGTGAGGCGTCCGGCGAGCACCGAGAGCAGGGTCGACTTGCCCGTCCCGTTGCCGCCGGTGACCAGTAGCCGCTCGGTCGCCGACAGTTCCAGCCCGGACAGGGCGAGCCGCCCCGGCACCCGGACGTCCCGCAGGGACACCAAGGGTTCCGGGCCGCCCGGCGTGCGCGTGGCCGGCCGTGGCGCCGCGAACCGCAGCGGGGGCGGCGGCTCGGCGACCCGGGTGCGCTCCAGCTCGTCGAGCCGCCGGCTCGCGCTGCGCACCCGGCGGGAGATCTGGCTCTGCACGCGGCCCGCCCGGTGGCCGTAGCCCATCTTCTCGTTGTCGCGCGGTCCCCGGTCCGGGGCGACCCGGCGAGCGGTCACCCCCGCCGCATGCCGCAGAAGCTCCATTTCCTCCTGCTCCTCGGCGTACCGGCGTTCCCAGCGCTCCCGGTCGGCGCGCTTCTCACCCACGTAGGCGCTGTAGTTGCCTCCGTAGCGGACCGGTCCGTCCACCGCCGGATCGAGGTCGATCAGGTCGGTGCACACGGCGTCGAGGAACGCCCGGTCGTGGCTGGCGACGACCACGGCCCCGGGCAGGCCGCGCAGCTGCTCCTCCAGGAAGGCGGCGGCGCCGTCGTCGAGGTGGTTGGTCGGCTCGTCGAGCAGCAGCGTCGGCGGCCGCCGCACGAGCAGCGCCGCCAGGGCCAGTCGGCCGCGCAGCCCGCCGGACAGCGAGCCGAGCGTCCGGTCGTGGCCGAGCGTGCCGAGACCCAGCCCGTCGAGCACCAGGGCCGCCCGGCGGTCGGCGTCCCAGGACTCCCGGTCCTGGGCGTGCTCCAGCCGCTTGCCGTACGCGGCGAGCAGATCCGGGTGGCCCGGGTCGTCCTCTGGGACCCGGGCCAGTTCCTCGCCGAGCCGTTCGAGCTGCGCGAGGTCCTCGCGGGCCTCGCGCAGCGCCTCGTCCAGCACCACGGCGAGGGTGGATTCGGGGCCGAACGGCATTTCCTGGTGCAGGAAGCCGAGGTCCGTCGGGCGTGACACGCTCCCGGCGTCGGGTTCGTCCACGCCGGCCAGCACCCGCAGCAGGGTGGACTTGCCGGCGCCGTTCTCCCCGATCAGGCCGATGCGGTGGCCGGGGGACGCGGTCAGGGACACGCCGTCGAGGACGCGACGGCCGCCCAGGTCGCGGACGAGTTCATGGGCGAGCAGAGCGGGCTGGGGCACAGGGAGCCATCCAAGGTGATCGGTGGTACACCCGCCGGGCACGGAGGCCTCGGACGCGGGCTGCTGCACATGCCGGCGGTTCACACTGCCGGGGCTCCCGTCGCCGCGAGCGTTCCTTCGGCCAGCCGCAGCCAGCGGTTCACCCCGATCTCGGCGAGGAACCGCTCGTCGTGGCTGACCACCATGAACGCGCCCTGGTAGGAGTTGAGCGCGCTCTCCAACTGGCCCACGCTGACCAGGTCGAGGTTGTTGGTCGGCTCGTCGAGCAGCAGCAGCTGCGGGGCCGGTTCGGCGCACAGGACGCAGGCCAGGGTGGCACGCAGCCGTTCGCCGCCGGAGAGCACGCCGACGGGCAGGTGCACGCGGGGGCCGCGGAACAGGAAGCGCGCAAGCAGGTTCATCCGCTCCGCCTCGGGCCGCTCGGGCGCGAACGCCGCGAAGTTCTCGGCCACCGTACGGTCCTGGTCCAGCAGGTCCAGGCGCTGGGAGAGATGGGCGACGCGGCCGTCGCCGCGCGTGATCTCCCCGCTGTCGGGGGCGAGTCCACCGGTGATCAGCCGGAGCAGCGTGGTCTTTCCGGCGCCGTTGGGCCCGGTCAGGGCGATGCGCTCGGGCCCGCGTACGGAGAGGTCGATGCCGTCCCCGGCGAACACGTTCCTTCCGTCGTGGCGGACCTGCATCCCCTTGCCGAGGAAGAGGTTGCGTCCTGAGGGCACCTGAGTGTCCGGCAGGTCGAGGACGATGCGCTGCTCCTCGCGGAGAGCGCGCCCGGCCTCGTCGAGACGGGCCTTTGCCTCGCCGACCCGGGATGCGTGCATCTGGCCGGCCCGGCCCGCGGACTCCTGTGCGCCGCGCTTCATGTTGCCGGCGAAGATGCGCGGGAGCCCGGCGTTCTTGAGGTTGCGGGCGGCGTTGCTCGCGCGGCGCTCGGCGCGTTCACGGGCCTGCTGAAGCTCCCGCTTCTCCCGCTTCAGGTCCTGCTCGGCGTTGCGGACGTTCTTCTCGGCGACCTCCTGCTCGGCGCGCACGGCCTCTTCGTAGGCGGTGAAGTTGCCGCCGTAGAAGCGCAGTCGTGAGCTGCCGAGCTCGGCGATGCCGTCCATGCGGTTCAGCAGAGCGCGGTCGTGGGCGACCAGCAGCAGAAGTCCCTTGAAGTCCGCCAGCACGTCGTACAGCTTGTACCGGGCGTCCCGGTCGAGGTTGTTGGTCGGCTCGTCGAGCAGCAGGACGTCAGGACGCTTCAGCAGTTGTGCGGCGAGGCCGAGCGAGACGACCTGGCCACCACTGAGGGTGCTCAGGCTACGGTCGAGGGCCAGGCCGACCAGCCCGAGACGGTCGAGCTGGGCGCGGGTGCGCTCCTCGATGTCCCAGTCGTCGCCGATGGTGGCGAAGTGCTCCTCGCTCACGTCACCGGACTCGACGGCGTCCAGGGCACGGATCACTGCGGCGATGCCGAGCACCTCGGCAACGGTGAGGTCACCGGTCAGGGGAAGGCTCTGCGGCAGATAGCCGAGCGTGCCGCTGACGGACACCGACCCGTTGGCGGGCCGCAGTTCACCGGCGATCAGCTTGAGAAGGGTGCTCTTGCCGGAGCCGTTGGGGGCGACCAGGCCCGTGCTGCCGGTGGTCAGGGTGAAGGACAGGTCGTGGAAGACAGGAGTGTCGTCGGGCCAGGCGAACGACAGGTTCGAGCAGACGACGGTGGCGTCGGACATGGGAATGACCTCAAGAGGGCTGGGGGCGAAGACAGCTCCGCCCCGGGCAGACATGGGGAAAATGGGTACGACGAACGGGCCACTCCGGCGGCGCTCCTCGGCGCGTCCGGTGGCCGTCAGATCCGGATCTCACCCGGAGATGTCGTCGTCACCCACCACGTCTGCGACTCCTCGATACACGGTCAACGTCGTTGGCAGCTTAACAGCCCATCACTCCGTCCTGCCGGAATTTCCGCTCCCGCCGGTCACCGCGCTCCGGACGCATGCGTTGACAGCCCGATCGCACCCATGCCGACATCGTCACCTGTTAAGCCGGTGACGGAGCTTCCTCTGGCGGCGGCTGGGCCGAGTCGAGCCTGCGCCCGTCTGCCAGAATCGCCACATGGCTGACCACGACACCGCCCGCGGCTACCTCCTGGACAACAGACAGTCGGAGGCGGGCATCCGTTTCGGCGCCCTCGCAGAGTTGTTCGACCCGGTGACGTTCCAGCACGTCGACCGGCTCGGTATCGGTGCCGGCATGCGGTGCTGGGAGGTCGGCGCCGGCGGTCCCTCCGTGCCCCTCGGGCTGGCCGAGCGAGTCGCCCCGGGAGGCCGGGTGGTCGCCACCGATATCGACGTGTCCTGGACCCGGGACATCGAGGGTGGCGGGATCGAGGTGCTGCGGCACGACGTGGCGGCCGACGCGCCGCCGCCCGGCGGCTTCGACCTCGTGCACGCCCGGCTGGTCCTGGTGCACGTCACCGATCGCGCCGAGGCGCTGCGCCGGATGGTCCAGGCGCTGCGCCCCGGCGGCTGGCTGCTCCTGGAGGATGCCGACCCGGGGTTGCAGCCGCTGCTGTGTCCGGACGAGTCCGGTCCCGCACAGCAGCTCGCGAACCGGCTGCGATCCGGCTTCCGCGCCTTGATGGCGGCACGCGGCGCGGACCTCGCATACGGTCGCACCCTGCCCCGGCTGCTGCGTGAGGCCGGGCTCGACGACGTTCAGGCCGACGCGTACTTCCCGATCACCTCGCCGGCCTGTGCCGTCCTTGAGGCCGCGACGGTGCGACAGATCCGCCGTCGTCTGGTGGCGGAAGGGCTCGCCACCGACGGGGAGATCGACCGCCACCTGACGAACGTCGCCACCGGACGCCTCGACCTCGCCACAGCCCCTATGATCTCCGCGTGGGGACGCCGCCGCCCGTAATCCCTCCCCGACCGCTCGGCAGGCGGCTCCGGGAGGCCGCGCCCGAGGCAGGGCCGCCGAGCAGCGAGCTGTCGTCCGGCCGGGCCGCGAAACCGTCGGGTCCGGGCCCGACGGGACCGCTCGGGCGCACGAGGTACCGGACCGTCGACCCCGGTACCGGGTCGAGGACCGGGAGCAGAGCGGACTCAGCCCAGCGCCTTGTCGAGGTTGAACGCGGCGCTGATGAGTGCCAGGTGAGTAAAGGCCTGGGGGAAGTTGCCCACTTGTTCGCCGGTGCGGCCGATCTCTTCGGCGTACAGCCCGACGTGGTTGGCATAGGTGAGCATCTTCTCGAAAGCGAGCCGCGCCTCGTCCACGCGCCCGGCCCGTGAGAGCGCCTCGACGTACCAGAACGTGCAGATCGAGAATGTGCCCTCCTCACCCCGCAGTCCGTCCGGGCTGCTGTGGGGGTCGTAGCGGTAGACCAGGGAGTCGGACACCAGCCCGTCGCCCAGGACGTCCAGAGTGGAGAGCCATTTCGGGTCTGTCGGAGAGATGAACTTCGCCAACGGCATCATGAGGACGGCGGCGTCGAGGACGTCTTCGCCCTCGTGCTGGACGAATGCCTTCCGCTCGGCGGACCAGCCACGCTGCATGATTCGCCGGTAGATCGCGTCGCGGGCGTGGGCCCATCGGGGCATGTCCGCGGGCAGGCCCCGATGGGTCGCGATACGCATCGCCCGTTCGATGGCGACCCAGCACATCAATTGCGAGTACAGGAAGTTCTGGATCTTGCCGCGGGTCTCCCAGATGCCCTCGTCCGGCTGGTCCCAGTTGTCACAGACCCAGTCGACCACGATGCCGACGGCGTCCCAGTGGTCACTGGTCAGCGGCTGTCCCCACTTGTCGTAGAGGTAGAGCGAGTCGATGAGGGCCCCGTAGATGTCCAGTTGGAGCTGGTTGACGGCATTGTTTCCGATCCGGACAGGGGCCGACCCCAGGTGGCCTTCCAGGTGGGTGAGCTCCTGTTCGGGAAGTTCACTGCGGCCGTCGATGCCGTACATGATCTGCAAGGGGCCGCCGGAGCTCTCTTTCAGGCAGATGTTCGAGGACAGGAAGCGCACGAAAGCCTCGGCCTCGTCGGTGAAACCCAGCCTGAGCAGCGCGTAGATGCAGAACGCGGCATCCCTCACCCACACATATCGATAGTCCCAGTTGCGCTCGCCGCCGATCTGCTCGGGCAGGCTGGTCGTAGGGGCAGCCACGATGGCGCCGGTCGGTGCATACGTGAGGAGCTTGAGCGTGAGCGCGGAGCGGTGCACCATTTCCCGCCAGCGCCCTCGGTATCGGGAGTGTGACAACCATGTGCGCCAATACCGCACCGTGGCGCCGAACAACTCTTCCGCCTCCAGCACCGCACAGGACCGTGGCTCCACCTTGCCGCCGATCCTGTCGAGCGCGAAGACCGCGGTCTCGCCCTCGTCCAGAGTGAAGGAGGAAACGGCGTCCCGACCGTCGATCTCGACCGGAACGCTGGACGTCAGCGCCAGCGTGAGATCCGGGGAGTCGAACACGGTATGACCTTGCTGCGCACTCACCGTGTGTGTACGCCGGCCGTAGTCGAACCGGGGAGCCACGCGCGCGGTGAACGGCATCGAACCGCGCACGCAGAGAACCCGCCTGATCAGGCGGTGGCGGTCCGCCTCGCGCGAGTCGTCGACGATCGGCATGAAGTCCTGGACCTCGCCGACACCGTCGTCCGCGAAGAACCGGGTGATCAAGATGTTGGTGTCGGGGAAGTAGAACTGCTTCGTCCGAGCGGGCACGTCCGGTGCGAGCTCGAACGCCCCTCCGCGGTCGGCGTCCAGGATCGCCGCGAAGACGCTGGGCGCGTCGAAACGCGAGCAGCAGTACCAGTCGATGGTGCCGTTCGTACCGACGAGGGCAGCGGTTCGCAGGTCCCCGATCAGGCCGTGCTCGGCGATGGGCATGTAGCGCGGCGCATCAGCCCTGCAAGGGCGGAGGCTGTCACCCGTGATCATGTGACCTCCCCGGCGCTGGGAAGCGGGAATGGGTTGGCTTCAGGCTACCTCCGAGCCGTTGCAGGCAGCCAACGGGCCGTCCGCCCGTTGCCTCATGAGCCCCTCCAGGACCGTGTCGGCGAAGTGCTGGGGTTCGGCGGTTCGAAGCACCAGGTCGCGGCCGGGGAACGGTGGAGGTCCTCGACGCTGCGTAGCCGAACATGTCCGGACGGTTGGTGTTTCCGGCTGGCTACGACTGCGGCCCGGGAACGCGGGGTCGGCCGCCGGGGAGGCGGTCGGCCGTAGACGACGGCCGTGGGCGGGAGTGGCAGGGTTCACGTGAGGGTGGCGGGGCCGCGAGCGCCCCGTCGACGCAGAAGCAGCGGGATCCGGCTGTGCCGTGCGGCCGGATCTGCCGGATCCGGGCGAGTGACTCCGGCGTGGGCCCGACGTGCGGGGCGGCGACGATCGCGGCGAGGCGCTGCGGACGGCAACGGGGCCCTACCCGTACATACCCGTACACGACGTCGCCGCCGGCTGAGAAAAACTCTTGGACTCCGCGGGCGCCGTCGCGGGACACTGAGGTTCCTGGCCCGGCCTCCTCGTGCGCGCATGTATGCGTTGCCACGAGTTGCGCGGGGCTCTGCCGTCGTGCCCCGCCTGCCGAAAGCCGGCCCGAGCGAGGGCGCTCGATCGAAACCGAAGCTCCGCGCGGCCAGTGAGGCAACGGCCTCTCCCCGCAGAAGCACATGGCGGGCTGTCGCACGACCACACAGGGTTGGTATGGGATCGCCTGAATCGCACAGAGCGCCGGGCAGGGGCCCGGTGCTGCTCGCACTTCGTTACTACGGACGGGAGTTGAACCGGCTTCGGTGGCTGACGGTGCCTGCGATGCTGTTGCCCGCGCTGGGCAACATCGGCATCAACTACGTCGCGCCGCTGGTCGTCGCGAAGCTCGTCGGCCGAATCGCCGACGGCGCCGGTACCACCATCGGCTCGACGCTGCCGTACGTCCTCGGCTTCGCCGGCGTTCTCCTCCTCGCGGAGACGTTGTGGCGCGTCGGCCTGCACTTCCTGAACCGCCTCGATGCCCTCGGCATCGAGCACTTGTACGTGATCGGCATGGACGAGCTGTTCGCCAAGGACGCCGCGTTCTTCCACGACAACTTCGCCGGGTCGCTGACCAAACGAGTCCTGAGCTTCGCCTCCCGCTTCGAGGAGTTCGTCGACACGCTGACGTTCTCGGTCGTGGGCAGCTTCGTGCCGCTGGTGTTCGGGTCGGTGGTGCTGTGGCACTACGAACCGCTGCTCGTTGTAGGGCTCTTGGCGATGATCGCGCTGACGGCGCTGTGTGTGGCGCCTCTCATCCGTCGCCGTCAGGCGCTCGTCGACCAGCGTGAGGAGGCGATCGCCCAGGTGTCGGGCCACGTCTCCGACAGCCTGATGAACATGGACACGGTCCGGGCGTTCGCCGCCGAGGGACGCGAGGCCGCCGAGCACCGGTCCCGCGTCGCGGAGTCGCGACGGCTCTCGTTGCGTTCGTGGGACTACGGCAACCTGCGCATCGACACGCTGGTCGCGCCGATGTCCGTGCTGACCAATGCGATGGGCCTGCTGCTCGCGGTTACTCTCGGCGGGGGTGGGCACGGCGTGGAGACGGTCGTTCTCGCCTTCACGTACTACACCAACGCGACGCGGATCATGTTCGAGTTCAACCAGATCTACCGCCGCCTGGAGAGCTCGATGACGGAGGCCGCGCAGTTCACCGAACTGTTGCTGACACCACCGACCGTGCTCGACCCGGCGTCGCCGGAGCCGCTGCTGTCCCAGGCCGCGGATGTCCGCTTCGAGCAGGTGAATTTCACCCACGCGGGTGCGGAGCCGCTCTTCGAGCGCCTCGACCTGGCCGTGCCCAGCGGGGCGAAGATCGGCCTCGTCGGCCGGTCCGGCGGTGGCAAGACCACGCTCAGCCGACTGCTGCTGCGGATGACGGACATCGACGGCGGCCGGATCCTGATCGGAGGTCAGGACATCAGCAGACTGCGCCAGGCCGACGTGCGCAGCCTGATCGCCTATGTGCCCCAGGATCCGGCGATGTTCCACCGCACGCTGCGGGACAACATCGCGTTCGCCCGGCCGGACGCCACCGACGCCGAGATCCGCCGTGCTGCCGCCGCGGCGCACGTCACGGAGTTCGCCGACGCGCTGCCGGACGGCTTCGCCACGATGGTGGGCGAGCGTGGTGTCAAGTTGTCCGGCGGACAGCGCCAGCGGGTCGCGCTCGCTCGGGCGATCCTGCGCGACGCGCCGATCCTGCTGCTCGACGAGGCGACCAGTGCTCTGGACTCGGAGAGCGAGATCCTCGTCCAGGAGGCGCTGTGGCGGCTCATGGAGGGGCGGACGGCGCTCGTGGTGGCGCACCGCCTGAGCACGGTCGCCACCATGGACCGGCTCGTAGTCCTGGACCGCGGTCGGATCGTCGAGCAGGGCACGCACCAGGAACTGCTCGCGTCGGACGGCGCCTACGCGAAGCTGTGGCAGCACCAGTCGGGCGGCTTCCTCGACGACACCTCCGCGCCGCAGGTCGACCTGACGTGAACACGAGCCCGGTGGGTGTGGCCGGGTGTTTGCCGCAGTGGCATGGCAGGCGAACGCGGTGGAGGCGACCTGTTCGGCGCCGTTGAGGACGGCCCCGCCGGGGAGGTGCTTGCGCGCCAGGTACCCGGATCGTGGACGCGTCGCTCAACCCGGGCGCCGAACTATGGGGTGGGGGACCGCGTGACGGTCTGCGGACCGGCGGTCAAGCGGTTGGCACAGGCCATTGAGGCATCAACTCTCTTACTCTAGTCTCTCGTTCACCGAACGGCCGTTCTCGGCCGGGAGTGCGCCACCAGGAGCCCAGCCGCCCGTCGGCGGCCCGGAAAAGGGAGATCCAACATGGTCAAGCACTACATCAAGTACGCCTTCAGCACGCTCACCGCGGCGATGTTCGCCAGCATGGTCTGACGAACGGCCCCGGCCTGGACCGGGAATTCCGTCCCCGGTCCAGGCACCAGGAGGCCATCGTGTTCGGCACCGCCCTCAGTCAACTCCGGTACGGCCTGGCGATCCTGCGCAACCGGCCAATCCGCCCACAGGACCTCGAACGCATTGCCCGTGACCTGGTCACGACCCTGGCCGAGTTCGGCGAGCCCGGAGCGGACTCCGCGCTGCTGCCGGGGCAGGCCGGGGCCATCGACCCCGCCGTACGGCGAACCGTGACCGAGCGCAGCCTGCGGGCCACCGCACGGGCCGCCGCACGGCACACGCCCTACTACCGCCGGGCTTTCGACAGCCTGGGCCTCGACCCGGACACACTCACCCCGGAGACCTGGGACCAGGTCCCGGTGACGTCCAAGTCGGCCTTGCGTGGCCTGCCGGCCGCCTTTGTCTCCGCCGCGTCCGTCCCCGCGCTCATGGCGCTCACCACGGGGACCAGCGGCACTCCCACCACCGTCTGGTACTCCCGGGCGGAGGTGGAGACAGCAGTGGCCATGAGTACCGTCTCGGCCGTGCTCGGCCTGGGTCTGCGGCCCCGGCACACCATGGCGTACGCAGGCTGTTCCCGGGCCACACTGCCGTTGCTCAACGTGGAAGAGTCGGTGACCCGGATCGGCGCCTCATTCCTCCAGATCGGCACCGTGGACCCGGCGGTGGCGCTGGACCGGCTCGCCGCCCCGCTCGGACTGCGGGGCAAGGCCCCGCAGATCACCCACCTGACGATCTCCGCGTCCTACCTGTCCGCCCTGGTCGAGGAGGTGGAGCGGAGCGGCTGGCGGCCTTCGGACTTCGGCCTGGAGTTCATCGGTGTCGGCGGGGAAGTGCTCTCCGAACCCCTGAAGGAGCGGGCTGCGGCCGCCATGGGGGCCAGGATCTCCACGACGTACATGATGACCGAGACACTGCCCTCCGGCGGCACGTCGTGCACCGAGGGACATCTGCACCACACCACCGAGTTCGGGCACCTGGAAGTACTCGACCCCGTCACACATGAGCCGACGCCGCCGGGTGGCGTCGGCACCATCGTCCAGACACCTTACGTCCCCTACCGGGACTGCACCCTGCTGCTGCGGTATGCCACCGGCGACCTCGTCCGACGGCCCGAGGCCGAGCCGGAGTGCGAACTGTCGCACCTGCCCGCGACTTCGCCCGTCCTCGGCCGCTGGTCGGGACCGCTGAGCCGCTCGGTGCCCACCCGATCGGTGCTGGACCTGCTCGAAGCGGAGCCGGACATCCCTCTGCCGGCCCGCTACGTCCTGGAGGAAGGCCGACAGGGACCGTTGCTCCATGTCCTGGTCCGTCGACTGCCCGGCGCCGCCCTGCTCGGCAGGCTGGAGGACCGGGCCACCGCGGCCGGCCTGGCCCTGGCCGCGATCGTGCTCCACGACGATCCAGCCGGGCTTCCGCCGACCGGGCCGGTCCGTGCCGACCTGCGGGAGCACACCTTCGAGTCGGCCCGTCCGGTCGCCGTGCGCGTCGCGAGCCCGGCGTGAACGCCGCCGCCCTGGTGGGCCTCAATTGCTGCGTCCTGGCGGTGACAGCTGCGGGCGCCGCCTACTTCGGCCGGGTGCGGATGCCGCGCCCGCCGGTCGGCAGGTACGAACTGCCCGATGTCGCGGTGATGTCCGCCGTGGTGGTGGTTGCTCCGCTGCTCTATCTGGTGCTGCCCCGGGCCGCGGTGGCGACCGTCTTCGGCCTGGTCCTCTGCGCGGCACTGCAGTTCACCCTCTCACCGCTGACCGGCGGGGGCCGGGCCTGGGCGGTCGCGTCGGCCTCGGTCGCGACCACCGCAGGACTCGCGTTCGCGAACCGGCCGCTCGCCGTGACGGTGCTCACCGACGTACTCCTCGCGGTGGCCGTGGTGGGGGTGGCCAACATGTGGGTGCAGAGCGGTATGCGGTCCGCCCACGCGGCGTGGTTCGCGGGCGCACTCGCCTGCTACGACCTGGTGGCCACCGGCCTCACCTCGCTCATGGACCGGTTCGCCGACCAGGTCATGGGGCTGCCGTTCGCCCCGCTTCTCGCCGTGACACGGGGAGATCCACCAGTGGCCCTGGGACTGGGTGACCTGCTGCTCCTGGTGCTCTTCCCGCTTACGGCGGTCAAGGCGTTCGGGCGGGTTGCCGGACTGGTCGCGGCCGGGGTCGGGCTGGCGGTGTCCGGAGCCGTCAGTCTGCTGTTCGGACTGGGAGCGCTGACCGGGGCATTCCCGCTGCTGACGGCGCTGGGGCCGTTGATCGTGCTGCAACACCTGTTCTGGGTGCGGGCCAAGGGCGGCGAGCGGACTGTCGCCGAGTGGCGGGCCGGAATACCACGCCCGGCATCGGCAGCCGTGTCGACGGAACCCGACCCCGAACTTCTCCGGGCACTCGAACCCGCCGGAGCGGAGGAGTTGAGTACACAGCCGTCCGAGGGGGACTGGCTGGCCGTCATCGACGGTCGGGTGGTGGGCTCCGGGACATCGCCGGGCCAGGCCCGCAAGGACGCCGGTCTCCGCGGCTTCGGCTCCGTGCCCGTGGTGCGCCAGGTCTGAACCGGGCCCGTACATCGCGGTACACCGCGTGAGCACCACCGGGGGATCCGCAGTCGGCTGCGTGAGCGCCGCGGGCGCGGACCGACCGGTCAAGCGGGCAGTCGCGGCACGCTTTCGACGAGGCGACGCGTGTACGGGTGCGCGGGAGCGCCCAGTACCTGCGCGGTACTTCCCTGTTCGACGATGTGACCACGCTCCAGAACGGCGGTGCGTTCGCACAACGAGGCGACCACCGACAAGTCGTGGGAGACCATGACGAGAGTCAGGCCCTGCTCCTGCTTCAACTCGTTGAGCAGGTCGACGACCTTGACGCGCGTGGTGACGTCGAGTGCGCTGACGGGCTCGTCGGCGAGCAGCACTCGTGGGTCGCACACGGTCGCGCGGGCAATCGCGATGCGCTGGCGCTGGCCGCCGGAGAACTCGTGTGGATAGCGCTCCGCCGTGTCGGCCGGAAGCCCGACCCGCTCCAGGGCGTCGGCCACCTTGGGTACGGCGGTGACCCGGCTGTCGATACCGAGGGAACGCAGTGGTTCGGACACGATGCTGCCGACGCGCTGACGCGGGTCCAGCGACGAGTACGGGTCCTGGAAGACGCACTGCACACTGCGCCTGAACCGCCGCATCTGCTCGCTGTCGCGCGGTTTCAGCTCCTCGCCGTCGAACCGGACGGAACCGGAGGTTGCCCGGGCGAGCCCGAGCAGCAGCCGCAGCAGAGTCGTCTTGCCGGCGCCCGATTCGCCGACAAGAGCGAGGCTCTGCCCGGTCTCGACGGCGAGGGAGATGTCCTCGACGACGGGTGCGGTGTGTCCTCGGTAGCTGAAGGAGGCACCGTTCAGCTCCAGTACCGGCGTCATCGCGTACTCCTCAGGTCCAGAGCTGATTCCAGCTGCCGCGCGCTTTCCACCAGCGCCTTGGTGTATTCCTCGCGCGGGGTACGTACGATCTCGCGGACGTCGCCCTCCTCGACGGCGCGGCCGTCCTTCATGACCAGGACGCGATCGGCGACCTTCGAGACGACCGCGAGGTCGTGACTGACGAAGAGAACGGCCATGTCCCGTTCCCGTACGAGGGTGTCGAGCAGGTCGAGCACGTCGGACTGGACGGTGACGTCGAGAGCGGTGGTCGGCTCGTCCGCGATGAGCAGCTTCGGATCGCAGGCCAGTGCCATGGCGAGTGCGATGCGTTGTCGCTGTCCGCCGGAGATTTCGTGCGGGAAGGCGCGGGCGATGCGATCGGGCTCGGGCAGCCGCACTTGCTCCAGCGCCGTTGTGACAGCCCGCTTCAGCTCGGCGCCCTTCAGCCCTCGCCTTCTGGTCAGCGGTTCGGCGATCTGCCTGCCGACGCGCATCAGTGGATCGAGCGCGGTCAGTGGCTCCTGGAAGACGATGGCGGCGTCCCGGCCCCGTACACCCGTGAGCTGTTTCTCGCTCGCGCCCACGATCTGGGTGCCGACGAGCTCGGCGCTGCCGGTGGCCGTCATGCCGTCGGGCAGCAGGCCGAGCACGGCGAGCGTGGTCAGCGACTTCCCGGAGCCCGACTCACCGATGAGGCCCAGGCGTTCACCGGGGGCCATGGTCAGCGAGAGACCGTCGACCAGGGTGCGCCCGTCGGCCGCACGGATCGTGAGGTCGCGTACGTCGAGGACGTTCATGCGCGCCTCCGCCGGGTCGCAGGGTCGAGGGTGTCGCGCAGTCCGTCGGCGACGAGGTTCACGCCGATGACGAGCAGGACGAGAAGGATGCCGGGAGCCAGCGCGCCTGCCGGGGCCGTGGTGAAGGTGGCCTGTGCCTCCTGGAGCATGCGGCCCCACGAGGCGTTGGGCGGCGGCGCTCCCAGCCCCAAGTAGGACAGGCCGGCCTCGGCCAGCACGGCGAGCCCGAACTGGAGGGCCAGGTTCACCACGAGCGTCGGCCAGATGTTGGGCAGTACGTGCCCGGCCACGATCCGCGCCCACGACGTGCCCGACGTGCGCGCGGCCGTGATGTAGTCCTGAGCCAGGACGCGCTTGACCAGGATCCGCACCAGCCGTGCCACGACCGCGCTCTGCGCGAGACCGATCGCCAGCACGGCGGACCCCAGCGTGGCCGAGCGGGCGGAGACGATGAGCATCGCCAGCAGCAGCGTCGGGAAGGCGATCAGGATGTCGAGGAACGCGGAGAGCGTATCGTCGAGCCATCCCTGCGCGAACGCCGCGAGCACACCCAATGCGCCACCGAGCGTGGCCGCGATGAGGACCGATCCCAGGCCCGCTTCGAAGGCGATACGGGAGCCGGTCATCAGCTGGGTGAACAGATCGCGGCCGAGCTTGTCGGTGCCGAGCAGATGGCCCGCACCCGGGCCCGTGAGCCGTCCGCCGGACGTGTCATCGGCGGCGTACGGAAGCCAGAAGAGCGAGACCAGCGCGAGGACGGCGATCAGACCGGCCAGGGCGCATCCGACGGTCAATGTGTACGAACGCTTCGCCGACCGCTTCATCGGACACCTCCCGAGAGCCTGCCGCGCAGCCGCGGATCGATGATCCGCTGTGTGAAGTCGGCCGCGAAGCCGATGATCAGCACCGCGAGCGTGGAGACGAACAGCACACCCTGGATCACCGGGTAGTCGTGTTGCGCTATGCCGGTCGCGAGCAGCGAGCCGAGACCGGGCAGCGCATACACGGACTCCACGACGACCGCGCCCAGCAGCGTGGACGCCAGCTCGATGCCGAGGATCGAGATCACCGGTACGGAGGCGTTGCGCAGCCCGTGCCGCCACACGGCCCGCCCGAACGACGAGCCCATGGCTCGTGCGGTACGCAGATGGTCGCTGCCCAGTACGTCGAGTGCGGCCGACCTGACGTAGCGGATCAGGGAGGCGCTCATCACGAGGGCGATGGTGACGACGGGCAGGGTGAGGGAGCGGATCGCCTCGGCCGGCTGTGCCCAGCCGTCCTGCGGGAAGCCGCCCGCGGGAAGCCAGCCGGCGTTCAGGGCGAAGACGGCTATGAGGATCATGCCCAGCCAGAACACAGGTACGGCGATGCCCAGTTGGGACACTCCATTGAGCAGGGCGCCGTACCAGGTCCGGCGCCGGTGCGCGGCCACGAAGCCCACCGGAACGGCGATGAGCACCGCCAGGGCGAACGCGGCCAGTGTGAGCGGGACGGTGACGTTCAGCCGGGAGCTGATCTCGGGCCCGACCGGCAGCGAGCTGACGAACGACGTACCGAGGTCGCCGCTCGCCAACTGCCCGATCCAGTGGATGAACTGCTCGGGCAGTGGCCTGTCGGAGCCGATGGAGTGCCGTGCCGCCGCGATCTGCTCGGGGCCGGCGCCCACCGAGGTGAGCGCGTTCGCGGGGTCGCCCGGCAGCATCCGCAGCAGCACGAACAGGACCACGCTCGCGAGCGCCAGCGAAACCAACAGGAAGGCGAGGCGGCGCAGGAGGTACCGGCCCATCAGCCCTTCTTGATGTCGTAGGCGAAGAACTGGGAGTTGAGGCCGTTGACCGGGTAGCCGGACAACTTGTTGTTGGCCACGACGATCTGCGGGTACAGGTACAGCCAGTCGCTGGCCGCGTCCTCGGCGGTCTTGCGGTTGACCTTCTTCAGGAGTTCGGTCTGCTCAGCGGTGGTGGACGCCTGCTCGGCCTCCTCGACCCACCGGGTGACCTGCTTGTTGTCGTAGCCCCAGTAGAAGTCGGGGGTGCCGTACCAGACCAGATCGCGGTCGTTGACGTGCTCCTGGAGCGTGGCCGTGAAGTCGTGGTTCTTGTAGACCTTCGTGTACCACTCGTCCGGAGTGATCGTGTTGATCTCGACGGTGATGCCGACCTTGGCGAGCTGCGACTTGATGAAGGTCGCCGCGGTGGGGTGCGGGTCGTAGTTCGGGGTGTCGAGCGTGAAGGAGAAGCCCTTCGCGTATCCCGCCTCGGCGAGCAGCTTCTTGGCCCGCGCGGTGTCGTAGGCGTTGACCTCGGTGAGGTCCTCGTACCACGGGTCGGTGGGCGGCACCATGGAGCCGATGGGCTTGCCGTAGCCGCCCCAGACGGACTCCAGCAGCTTCTTGTCGTCGATGGCCGAGGAGACGGCCTGGCGGACCTTGACGTCCGTGAACGGCTTGGCCTTGTCGTTGAAGGCGAGCAGCAGCTTGGTCGTCGAGTTGCCGTCGTTGACCTTGTAGTTCTGGTTGCTCTTGAACTGGTCGAGGGCATCGGGCGACTGCTCGCTCGTGACGACATCCACGGCGTTGGTCAGGAGCGCGTTGTTCAGAGCGGTCGCGTCCTTGTAGTAGTGGAAGACGACCTGCTTGTTGGCGGCGGCATCACCCCAGTAGCCGGCGAACCGGTCGAGGCTCAGTGCGGAACCGCGAGTCCACTTGTTGAGCTTGTACGGGCCGGTGCCGTCCTCGGTCGTCTTGAGGCCCTTGGCCTCGGAGTTGATGATCCAGACGTAGGAGAGGTTGTAGACGAAGGAGATCGACTTCTTCGACAGCTGAACCTTCACCGTGTGCGCATCGGGCGTCCCGACGGACTTGATGACCTCAAGATTGCTCTTGCGCGCGGACTGCGAATCCTTCGCGATCACCTTCTCCAGGCTGTACTTGACGTCCTGGCTGGTGAGCTTCTTGCCGCTGTGGAACTTCACACCGTCGTGCAGGGTGAAGGTGTACGTGAGCCCGTCGCCGCTGACCTTGTAGTCCTGGGCGAGCAGATTCTCGACCTTGCCGTCGTCGGTGAGCTTGAACAGCCCTTCGTACACGTTTCCGTTGAGCGCCTCGGTGACGCCCTGGCCGCCGCCCGCGGTGTTGTCGAGGTTCTGCGGCTCGTAGAGCGAACCGATGTTGATCGTGGCGTTCTTGTCCTGCGCCCCGGTGCCGGCGCCGCCCATGTGGGAGCCTCCGCCGCAGGCTGTGAGGGTCAGGGCGAGGGCGGCGACGGTGGCTCCGCCGTACAGGGAGGTCTTCTTGATGCTCATGAGGAGTACGCGCTTTCGTGCTACGAGGCGGGAGGGCGGAATTGATCAGTGCTGCGCGGCGAAGCCGTCGCGGAAGACGGGGCGCTTCTCTCCGGCCTCGACCGACAAGTGGAAACGGTTCTGCCGGGGCGGCATCGGACAGTTGTACTGGTCGGAGAATCCGCAGGGCGGCACGAAGGCACGGTTGAAGTCGAGCAGGACGCGGCCCTCACCGGTGCGGGTGACGAAGAGGAAGCGCCCGGCGCCGTAGGTGATGTCGCCGTTGGTGGGGTCACCGAAGACGAGCAGCAGGGTGCCGTCGTCGTCGAAGGCGCTCAGTGTGTAGTCCCGGCCGTCCAGGGTGAGCTCGATGTCTCCCGGCACGACGAGATCCCGGGTGCCGCCGTTGTCCCGGATGTGCTCGAATCCGACCCGCCTGGCGCCTGGCACCGGGGTGTACGAGGCCTCCAGCACCCAGGCCGGGTCGTACGGGAAGACATCGGTGCGGTCGAAGTTCTGGATCGCGGGGGACTGTGCGTCCCAGAAGCGGAGACCGTACTCGGGCCGGCCGGTGACGAAGTCGGTGCGCTCGACTGTGGTGACGGTCACGGAATCCGGCTGTCCCTCACGTGCCGCGTCGAGGTCGGGGCGCTCGCCGGCCGGGGCCCAGCGGGTCTCGACGAGAGCGAGATTCCCGGTGGCCGAGGTGACGGAGCGCCGCCGCTCGGCGCGCCACGCCTCCCAGTCCGCGGCGGGGTCGGTCGGCTGGTCAGGGACTGCGGCGGCGTGGGACACGGCATTACTCATTCACATAGACGTTCGTCGGCAGCCACGCCACGAATGTCACGCTGCGTGAACTTCAACCCAAAGGATCCTCTTTATCCTCCATAAGGCGAGCTAATGTCAAATTCGATCACAGAGTGAGACCGGGGCGGAGTCGAGCCCGGCGTCGCCGCGAAGGGACTGGGGCACAGTCCGACCCGGAGCGCAGAAGGGTTCGCCTCGCGGAGCGGTGGACCCTCGGCCCCCGCGATGCCGTCGCGGCCGGTGGCCGCGGCGTCGGCCGAGAGGGCGTCGCGATGTCGCCACCCCGGCCGGTCGCCCTTGCGTCAGCCGCCCACCGCTGTCGTCCTGAAGAGGCCGCCGCAGATGAGGGGTTGGGAGGTGCGCAGGGTCAGGGCTTCCCGGGAACCGGGTGGGTAGACCCGGAGATAGTCGGGCCGGTCCCAGCACCCCGAGCCCTTGATCCCGCGGTTGAGGGTGTGCAGGGTGACTTCGGCCGAGTCCCCGGCCCCGATGACGGTGACCCGGCCGGCGGCGCCCTCCCGTTCGGCGGGTTCGCCGATCACGCTGCCGTCGCGCCTGATCAGGGAGACCCCGGGGAAGCCGGTGAGGGTGCAGGAGTCCGAGGACTTGTTCACCAGCGTGAGCCGGTAGTGGATCTGTCCCGCCCCCGCGTCGCCCTGCCGCAGGCTCATGGTCAGCGCCTCGGCCGTGCACCGCCCCGGACTGCTGCTGGTGGGCGGGGCGGACGTGGCGGCCGAGGCGCTCGGGGTGGCGGTTTTGGCGGGCGCGGGCTCACCGGGGGCGATGGGCGCGTCCGGGGCGGTGCTGTCGCGGGCCGACCTGCTCGATCCGGCGGGTTCGGCCGAGGGGGAGGCGCCGTCGTTGCAGCCGGCGGCGCCCACGGTGAAGGACACGACCACCACCGGGACGAGGGCGTACCGGCGGAGTCCGCGCCTCCTGGCGGCCGGTCCGCGCCCGCGCGGACGGAAGGATCGTGCGGATGGTGGCGTGATGGTTCGCGCAGTGGAGTCCATGGCTCTCGCCTGCTCGCTTCCGTGCCTCCCGAATCATCCACCCCGGCACGGGAGTAGGGTTCCGGACCGCGGACCGCGCCCGGCGGGAGCGAGGCCGACGGTCTCGACGGCCTCGCCCCGCGGCGTGACGCCGTCGAGGATGGGCCGGGCCGCCTGCTCGCCGGGCAGGCGTACGCCGAGCCCGTCGATCTCCAGTGCGGGGGGTCTCATACGCGGTCATGGCACTCACCGCTCCCGCTTCGCGGTTCGATCGGCGAGCCCTTCGCCGACGATGCCGAAGGCGACCACGGCGAGGACGATGCACGCGGACGGCGCGAGCGCGGCAGCATCGCCCCCTGCTGGACCGCCGACTGGCCTTCGTTGATCATGGCTCCCCAGTCGGCCGTGGGCGGCTGCACCCTGAAGCCGAGGAAGGACGGCGCGGCGAGATCCATCAGTACATAGCCGAAGTTCATCGCGGACTTCGCGAACACGGTCGGTGCGATGTTCGGCAGCAGATGACGCAGGCAGATCGTCCAGCCCAACCAGCCCTGCACGCGGTACGACTCGATGTAGGCGCTGGCCTTCGCCGGGCGGGCGATATCTCGGACCAGGCGTCCGACGTACGGGGTGTAGGCCACCACCGCCATGGCGATCACGGGCGCGGCCGTGCCTGAGCCGAGGACAGCTACCAGAACGATGGCCAACAGCAGTCCGGGGATCGCGAAGGCCAGGTCCATCGACCGGGACAGCAGGGCGTCGGCCCAGCCACCGCGCCAGGCGGCGACCATGCCGATGAGCGTGCCCAGGAGGGTCGAGACGCCGACCACGAGGAGCGGCCTGAGCAGGCCTGAACGAGGACGACACGGCTGAGCACACCGAACCTCCGATCTCGACGCTGAGCCTTCAGCCCCGGAAGGTCGCCGAGGCCGGGATCGAACTCCTCGTCGCCGCCCTGGAGAACGGCGACGAAGAGCCCTCGGGCGTGCTCGTGCCGACGCGCCTGCTGGTCCGGGAGTCCTCGCGAGGGCCGTCCTGAGCCCTCCTCAGGCGGAGTACACCAGCGTGCCGCCCACATAGGTGCGCAGGACCCGGGCCTCGGCGATCTCCTCCGGGGGGAGCGTGAAGATGTCCCGGTCCAGCACCACCAGGTCGGCCAGGTGGCCTGGGAGCAGACTGCCGGTGTCGTCGTGCCCGTTCACATGTGCCGAGCCGGCGGTGTAGGCGGCGACCGCGGTGGCGAGGTCGAGGCGCTGCTCCGGAAGGAAGACCCGCCCGTCGGTGGCCTCGGGCTCCATCCGGTTCACCGCGACATGGATTCCGGCGATCGGATCGGGGCTGCTCACGGGCCAGTCGCTGCCCGCGGCCAGGGTGGCTCCGGCGCGCAGGAGGGAGCCGAACGGGTACTGCCAGGAAGCCCGTTCGGGTCCGAGGAAGGGGATCGTCAGTTCGTCCATCTGGGGTTCGTGTGCGGCCCAGAGCGGCTGGATGTTGGCGATGGCGCCGAGCCGTGCGAAGCGAGCCAGATCGTCGGGGTGGACCACCTGGAGGTGGGCGAGATGGTGGCGGTTGCCACGCCGCCCATGGGCCTCGACGGCTGCCTCGACCGCGTCCAGGGCCTCGCGTACCGCCCGGTCGCCGAGCGCGTGGAAGTGGACCTGGAAGTCGTGGGCGTCGAGCTCGGTGACGTACGAGCGCAGGGCGACGGGGTCGACGAAGCTCAGACCCGAGTTGGCGGTGGCACAGCCGCAGCCGTCGAGGTAGGGCGTGGTCATGGCAGCCGTGAAGTTCTCGGCGATGCCGTCCTGCATGATCTTCACCGCACTGGCCCGGAACCGTCCGTGGCTCAACTGCTCCCGCTGGGACAGCAGGTCGGCGATCTGCTCGGCCCCCCGCTCGCGGTCCCACCACAGGGCCCCGGTCACCCGGGCGGTGAGCGTGCCTTCACGGGCGGCCGTCAGATAGGCGTCGGACGGGTCCGGATTGCCGCCGAACACGCCCAACAGGGCGTCCTGCCAGCCGGTGACGCCGAGGGAATGCAGCAGTTTCTGGGCCCGCAGCAGACCGGCGAGGCGGTCCGCCGGCGTGCTCGGCGGAACGATCCGGGAGACCAGGGCGGTGGCGCCCTCCTGCAGCATTCCGCTCGGGGTGCCGTCCGGCTCGCGCTCGATCCGGCCGTCGAAAGGATCGGCGGATTCCCTTGTGACACCGGCCAGTTCGAGCGCACGGGTGTTGGCCCAGGCGCCGTGGTGGTCGCGGTTGGTCAGAAGGACGGGGCGGTCCGGGATCACCGAGTCGAGGAGTTGCCGGGTGGGCAGTCCGCCGTCGAAGCTCTCCATGGACCAGCCGCCGCCCGTGATCCACGAGCGATCCGGGTGCGCGTCGGCGTAGGAGCGTATGCGGGTGAGGTAGTCCTCGACGCCCACCGTGCCGGTCAGATCGCACTCGGCCAGTTCCCTCCCGCCGAACACGGCGTGGATGTGGGAGTCCTGGAAACCGGGGAGAAGCAACTTGTCCTGGAGATCAATGACTTCGGTGTCCGGGCCGATCAATTCGCGCACCTCGTCATGGCCGACGGCGGTGATGCGCCCCCCGGTGACGGCCAGGCTGCTTGCCCGGGTGCGCGCGGGATCGCCTGTGTGGATGGGGCCGCGGGTGAAGATCAGATCGGGCTGGGCCATGAGGTGCTCCGAGGCGGGAGGGAGGGTGCGTCGAACGGTCATGCAACCGAGGTTTCCCTTTGAATGTCAATGCTGTTGTCGTAAGGCGCGCGCCCGCAAGCCGAGATCCCTCAGGTCGAAGCGGGGGTGTCGGTGGCCTCCGTGACTGCGCGGGCGTCCGCCTTCGGGCGAGACCGGCGTACACCTGGGTGCGGGTGAAAGCTTCTTCGGCGTCGAGCAGCGGTTGGAGGACGGCGGTGTCGGACGTCACGGCCTCGGCGGGGGAGCAGGCTCGCTTTGTCGGTGATCAGCAGGAGTCCGGGGACGGTGCCGGGTGGGATTCGCGGGCGAGGAGCGCCATCAGGACCTCGCGCACGTCGGCGTCGAGCAGGCTGGAGCCCGGGTGATCGGCATCCTGGCCGGAAGGGCCAGGCCGACAGCCCATGGCGACAACCTGACAGAGGGATAGGGTTCGGCTGAGAAGAATCCGCTCGGTGCACGTGAGCTGCGCCAGGGCCGGACTGGGTGGCTGCCCGAGGAGGAGCCGGATGCTGCAGGCGCTGGGATTGGGCCAGGCCGAAGAAGCCATCTACACGGCACTGCTGGCCCGCCCGACAGCCTCCGCGCAGGACCTCGCCCGGCAAGCCGGACTTGAGAAGGCCGAGAGCGTGCGCATCCTGCTCGACCTGGCGGCACGCGGCCTGGTGGCCGTCGCCACCGAGGCCGGGAGTGGGGCCGCCGAGTCGGCCGATTGCGAGGCCGGTCTCCAGCCTGCCCGCTACCGGCTCACACCGCCCTCAGTGGCCCTGGCCCCGCTCCTGGTCGAGCAGCGCAACGCGCTGCACCAGGCCGAGACCGCATTCTCGATGGTGACCGAGCAGTACCGCAGTACCGCCGCACACACCGCGGGCGGCGTCGTGGAGGTGGTCGTCGGCGTGGAGCAGGTCGCACACCGTTTCCACCAACTGCAGTGCGGCGCCCAGCGGGAGCTGCTTGTCTTCCTCGTCGGGGCGCCCATCGCGGTGCCGCGCGAGGATACCGACACGTCGGAGAGTTCCGCGCTGGACCGCGGGGTCGACTTCCGGGTCGTGGCTGCCAAGAACTACCTCGACGGGCACGAGGTTGTGCGGGACGTGCGGGCGGCCGTCATGGCGGGCGTCGAGCTTCGCATGGTCGATTCGCTGCCGCTGAAGATGGTTGTGTCGGACCGGGAGCGCGCGATGGTGCCACTGGACATGGCGGAATCCGGCGGTGAGCCCAGCGCAATCGTGGTGCACCGCAGCGGCCTGCTGACGGCCCTGGTCCATCTCTTCGAGAAGGAATGGGCCCAGGCCCGGCCGATGTACACCACTGCCACGGGCGTGCGCGAGGAGCCGGCAGCCGATCAGCAGCCGACAGAGGAGGAACTGGAGGTCCTGGCCTTGTTGCTGGCAGGGATCTCCGACCGGCGGACGGCAGCCCAACTCGGCCTCTCCATACGCACCGTGGAGCGGAGGATCCGCCGTCTGATGGACGTCGCGGGAGCGGAGTCGCGCCTGCAACTCGGATGGCACGCCGCACGTGCGGGCTGGCTTTGACCTCCTCTTCGGCCTGAGAGCCGAGGCCCTTCGATCCGTTGGTTGTCCCCCCTGCGAGGGTGTCACCGCATGATGACAGGAGAAGACCTCGTGATCCTCGTGACCGGAGCCACCGGAAATATAGGAAGTGCCCTCTTGCAAGAGCTCCAGGTGTTCGGCGCCGGACCGTTGAGGGGCTCACCCGTGACATTGCGCGGGCGGCGTTCCCAGAAGGGGTCGAAGCCGCTGCGGGCGACTTCGCTGAGACAGCCTCGCTGAAGCCCGCATGGGAGGGGGTTGGATCGCTGTTCGTCGTGTCACGCATGGGTTCGGGCGCCGAGATCATCGAGGCGGCCCGGCGGGCAGGCGTGGAACACGTGGTGCTGGTCTCGTCCATCAGCGTCCAGACCCATCCGCACCTGGGCCCCGCAGGCGAGAACCTGACTGTCGAGCAGCTGCTCAAGGACAGCGGCATGACGTGGACGATCCTGCGGCCGACGCAGTTCGCCTCGAATGCACTGTGGTGGGCGGGCACGATCCGCGAGCACGAATCAGTCCGTGTGCTCTATGCGGACATCGGCCTCCCCACGATCCACCCCGCAGACATCGCATCGGTGGCGCGGGTGGCGCTGACCGAGTCCGGCCACCAAGAGCGGACATATGCGCTGACCGGCCCGGAGCGGATCACAGCACGGCAGCAGGTCGGGACCGTTGCGGCAGTACTGGGGCGAGAAGTGCCGTTCACCGAGATCAGTCGACAGGAAGCCCATCGTGAGATGGCCGTCTTCCTGGGCGACGAGGCCGCAGACGCGGTGCTCGACCTGACGGAGGCGATGTCAACGACGAGCTGCTCACGGTGCGCGACACTGCGTCCCAGATCACCGGTGCCCCGGCCAGGACGTTTCAGCAATGGGCCTCGGAGAATGCCACCGCCTTCCGCTGAGCCGCCCGATCCTTAGCACGTTCATCGTGCCCCGACAGCGGGGTGGCGGTCTCCATCCGCATCGCTTCGGCCTGCCGACCCGAAGGAACCCGTCACGGGAAGAGCTTGAGGGAGGCCGGGGCCTGCTGGGATGTGCCCGCGCGCTCCCCTCGGTGAGATCACCCGGGCGAGCGCCAACCCGGCGAAGCGTACTCCCACCTGCCGGGCCCGAAGATCCCTTGAGCCGACGAACCGATTGATGTGACCGCGTGGCGGAATACCGACACGGGGGAAACCCGTCACGCTCGGCAACCCTAAGTGATCCGTTTGTCTGCCAGGATGCAGCCGCAGCATGGCATGTTCACGGCGTCAAGTAGGGAGACTCATGCATCCCATAGCGCGTATAGCCTTGGGCGCGGCGACCGCCGCCGTCCTGGCCGTCACCGCAGTCACTCCTTCCGGGGCGGCGGATACACCGCCTGACGGTGCCTCGGGGAAGCCCATTGTCGGCGACAGGACCGCAACAACGGGTGGCAAGCAGGTGACGGTCACGCTCATCACCGGCGACAAGGTGTTGGTGACCACGGACCCGTCGGGCCACAGCTCGGCGGCCGTGCTGCCCCGCGAGGACGGCACACAACCGATTGTGCAGACCTTTCAGATGGGCAAGGACCTCTACGTCTACCCGGAGGGTGCCTCCCGGGCGATCGCCGAGGGCAAGGTCGACGAGCAGCTGTTCAACGTCACTGGGCTCATCCGCCAGGGATACGACGACACGCACACCGACACGCTGCCGCTCATTGCCACCTACCGGGACAGCGTGAACGTAGCCGACAGCGCGCCGGCGGCCCCTCGCGGGTCCGAGCGGGGCCTGAGCCTCCCGGCTGTGGACGGCGTCGCGCTCAAGGCCGGCAAGGATACGACCGCCACCTTCTGGCAGGACATCACCAACACCCGCTCACGTTCAGGCTCCACGCTGAAGAAGCTGTGGCTGGACGGCAAGGCCGAGGCCACACTGGACCGGTCCACCAAGCAGGTCCACGCGCCGGAGGCCTGGGCGGCCGGCTACGACGGCAAGGGCACCAAGGTCGCCGTGCTGGACACGGGCGTGGACGCCGAGCACCCGGACCTGGTGAGCCGGGTCGCCGCGTCCAAGAACTTCACGGACTCCAAGACCACCGACGACCGGGTGGGCCACGGCACCCACACCGCCTCCACGGTCGGCGGGTCCGGAGCGGCCAGCGACGGCCGCAAGAAGGGCGTCGCCCCCGGTGCCTCCCTGCTCATCGGCAAGGTCCTCAACGACAGCGGCTACGGCCTGGACTCCTGGATCATCGCGGGTATGCAGTGGGCCGTCGACCAGAAGGCCGACGTTGTCTCCATGAGCCTGGGCAACCCCACGATCGGCGACTGCACCGACCCGATGGCCCAGGCCACGAAGGAACTGTCGCAGAACACCCACACCCTGTTCGTCGTCGCCGCCGGCAACGCCGGTCCGGGCACTGAGACCGTCTCCTCGCCCGGCTGCGTGCCCGGGGTGCTGACCGTGGGGGCCGTCGACCGCGACGACACCACCGCATGGTTCTCCAGCCGCGGTCCGGTGGCCGTCACCCACACCCTCAAGCCCGAGATCGCCGCCCCCGGCGTCGACATCTCGGCGGCCAACGCGGGCGGCCGAGGCATCTACGCCTACCAGACGATGTCCGGCACCTCCATGGCCACCCCGCATGTCGCGGGCGCCGCGGCCGTCGTCCGCCAGGCCCACCCGGACTGGACCGCGCAGCAGATCAAGGCGGCCCTGGTCTCCTCCGCCCGCACCGGCGGCAAGGTCGCCGGCGCCGACCAGACCGGCGGCGGGGTGCTCGACGTGTTCGGCGCGGTGAACCAGAAGGTGCTCTCCGCGCCCGCCGTCCAAGCCGGCAGCTACAACTGGCCGCAGGACGCCTTGGACCGCACCACCGCGCAGGTGCCCTTCACCAACACCAGCGGCAGCGACCTCACCCTGAGCCTGAAGGTCAGCGGTGTGCACGGCAACGACGGCAGCGACGTCAACTCCGGCATCATCGAGCTGGAACAGGGCAAGGTGACCGTCCCCGCGGGGGCCACCACCCAGGTGCCGCTGCGGATCGACCCCACCGCCCGCCTCAAGGCCGGCCAGTACGGCGCGGTCACCGGCCGAATCATGGCCACCGGCGGCGATGTGCACGCCTCCGTGCCCGTCACGCTCTACGTCCAGCCGGAGACGGTCACCCTCCGGGTCAAGGTCATCGACCGCAACGGCAAGCCCGCGGCCGGCCCCTCCTCTCTGGACCTGGTCAGCCTCGACGCCGACAAGGGCGAGCGCCGCATCAACAACGGCGCGGCCGACCAGACGTACAGCGTGCGCCCGGGCGACTATGCCCTCAGCAGCTTCGTGGGGAGCTATGACGCGAACAACGCGCCCGAATCGGTCAGCTACCTCGCGAACCCGCAACTGCGGATCACCCATGACACCACCGTCGTGCTCGACGCCCGCAAGGCCCACCGGCTGAGCCTGGACACCGACCGCCCCTCGAAGGTGAACAACACCACGTTCAGCTACGCCCGCGCATGGGACGACACCTGGCAGCTCACCGGAACGCTCATGTCCGGCAAAGCCGTTCAGAAGTTCTACGCGGACGTCGACGGACGTGCCAAGAACGGCACCTTCGAGTTCCGGCCCACCTGGCGTGCGACCGGCTCCGAGGACGGCTCGCCCTACGTCTACAACCTGTCGTTCCCGACCGAGGGGCCGCTGCACTCCGACCAGGTCTACCGGCCGAAGGACTCGAATCTGGCCCAGGTCACCGAGAAGTGGAACGCCATGGGCAAGGAGGCCGACTACATAGACGCGATGTTCGTCCGCCCCTCCGGGAGCAGCAACACCGTGGTCTCCTTGAGCCTGTTCGAGACGGTCCATGTGCCCGGTACCCGCACCGCCTACTACACGACCGGCGGCGACGCCTGGTGGCACAGCGCGATGACCAGCTTCCCGTGGGCCGCGTTCCTGAACGACCAGGAGCGCACCTACCAGCCCGGGCAGCGGAGGACCGAGGAGTGGTACGCAGGCCCCCTGCGGCCGGCCGCGCCGCGCGACACCGACGGCAACCTGGCGCTGGCCGCCGAACGGCAGGGCAACCTGATCGGTATCCAGAGCGCGCTCTGGCTCGACGGCTCCGGGGATCACTGGTCCTACGGTGCGTCCTTCGGCGACCTCGGCAACCTGCAGCTGAAGCGCAATGGTGAGCAGATCGCCCAGAGCGCCTGGCCGTACGACGTGTTCGAGGTGCCGGACGAGGACTCCGCGTACGAGCTCACCCAGCACCTGTCCAAGATCGACACCTCGGACCGGAACTGGCTGCGCTCCACCGATGTCAGCACCACCTGGAGCTTCCGCTCCCACCGGGAGCCGGACGTCTACTCGCGCGGACTGCCGATCCTCTTCCCGGCGTACGACCTGCCGGTGGACGGCATGAACACCCTGCCCGCGCAGAGCGGGATCAAGGTCGGCCTGTCGGCCGAGGGCCACGCCGGATACACCCCGGGCGCGATCACGGCGGCCTCGCTGTCCTACTCCTACGACGGCGGCACCACCTGGATCCAGGCGCCGACCGAGCAGCGGGACGGCAAGTGGACGGCCGTCCTCGACAACACCGGCGCCGCCGGCAAGCAGGTCACGATGAAGGCCACCCTCACCGACGCCAACGGCAACGCGGTCACCCAGACCATCACCCGCGCCTACGACGTCCGGTAGGCACACGGTCCGGCCGGCCGGTCCCCCGCAGCAGGGGGCCCGCCCGGCCAACCACCTGCTGCCCCACCCTGATCGTCAGGGCGACTGCAACCGTGCTCGAGGTGACGAGGCCGCTCACCGTCTCCCGGAAGCGGACGTCTTCCTCGTGATGGCGACCCGCCGCAACGACGCCCTCGTCACCCGTCGGCGACTCGACCACCGCATCAACGAACCGATTGCGGATCTGCCCCCGCTCGCCGTCCTGGCGTGGCCGGGGCCCAGATCTCCGGGTGGTGTGAGGACAGCGGGCAACGGCTCCTCTCACGCGTGTTGAGAACGCCGTCGTCGATCGCTCCGAGCAGGCGCACTGCGACCGGGGACATCCCGGGCGCGGTCAGCCTTTGCCAGACTGCTCCGAGTCATCCACAAAACTGCACACCTGGCTGTGCGCTGCTGTCCGCCCTCGTCGGCGCGGGGAGCGGGGCGGACTCACGACGGCTCCTCAACTCCTTTGTCACGGGCAACCGTCATGGCGTCCCCGCCCGTGCGGCGCGCAGAGGAGGACAACCCCTATACGTCATCCCAGGCCATTGAGCTCATCCTCCAACCGACAGGTGTCCGGATGAACTGGGTCGTCTTGCGGCCGGATCCCTCGAACCACTCGCCATTGAGGAAACCGGACTTGCGGTACTCGCTGAATCGGTGCGCGATCGACCCGAAAATCTCGGTCCGCTCGGCAACTTCCCATTCGGAGAACTCCGTCAGCGTTCCGTCTGTGAGGATCTTCTCCCGGGGCTCGACGAACGCGTCGAGGTGGTAGATCACCGGCTCGTCCCCGACGTTCTTGATAATCATTCCTTGTGGAATGAACACCTCACGGACAGCACCCACGTTCGGTCGACTGCCGCCGGTGTTGGTGAACGCACCGAGGAAAGAGTTCATCAGCTGGTCGAGCTCGGCCTTGACGTCGGACACGGATCCCCTCCCGCAAGTGAAGCACCTCGCGCCTGATCGTCGCCCAACGCCGGCCTGTCGGCAAGGTCGACGTACTTGGTCCTGCTCCCAGGGGCGGGGCAGCCTCCATGCACTCGGTGAGTGATGCTGCGAAGAACAATGGCCTGCCCGGCCCCGGGCAGGCCGCCGATGGTGCTGCCCGCACCCGCACCTACGTCCGGGACTTGATGCAGGGCCTCGCGGTGCCGGTCGAGAACCGTTACGGACTGCGCCCCGCGGCGCGGCAGAAGAACAAGATCGCCGCCAGATCGGTTCAGTCGGTGGGCGCCTTCTGCTCGACGACGATCTCCCGCTTGACGATCTTGCCCGTTGCTCCCTTGGGGAGTGCGTCGGTGAATGTGACGATCCGCGGATACTTGTAGGCCGCCACCCGCTGTTTGACATGGTCGCGTATTTCATCGGCCGTGATCCGTGCACCGTCCCGGAGGGTCACGACAGCGGCTATCTCCTCTCCGTAGGTCGCGTGCGGCACGCCGACTACTGCGGCCTCGGCGACGGCCGGGTGTTCGTAGAGAACCTCCTCGATCTCACGTGGGTAGACGTTGTATCCGCCGCGGATGATGAGGTCCTTTTTCCGGTCGACGATGAAGTAGTAGCCGTCCTCGTCGACCCGGGCCAGGTCGCCGCTGTGGAACCACCCGTCCCGGACGGCATCCGCGGTCGCATCGGGACGATTCCAGTAGCCCTTCATCACGTTGTCGCCTCGGATCGCGATCTCACCCACCTCGCCCGGGCGCACCGAGGTGCCGTCGTCCGCCACGAGCTTGAGTTCGACCCCGCGGATCGGGAGGCCGATCGAGCCGGCCTTGCGTGGCCTGTCCGGGGGGTTGAACGACGCGACAGGCGAAGTCTCCGACAGTCCATAGCCCTCCAGTACCGTGACGCCGAATGTCTGTTCGAAGTCGTGCAGCACCTCGACCGGCAAGGAAGCACCGCCGGAAACGGCCAGGCGCAGTCGCGAGAGGTCGTGGCCGTCGGGGATCTCGGTGTGGAGCAGGGCTGTGTACATCGTGGGGACGCCCAGGAAGATGGTGGCCCCGTCGTGATGCATGATCTCCAGCGCCTTGGCCGGCTCGAACCGCGGCAGCAGGGTCAAAGTGGCGCCCGCGGCGACGGCAGTGTTGAGAGCGCAGGTCTGCCCGAAGGCATGGAACAGCGGCAGGCCCCCGAACAGCACGTCGTCCGGCCTGACGTGGAGCAGCGTCTCGGTCGCGGTGGCCGCGTTGGTCATCAGGTTGCGGTGGGTCAGCTCGGAGCCCTTCGGGGTTCCTGTCGTGCCCGATGTGTAGAGGATCACGGCAGTGTCGTCCTCTGCCCGGTCGGCGACGTGGGGCATCGGCTCGGTGGCCCGCACTTGGGTGTCGAACGTCGGCGAGTCGGTGACCAGGCAATCGGCCCCGACTTCCGCCGCGGCCATTGCGACCTGGTCCGCGCACTGCGGGAGCGTCACCACGATCCGCGATCCGGAATCCCGGAGAGTGAAGGCCATTTCACGGGCCTTCAACAGCGGATTCATCGGTACCACCACGCCACCGCAGCGGAGGATGCCGTAGTAGGCGACCGGGAAGCAGGTGACGTTGGGCATGACCAGCGCGACGCGGTCGCCCGGCCGGACGCCCTTGGTCTGCAACAGTGCCGCGAACCGGGCGCTCGTGTCGTTCAGTTGGGCATAGGTGAGGGCGATCTCACCCTGGCGAACGGCGACGCGGTCGCCGTCGGCCCGGGCGGATTCGGTCAGGAGCGTGGCGAGGTTGTTCATCCGGTTTCCTCTTCGATCTGGATGGGCGACGGTCACCGTTGGTGCCGGCAGCCGCCGAGGCCCACGGAGTTCTGTGTCGCGATCACGTCGCGGGGGGCAACCCCGCCGCGGTCGGGACCGCCACCGGTGCTCTGCGGACCTCCCCAGAAGTCGGGCGGCAGGCCGCGTCCCTGGCGCGCGGTCAGCCACAGCCGCAGGACGTGGCGCTTCAGTTCGGGCTCGGCGAAGTCCTCATATTCCGTGCGGGAATGAAGAACCGCATGGTTGTTGAGGAACAGCAGGTCGCCGACCTCGAAGTCGACCTCGAGCCGGAGCTCCGGTGACCCTGCCAGCGCGTCGACGAGGTCGAAGAGTTCCACGTCCTTCGGCTCCAAGCGGGGAATGTCAGGAAAGCGCTGTGCGGATTCGAGGTAGCAGCGGTTGTAGCGCATGCTGAGCTTGCCCCCGCTCCAGGACACGAGCGGGACCGCGGCGTACGGGCGCTCGCCAGGGGCTTGCTCCTCCCGCAGGTCGAGGAAATGTGGGCGGTACAGGCGCTCGAGCAGATCCGGTCGCCGTGCCAGGACGGCATTGCAGACAGCTGCCGAGCTGACGACGGAGGTCCGTGCACCGGAGCGGGCCGCTTGCAGGCACAGCAGCCCGAGGGCATCGGATCCGTCGGTGTGGAACGGCAACCTCGCTCTGGTCTGGTACCCGCGCGTTCCCGGGTCGGCAAGGCTGCGTCCGGTGTCCCGGGCGTGGCCCAGCATGTGGCCTGATGCGTTCTGCGACACCGGAACACCCAGATGCTGGCCCACTCCCCAGAAAATGGTGCTCGCCGCCGCCTGGCTGTATCGCTCGACCGGAATGCGTTTGACGAGCACGAATCCGCGTCCGTTCTCCAGTACGTCGGCGATGCGTTCCAATTCGTCGGCCAGGGTCGGCAGCGGAAAGTCGCCGGCGGTCATCTTGAGTAGGGGAAGGCCCCGCGCCCGCACCGCTCGCAGGGCCGCCTCCAGCTCGTCGATCTGAGCCGGCGTGAGCCGCAGGACCCATTCCTCGGAGTCTGCCAGGTCCGGACCCGCCCACACGGCCGGCCCGGTGCAGGGCCGACGCAGCACGTTGATCACGCTTGTCATGGTGACCTCCCTCAAGTCGTACGTGTCTCTTCGGACTCGTGTGCAGCTCATTGCCGGCTGGAACAGGAATCGTGCGTACGACCTGTCGCCTTTCTTTGTGGAATATTTCTGACGACTTCGGTGCTTTTCATCGCCCCGAATCCTTGATCTGCGGGAAATTCCGTTCCGCCTTTTCAGGGCTGGTCAGCACTTGAACTTTTTGCGATGGTGCTCTCCGTTGGATTCCGATCGGCCGGGACGCCGTATCCAGACGGAGGACCCCCACCGCAGTGGTGCAACGCTAGGTCACGACGTGGCCCATGGCTTGACGTGACGTGACATCTCACTTATCACTTGGGGACAAAGCCCCCTGGAGCGCGCCCATGAAGCCTCTTGTCCGCAATGCAGCGCTGAACAGCTGTGTCGAGGTCAGCCAGTCGCTGGGCATCGATCCGCGGGCCCTGATGAAGCGTGTGGGCCTGGACCCTGTCGGCCTCGCGGTCCAGGACAGATGGATCCCCGGCACGGCGGTCACCCAACTGCTCGAACTCTCGGCGGCGGCCTCACGGCGCGGGGACTTCGGCCTGCTCCTTGCCGAGCGACGCAGCTTCTCCAATCTCGGCCCCATCAGTCTGGTCCTGCGCGACGAGCCCGATGTCCGCAGCGCCCTCGAACTTCTCGTCCGCCATGAGCACATGTACAACGAGATGCTCCGCAGCCGGCTCTCCGGGGCGAACGGCCTGGCCACCCTCAAGGTGAGCCTCGAGCTGGGTGAGGCCGTGGGCGCCCGCCAGGCCACGGAGCTGGCCGTGGGTGCCTTCCACGGGGTCCTCCGCAGCTTTCTCGGTGCCCGGTGGCAGCCGTTGTCCGTGTGCTTCACGCACCACGCGCCGACGGATCCCGGTACTCACCGGCGTCTCTTCGGTCCCGTAGTGGAATTCGACCGCGAGTTCAACGGGATCGTCTTCTACGCCAGCGATCTCAAGGCTCCCAACCCCATGTCGGACCCGCTGCTGCGGACCTACGCCCGGCAGTATTTCGAGTCCATCGCGGTCTCGAAGGACACCACTGTGCTGGACCGCGTGCGCGAGCTGATCGAAGTCCTGCTGCCCACCGGGCGCTGTTCGATCGAGCAGGTCGCAGACAGCCTCGGCATCGACCGGAGGACGATCCACCGGCACCTCGCGGCCTCGGGCGAGACGTTCTCCGCCGTTCTCAACGCCATACGTACCCAGCTCGCGGAGCAGCTCGTGGCGAACCCGCGCCGCTCGTTCACGGAGATCTCCGGGCTTCTGGGATTCTCGGCACCGAGTGCTTTCTCGCGCTGGTTCCGCGAGCGGTTCGGCTGCAGCCCGAGGGAGTGGCGGGTCCGCGGCACCGGGCAGCGGCCTTCCGGCGAGGAGTGACCACCAAGGTTTCTGCAGACGCGCGGAACGGCCGCTCACGCCCTGTCCCGGCATGACCCTGCCCGGGTCCGGGGACGACGGCCGCGACGGCAAGGCATGTCCCCAAGCGGTAAGTCTTCTGTCACCTTCGGTCAAGCGCGCGCGCTGGCGCGCCCTTAACGTTGCCTCACCGCAAGGGACATGGCCGATCCCACGAGGACGGGCAGAAATCCTGCCCGCAGCCGAATGTTCCCTCCCGGGCCCGCTGATCGTATCCGAGCCCCCGGCGAGCCCGGGAACCCGTCTGCATTCCCGCGTCCGCTCCTCGCAAGCCCTTGGGCCTCGCATCGAAGTCAGTGATGCGTGCGGCGAGTGAAGACCCATCCGACAAAGGAGATGGACCGTGCACTTCTTCGACGACTCCCTGTATCCGGAGAACCAGGAGAGGCTGGTCATCCAGGCCGCGCCCTACGGGCCGGAGTGGTTGCCCGGTGACGCCGACGACCTACCGCTCACCATGGACGAGCACGTGCAGGCGGCCGTCGACTGCTACAACGCCGGCGCCACGGTGCTGCACATCCACGTGCGCGAGCTCGACGGCCACGGATCCAAGCGCATCTCCATGTTCAACGAACTGATGGCCCGCCTGCGCGAGGCCGTGCCGGACATGGTCCTGCAGATCGGCGGGTCGATCTCCTTCGCCCCCGAGGACGAGGGCGGCGACGCCAAGTGGCTCAGCTACGACACTCGCCACATGCTGGCCGAGATCACTCCCAGGCCCGACCAGGTGACGATCGCGATCAATACCAACCAGATGAACATCGTCGAGCTCTTCGACGACGAGGACATCGAGGGTACGTCGATCGCCAAGCCAGGCTACTACAAGGCCTATCGGGACATGGTGGTCGAGGCAGGGCCGGACTTCTACCTCGAGCACCTCACGCGGCTCCGTGCCAACGGCATCCAACCGCACTTCCAGCTCGCCAACATGGCGCAGCTGGAGACCGTGGAGCGGCTGATCCGCAAGGGCATCTACAGCGGTCCGCTGGTGCTCAACTACGTTGCCATCGGCGGCGGGTTCGCCGGCCGGCACCCGGCGGATCTGATCGAGTTCATCCGCCGTGTCCCGGACGGCGCCGTGCTCACCATCGAGGCATCCATGCGCGCGGTGGCGCCGATGAACGCGATCGGCATCGCCCTCGGCACGCACGTGCGGGTGGGCAACGAGGACAACCTGTGGCGGCACAAGGGCGAGCGGATGTCTTCCGTGGAGCAGGTCGAGCAGATGGTCAAGATCGCCCATGCGCTCGGGCGTGAGATCGCCACCGGGCAGGAGGCGAAGAAGATCTACAAGATCGGCGAATGGTACTCGGACGCCGCCGAGACCCTGGACCGGCTCGGCATGGTGCCCAACCGCCGCCCCGGCCGGCGCGGTTCCATGCTGCGCGACCTCAAGAGCTGACTCGACCCACTGGCGGCGGCCAGGGTTCCCGCCCCGCCGCCGCCCCGCACAGCCCCCACACACGAGCAAACGGAGCACGTCATGGCACATGCCATTCGATTCCATGAAACCGGTGGCCCTGAGGTCATGCGGTGGGAACAGGTCGTCGTCGGCGACCCGGGTCCGGGCGAGGTACGGATCCGGCACGTCGCCGTGGGACTCAACTTCGCCGACACCTATTTCCGCACGGGCCTGTACCCGGCTCCACTGCCTGCGGGGCTCGGCGTGGAGGCCTCGGGTGTGATCGAGGCCGTGGGCGAGGGGGTGTCGCATGTCGCCGAGGGCGACCGTGTGACCTACACCGGCAGTCCGCTGGGCGCCTACAGCACGGAGCGGGTCATGCCCGCGGATTCACTGATCAAACTGCCGGACGGGATCGGCTGCGAGACAGCCGCGGCGATGACCATGCGCGGACTCACCTCGGCGTACCTGCTGCGCCGGATCCACCCGCTGAACTCCGGCGATACCGTGCTGCTCCATGCGGCGGCCGGCGGCGTCGGTCTGATCTTCTCCCAATGGGCGAAGCTGCTCGGCATCACGGTGATCGGCACGGTCTCCAGCGAGGAGAAGGCCGAGGTCGCCCGCGCCCACGGCTGCGAGCACATCATCTACTACCGGCGCGAGAACGTGGCCGAGCGGGTGCGTGAACTGACCGACGGCAAGGGCGTCCCGGTCGTCTTCGACAGTGTAGGCAAGGACACCGTCGCCGGATCCATGGCATCGCTGCAACGCCGCGGCCTGCTGGTGTGTTTCGGCACGTCCTCCGGGGTCCCGCCGCTCGACGCCATGCAACTGGCCATCCATGGCTCGCTGTTCGTGACCCGCCCCGCGCTGGCCGACTACATCGCCGAGCCCGCGGAGCGGGACGCCCTGGCCGGGGAGCTGTTCGGGCACGTCGCGGCCGGTCGCATCAAGATCGAGACCAACCAGCGCTACGCCCTTCAGGACGCGGTACAGGCCCATCGTGACCTGGAAGCGGGACGGACCACGGGATCTTCCGTCTTCGTCCTCTGAGCCCGCCGTGCCCCGCACGTGACCCCCAGGAGTGAGCACATGCCCCAGACCGTCCGTCCGAAGGAAGACACGCCCGCCCTGGTGCGTCCGGGCGTCCTGCGTACCTCGATCAAGGTTGAGCCGCTGACCTGCACCATCGGCGCCGAACTGTCCGGTGTGAACCTCGGCGACGCCGCGCGCGACGGCGATCTGTTCGCCGACATCAAGGCGCTGCTGCTGCAGTACAAGGTCTTGTTCCTGCGGGACCAGGACATCACGCGCGCCGAACACATCGCCTTCGCCGGGCGCTTCGGCCCGCTGGAGGACCATCCGGTGGTCGGCAGCGACCCCGACCACCCGGGGCTGGTCCGCATCTACAAGGACCTGGACAGCAAACCCGAGCACTACGAGAACGCGCTGCACTGCGATGCGACCTGGCGCGCGTGCCCGCCCATGGGCGCCGTGCTGCGCTGCGTGGAAACACCAGAAGTGGGTGGTGACACGATCTGGGTCAACATGGCTGAGGCCTATCGCAGGCTGCCGGAGCACATCAAGACGCAGATCGCGGACCTGCGCGCACGGCACAGCATCGAGGCGACCTTCGGAGCCGTGATGCCGACGGAGCAACGCCACCAGCTGAAGGCCCGCTTCCCGGATCCGGAGCACCCGGTGGTGCGTGCCCACCCGGAGACCGGCGAGCAGATTCTGTTCGTCAACGCCTTCACCACGCACTTCGTCAATTACCACACGCCCGAGAACGTGCGCTTCGGCCAGGACTACGCCCCCGGAGCGGGCAGTCTCCTGAACTACCTGATCAGCCAGGCGGCAGTCCCCGAGTACCAGGTGCGCTGGCGCTGGCAGAAGAACAGCGTCGCCATCTGGGACAACCGCTCCACCCAGCATTACGCCGTCCAGGACTACTGGCCCGCCGTGCGCAAGATGGAACGCGCGGGGATTGTCGGCGACCAACCTTTCTGAGCCCCTACCAGAGACAAAAAGGTGATGCCAATGGGAGTGCACACTGCCGGCACAACGGTGCCAGGGAGGTCTCCCACCGCACCGGCTGTATCCCGTAGCTATGCCTGGCTGGTGTTCGCCCTCGGTTTTGGGCTTCTGCTGTCCGACTACATGTCGCGACAGGTTCTCAACGCGGTTTTTCCCCTGCTGAAAGCGGAATGGCTGCTTTCCGATGCCGAGTTGGGCTCTCTCAGCGGCATCGTGGCCCTGATGGTCGGAGTGCTCACCTTCCCTCTGTCCCTTCTGGCGGACCGCTGGGGCCGGGTCAGGATCTTGGTCATGGCCGCGACCGCGTGGAGCCTGGCGACCCTGGGCTGCGCCATTTCCGCGAGCTACGGCCAGATGTTCCTGGGCCGGTTCATGGTGGGCGTCGGAGAGGCGGCCTACGGGAGCGTCGGCATCGCGGTGGTTCTCAGCGTGTTCCCCATCGGTTTGCGAGCCACGCTCTCCGGAGCCTTCATGGCGGGGGGTTCGTTCGGATCCGTGCTGGGCGTGTCGGTCGGCGGTGTGATCGCCCAGGAGCACGGCTGGCGCTGGGCGTTCGGCGCGATGGGAATCCTCGGACTGGTTCTGGCCGCGGTCTACGGCCTCGTGGTCACCGAGAAGAGGCTGGGCCCGGCGTCCATACGCGACAGCGCCGTGTCCGGCGAACGCGCCCCCATCCGGGCCCAGCTGCCGCGTCTGTTCTCCTCGGTCTCCGTGGTCTGCGCCTACATCGGCAGCGGGCTGCAGATGTTCATCGCGATGGCCCTGCTCGCGTGGATACCCAGTTTCCTCAACCGGTACTACGACATGCCTCCTGCGAAGGCCGGCCTGGCCGCCGGGGTCTTCGCGCTGATCAGTGGCATTGGCATGATCCTCTGTGGGATCGTCGCGGACCGCCTCAGCCGGAAGGCCGCGGCCCGGAAGTGGATCGTTGCGATCGTCTGCGCTCTCGGGTCGTTCGTGCTGCTGATGGTGGGATTCCACTTGCCGGTCGGCTTGCTGCAGCTCGTGTTGATCGCGGCCGGGACCCTGGTGGCCGGCGGCACCGCCGGTCCGGCGGCCGCCATGGTGGCCAATCTGACGCCCGCCGCCATTGCGGCGACGGCTTTCGCCACCCTCACTCTGGCCAACAGCCTGCTCGGGCTGGCCCCCGGGCCCGCGGTGACGGGCATGCTCGCGGACCACCTGGGCCTGCTCGGCGCACTGCAGGTGATCCCGCTCGTCGGGCTCGCGGGCAGCGTGGCCTTCACCATAGGCAAGTTCTCCTACGAAAATGACCTGCGCCGCCTGGGGCTGCTCCCCGGGCCGGCGCTCAAGACACCGGAGTTGCAGTCATGATTCTCAGCGCTCAGCCGACGGTCGTCATCGTCCCCGGACTGCGCGATCATGTGCCGGACCACTGGCAGACCGTCCTCGCCGACAAGATCGCTGACGCCCGAACCGTACCCCCGCTGGAGAAGGACAGGCTGAGCCGCGATGCCCAGGTCGCCGCACTGGACGAGGCGCTGTCGGACATCTCCGGGCCCGTCGTGCTGGTTGCCCACAGCGCCGGGGTGATGACCACCGTGCACTGGGCGCAACGACACCGGCGTCCCGTCAAGGCCGCACTGCTGGCGGCGCCGCCGGACTTCGACACGCCGCTGCCGGAGGGCTATCCCACCCCGGAAGCCCTGCGTGAAAACGGCTGGATGCCGACGCCGCGGACACCCCTGCCCTTCCCCAGCATCGTCGCGGCGAGCACGAACGACCCCCTGGCCGCTGCCGATCGCGTCGCTGATCTCGCCCGGGCATGGGGGAGCCGCCTCGTGGACCTCGGCCCGGTCGGACACCTCAACCCTGCCTCCGGCTACGGCGCATGGCCCCGGGCGGAGGAGTTCGTCCGCGAGCTCGGCCGACCTTCGTCCGACATGTCCGCCTGACCGACGACGGCTTTCCCTCACGGCTCTTTCCTGCCCGCGCCGGGCAGGAGGGAGCCGTGTGCCGCCGCACCCCTCGTTGCAGACATGTCGGTGCGTCCCGTAGGCGCTTGCCCTGGCCGGACTCTGCGCACCGTCCCCCACCCGCACGACCCGCCCCTGGAGGCGCTGATGAGCACCGATGCCGACCTGCTGTGTTCCCCCAGCCGCTCGACGGCCGAAAGTTCCAACATCGCCGGCTTCATGCGCTGGCTGAGCGAAACGCGGGGACTGTCCTTCTCCGGCTACCCGGAGCTGTGGCGGTGGAGCACCACCGACGTGCCCGCCTTCTGGTCGGCGGTATGGGAGTTCTACGGCCTCGGCGCCGTCAGCGGCTACGACGAGGTGCTGGCCGACGCGTCGATGCCCGGAGCCTCCTGGTTCGGGGGAGCGCGGATGAACTTCGCCGAGCAATGCTTCGCCCGTGCCACCGACGAGCGCCCGGCCTTGATCAGTGTCTCCGAAGGCGGCGTTCCGGTGGAGACGTCGTGGCGGCAGCTCGGACGCGATGTCGCCGCTGTTGCCGCATCCCTTCGCGAGATGGGTGTGGGGCCCGGTGACTGCGTCGCCGGTTACCTCCCGAACACATCGCATGCCGTGGTCGCGTTGCTGGCCAGCGCCGCTGTCGGCGCGGTGTGGACCGTGTGCTCGCCGGACTTCGGTACGTCCAGCGTGCTCGCGCGGCTGCAGCAGGCGCAGCCGACGGTTCTGGTGGCCGCCGACGGCTACTCCTACGGGGGGAAGAAATTCGATCGGCGTCCGGCGGTCGCTGAGATCGCGGACGGTCTGCCCACGGTCCGGCATCTGATCGCCGTCGGCCATCTCTCCACGTCCTCGACCTCCTCATCGTGGTCGCAGCGGCCTCAGCTGGAGCAGCACACATGGCCCGCGCTTCTCGACAACCAGGCCGGACTCACCTTCGCCGACGTCGCCTTCGACCACCCCCTGTGGATCTTGTGGTCATCGGGCACCACAGGCGTACCGAAGGGCATCGTGCAGGGTCACGGCGGCATCGTCGTCGAGCTGCTCAAGGCCCTCGGTCTCGGCGTCGACCTGCGGAGCGACGACCGCTACTTCTTCCATACGTCCACCAGTTGGATGGTGTGGAACTTCATGGTCGGCGGCCTGCTGCACGGTGCCACGATCGTCCTGTACGACGGCAGCCCCACGTACGCCGGCGTCAACGGCGTCTGGAAGGTGGCCGAACAGACGCGCGCGACGATGGTCGGCGTGGGAGCGGCCTACCTGGTCGCCGCAGAGAAAGCGGATGCGCACCCAGCAGCCGAGATCGATCTGAGCGCTCTGCGGTCCATCCTGCAGACCGGCTCATCGCTTCCCGGCAGCACGTGGCGCTGGGTCTACGACCGTCTGGCCCCCGAAGCCTGGCTGCAGTCGATCTGTGGAGGGACCGATGTCTGCTCGGTTCTCGCGGGGGGCTCCCCGCTGCTGCCGGTGCGGGTCGGCCGGATCCAGTGTCCCGCGCTCGGCGTTGCCATCGCCGCCTGGGACGCCTCCGGGCAGCCGCTTGTCGGGGCCCAGGGGGAGCTGGTGGTGACCGCACCGCTTCCCTCGATGCCGTTGCACTTCGTCAACGATCCGGAGAACCGGCGCTATCTGGCGAGTTACTTCGATGTCTATCCCGGAGTCTGGAGGCACGGCGATTGGGTCACGGTCGAACCGGACCTGTCGGTCGTGGTGGCGGGACGATCGGATTCAACACTCAACCGTATGGGCGTGCGCATGGGGTCCGCCGACATCTACGCCGTTGTCGAGCAGCTTCCCCAGATCGCGGACAGTCTGGTCATCGGCGCCGAACTGCCGGACGGCCGTTACGTCATGCCGCTCTTCGTCGTCCTTGCCGAAGGGGAATCAGTCGACGACACACTCCGGAGTGCCATCGCGACATCGATCACACACACGCTCTCACCTCGGCACGTGCCGGATGTCATCGTTCCGATAGCTGCCGTGCCGCGCACCTTGACCGGGAAGAAGCTGGAGGTCCCCGTCAAACGCATCATCCAGGGAGCCCGCGCCGCTGATGTGAGCGCCGAGGGTGCCGTCACCCACCCCGAGATGCTGACCTGGTTCGAGGGGTTCGCCACCAGGATCCCTTCCGGAAGCCGACACGGCCGCCGGGACGGCAGGTGATCTCCATGCCCCTTCCTGGGACAGACCGCGCCCGGCGTCGGCGGGGTTCCGCGGGCGCGTCCGTTCGCGTGCGGCCGATGCCGGTGACCCGGCTCAGGCCGGTAGCGGCCCGGCCATCGAGGTCATTGCGCTCACCCACCGACCGCGTCAACGCGTGGATCGGACGCCCGGACGGAGGTTCCGTCCGGGCGCCCGATCCGTAGTGATCAGTGGCGCAGGTCGAGACGGTGCACGCCGCCGTCGACGGTGCCGACGTAGAGTGCGCGGCCGTCGGGGCTCGCGGCCAGTTTGGTGGTGTCGGTGTTCTGCAGGCCGGTTGAGATGTTGTGCCAGCTCAGACCGTGGTCGGTGCTGCGCAGTACGCCGCGGCCGCCTTGCAGGAGACCGCTCGCCCCGGAGCTGGTGGTGGCCGCGTAGAGCGTGTCCTTGACCCGGAGCAGGTCGGAGACATGGATCGCCAGAGCGCCGGTGTCCGCGGTGCGGAAGGTCCGGCCGCCGTCGGTGCTGACGCGGACACTCGCACCGCCGATGACCAGGCGCCGTCCGTCGAGGTCGATCGCGGTCACCGGGCCGTCGGCGACCTTGGTGACGGTCACCCCGCCGTCGTCGGACCGGTAGAGACCGGAGGTGTTGCCGAGCCACAGACGCAGCGGATTCGCGGGGTCGCCCGCGATGGTGTCGAAGGAGCGCTCGTGGTAGAGGTTCTTCCACGTCGCACCGCCGTCACTGGTGGCGAACAGCCCCTGGCCCAAAAGGCTTCGGAAGCTGACCATGACCCGGTTCGGGTCGGCGGGGTGGACCAGGAGCGCCGTCGGCACCTCCGCCGAACTGCCCCTGTTCTCCCAGGTGGCACCGCCGTCGGCGCTGCGCTCGACGGTGAATGAGCCGAACGCGGTGCGCCGCACCTTCCAGATCGCCTTCGGATCCTTGGCCGACACGGCAAGTTGCGGGACGGTCACGCCCCTCATGCCCTCGCCGCCCGACCGGCCCCACTCCGGGCTCGCGACGGGAAGGGCGGTGCGGTAGACCGCGCTGTCGGTGGCGGCGAGCAGATGTCCGTCACTGACAGCGAGATCGTTGACGGTCAGTCCCTGGACGCCGATCCGCCGATAGCCGGTGCCGTCCGCGGCACCCCGGTAGAGACCGTCCTGCTCGCTGGAGACGGTGACGGAACCGTCGGCCCAACGGTCGTAGTCCACTGGTAGCGCTGCGCGCGACGGCGCGGCGACCCTGGTCCACGTCCGACCGTGGTCGAGGCTGAGACGGCCGCTGCCGGACACCGTGCTCAGGTACAGGTCGTCACCCGAGATGGTCAGGCGGAGGCCGCCCTCCGTCATGGACAGCAGGGTGCTCCAGGTCTCCCCTCTGTCACGGGAACCGACAACTCCCCGACCCGGGACATACACCGCCACGACCGATGAGTCGGCGGCCAGCCCGCCGACGCTGCTGCCGGACGGCTCGAAGAGCAGACGTGCTTCGCCGGGGTTGCCCGAGCCGATGCCGGAGCGGGCCCAGACACCGTGGTACGTCGTCATGTAGAGGGTGTCACCGGTGACCGCGGCGGCGGTGACGGCGCCGGTCACTCCGGTCGCATACGTCGTCCAGTGGTCACCGGCGTCCGTGCTGACCAGCAGTGCGTCCGAGGTGATCGCGACCAGGGTACGGGTCCGTTCGTCGGCGGCGAGCGCCGCGATGCGGGTGTCCGGGACGTCGAGCGTGCGCCAGGTCCGCCCGTTGTCATCGGTGCGCAGGATGGCGCCCCGGCGGCTGCCGTCGTGAACGCTGTTCACGGCGTACCACCAGCGGTCGGGATTCTTGGCGTCCACCACGAGCGGACCCGTGCCGTCCGCGACGGGCAGTCGGCCCAGCTGGCGCCAGGAGGCACCGTTGTCGGTGGTCAGCCAGGGTGCCGCCTTCTGGTACTGGGTGAGGACGGCCTGCTTCGGCCGACTCGGCGAGAGGGCGACCGACCCGGCCTCGCTGTTGGGGCCGACCGGCTCCCAGCGGTCCCCGCGGCTGTCGACCGGGGTGACCTCGAAGGCGCCGGCGCCGGTGAGCCGCTGCCCGGTGCCGGCGGTGCCGCGCACCGAGACCCGGTAGGCGCCGGCCACGCTGCCGGTCACCTCGGCCCGGTAGTAGCCGCTGGCGGGATCGAGCGTGGAAGTGACGTCGACGGCCTTGCCGCGAGGCGGGGTGACGGTGACGACCGGCGGTGCGGCCAGCCGGGTCGGCGGGGCGATGTGCACGGTCGAGCGACCGTCGCTCGGGTCGGGTGCGGCCTGGACGGCCAGGTGCCGGACGGCGAGCAGATAGGGCACGTTGATCGTCGGCCCCCGGTCGGGAGTCGCCGTGAGACGGCCGCTGATCTCGGTGTCGGCGGCAGGCCGGGCGACACGCAGCGAGACCGTGACGGTCGCGGTTCTCCCGGCCGGCACGGTGACCCGCCTCGGCCAGGCCTTGGCCGGACCGTCGGTCCGCAGCGAAGTGGTGACCGGCCGCATGCCGGGGTTGTGCAGCGTCACCTTCGCGGTGCCGCCGATCTGACGCCCGGACAGGTCGGCGAGTCCGAACGACACCGAGGCCGGTGAGGCGCTGACCGCGGCCGAGGCGGCCGCCGCCACATCGAGCCGGCCCGCGCCCCGCGTCGTGGGCCCGGTGTCGCCCAGCGGCTTCGCGGTACCGATCAGCTCGGCCTTGATCTCAGCGGGCGTCCGGCCGGGGTGCAGCTGGTGCAGCAGGGCCGCCGCGCCGGCGACGTGCGGGGCCGCCATCGACGTACCCGACATGCGGTACTGGCCCGGCCCGTACAGCGACTTGGGCACGGTGGAGCGGATCTCCACGCCCGGCGCGACCAGATCGGGCTTCAGACCGAAGTCCTGTGTGGGGCCGCGTGAGGAGAACGAGGCGATCCGGTCGGTGGTGTCGGCGCCGCGCAGCGTCACCGACACGTTCCCGGCGGCGAGTCGGCCGCTCAACTCCGTGTACTGGGTCGAGTCGATGCCCATGACCACCAGGTGGTCCATGCGCAGCGAGTCGCCGGAGGCGTCGATCCGCGCGGGAGACGACGGCACTTCGGTCACTCCCGGCTCGGGGTTCACCTCCGGCGGCCGGACCCCGTCCGACGCACCGGCGACGAACACCGGGCCGTCGTTGGAGGGCAGGCCGGCCAGCACGGCGATCGCACCGCGCTTCTCCGCCTCCCGCGCCCACTCCACGGCACTCGCCGTCAGGTACTGGGCGGCGGAGGCGACGAGCATCTGCGCCCGTACGATCTTTCCGCGTACGTCGCCGGCCCGCTGCCAGTCCTCAGGGGTGCCCTTGCCGACATCGACGAGCGGCGCCGTGACCGGACCCTTCGGCGGGTTCGCGGACAGGACGCCGCGGTAGCTCTGGATCAACTCGGGTTTCCGGCCGACCAGATAGGCACTGGGCAGCCGCAGATTGCTCGTCGACGCGCCGACCGAGAGCACGCCGTCGGCCGTGCCGGGGCTGCTGACCGTGCCCGCGCCCGGCCCGTCGTTGCCGGCCGCTGCCACCACGACGACACCGGCTCGCACGGCCGCGGTGGCGGCGCGGCCCAGTGGATCGGTGCCGTCGCCGGGGCCGCCGAGGCTCATGTTGATGACATCGGCGCGGTGCGGGTTGGCCGGGTCGGAGGCCGCCTCGATTCCGGCGATGATGTCCGACGTGTAGCCGGAGCCGTCGGCGTCCATCACCTTGTAGGCCAGCAGATTCGCGCCGGGTGCCACGCCGGTGACGCCGCCCTTCTCAGCCGCCTTGCCCGCGATGATGCCGGCGACGTGGGTGCCGTGGCCGTTGTCGTCCATCGGGTCCTCGTCACCGTTGACGAAGTCGTGCCCGCCGACGACCTTGTGCGTCTTGCCGAGTCCGCCGCCCAGGTCGGGGTGGGTGTAGTCCACGCCGCTGTCCAGGATCGCGACGGTGGTCCCCTTGCCGGTGACGCGGCCTCCGGCAGGATCCTTGCGCTGCCAGACGCCGGGTGCGCCGATCAGCGGCACGCTCGCGTCCGTCTTCGTCAGCACCCGGGTGTCGGGGCGGACGGCGGTGACGCCCGGCAGCGAGGACAGCCGCCCCACCTCGGACGCGGGCACCGTCATCGCCACGGCATCGATGAGCAGACCCAGCTTGCGGGTTGCCGAAGGGTGCAGTCCGGCGCTCCTCGCCGAGCCGAGGAACGTCTCCTGCCGCGCGTCGAGCGCGCGGCGGGCGGCGCCGACGCCGCGGGCGGCCTCGGCGGACAGCAGCGATCCGCCGGGCGCGGCGGTGACCGCCGGGTTCCCGGACAGTTCGACGAGCACTCGTTGCGACGGGGCGGGCGCGGACGCGTTGGCGGCACCCGGTGTCGCCGCCAACGTGCCGGCGAGAACAACGGCGGCGAGGGCGGCATGACGCGATCTTCGTGACTTCATTGCCATGCGTAAAGGTCCTAGTGGTGAAGGCACTTGCCGCACAACTGATCTCCGTGGCCCATTGCTGTCGCTGGCACAACTGGGCCACCATCCGTCCATGACTCCCGAGACACCACAACTCACGGCGGCAGGCATCGATCCGTTCGACGAGAGCGTCTACCGCGCCGTTCTGACCCGGCGGACGGCGGCGCCTGCCGAACTCACCGCGGATCTCGACTGTTCGGCCGAGCGCGTCGCGAGGGCGCTGGACCGGCTCCGCGACCACGGGCTGGTCGGCCGGCTCGCAGGCTCCCGCCGCCGGTACGCCGCCATCGAGCCGGGTGCCGCTGTCGAGGCGCTGGTACGGACCAGAAGCAATGAGCTGGAGCGGGTCCGTTCGGCGGCCGACGAGCTGTCCCGGCTGTTCGCCGCCGCGCGAACCGGCGCGACCTGCGAGGACGAGGTGGAGATCACCACCGGCAGCGAGGCGCTCGGCCGCTGGTTCGTCCGCCTTCAACAGGAGGCCCACGAGGACGTGATGACCCTGGACCGACCGCCGTACGCCCTGACGACCTCCAACCCGGTGGAGGCGACGGCGCTCGGCCGCGGCGTACGGTACCGCGCGGTCTACGCCCCCGAGGCCCTGGAATGGCCGGGCGTCCTCGACGACATCCGCGAGCTGGTCCGGCACGGCGAACAGGCTCGCGTGCTGCCCGGCCTGGGCATCAAACTCGCCATCGCCGACCGCAAGCTCGCCCTGATGCCGCTCTCTCTCGACCTCGACGACGTCCGCGCCGCGGTGATCCGCCCGTCCACCCTGCTCGATGCCCTCACCGGCTACTGGGAAATGTGCTGGAAGCAGGCCCTGCCTCTCAACGCCCCCGCCGAGGACCCCCTCGGTGAGGAGGACCGACTCGTCCTCACCCTCCTGGTCAGCGGCCTCAAGGACGAGGCGATAGCCCGTCAGCTCGGCTGGTCCGTCCGCACCATGCGCCGCCGCATCAGCCGCCTGCACGACCTCCTCGGCGCCGCCAACCGCTTCCAGGCCGGAGTGATCGCGGCCCGCCGCGGCTGGTTGTGAGACGGCACGACGGCAGCAGGTGGGACGGCAATGAGTGAATGTGGTCTCGGCGCGTCAACCTCGGACAACCGAGACACGAAACAGCCCAGTCCGGGACACACAAGACGGGGGCCGCGCGGAGGCGTCCACGGAGCAGGCGGGTGAACCGCCGGATCGCCTCCCGCTGGCTGGACCTGGTGGCTTTTGGGAGTCCAGTCGGCGGTGAATGGCGGCTTGTGGAGCCCGGTGAGGCCGGTAACCTCACCGGCGAGTCCGACCGGGCGGTGTTCTCGTTGCGGCCGGAGCCTGAAGGCGGCTGCTGACCGGCCTGCGGCCCTGGGTGTGAGATGTCCCGCATCTGCGCTCGGGGCCGACGTGTGCCCGGTGGCTTCGTTCACGTCCAGCGGTGGTGGCTCGGGCTTGTGCGATGCCGCCACGCCGCTCCTCACGCCCTCCCGGGCGGTGCGCGTGCGTGCGGTGGACGTCCCCGGCCTGGCGTCGCCGCTCCACCTGTGTGGCGACTACCCGGAACATCGTTCAGCGGCCGTGGGTGGTCGAGCCGGCAAGGGATTCACGGGGTGCCGGGCCGGGGGCCGTGGTCGGTGGTGCCGGTGTCGAGTGCCTGCCGGGCGAACCGCAGGGCGTACGGCAGTGCGGCCCGGGTGAGCGGGCCCGCGCCGACGGCGACGGCCGCGGCCAGGACCACGGGCTCCGCGCACACGACGGCGCGGAGCAGGGCGGCGGGAGGGGCGCACAGCCGGGCCGGCGGGCCGGGGAGTACGAGGGTCAGGGTCCGGTCGTCGGTACCGGGGCGCGGCCAGGTGAGTTCGATGCGCATGAGACGGCCTCCGCGGAAGTGGGGCTCGGCGCCTGCGGCCCGGAGGGCGTCGCCATCGCGTACAGCGGGCCAGCCTGGGCCCGGCGGAGGAACGCGGGGCAGGCCGGCCGGCGTGCGCGGGGGGACCGCGGTCAGGCCGGAGGGGCGGTGAGGGAGGTGATGGTGGTGAGGGTCGGCTTTCTGGAATACGGGTCGGGACTGGACCGGGCGCTCATGTCGTCACCTCCTCATGGCCGGGACACGCGCACATGTCCGGAAACCGAAACGCCGGTCGGGCGTCTCCTCGGATTCGTCCGGCGGAGAGAAACGGGCGGCGCAGAGGCCGCACCGCCGACTCCACCATCCAGCGGATACGGACATCTCCAAAGTTGCCGAAATTCTCGGATCTGGTCAAGGTTGTCGAAAAGGTGAGCTATGTCACGGCATCGCCGCATGCCTCGCCTGTCCTACGGAGGGAGATCGACCATGACTGGCAGTTCCCATGCGCACGGCTCAGGGGACACGAAGGCGCGGCATCCCGTTCAGGAGACGCTGGCGCACCCCATGCAGATGGCGGCGACGGCGGTGGAGAAGGTTCCCGGTGCCGACCGGGCCAAGGAGTTCGTCGACGGCGTGCTGGACTCCGTCGGGATCGTCTCGCCCCACGCACGGCGCGTCGCGGCGTACGCCGGTGCCGGGCTGCTCGGTGTGGTCGGTGTGGTCGAGTGGCCGGTGGCCGCGGCGGGCGCCGCCGCCGTGTGGCTCACGCAGCAGCGTCCCAAGGACGCCGCGGCGGTCCGGACGGCCGGCGAGACCCGTGCCGAGGGGGCGTCGACGAAACGCGCCGCCAAGTCGGCCAAGGCGTCGACTGCCACCCGCAAGGCGAAGTCCCCTACCGGCAAGGCGAAGTCCCGTCCCGACACGGCCAAGTCACGTCCCGGCAAGGCCGGTTCGGGCACGGCGAAGTCCCGCGCGCCCAAGTCTGCGAGCACCACGAGCAAGGCCAAGGCCCGCTCGTCCGGGCGGACCACCAAGAGCGCCGCGGCCGGCACCTCGCGCACCAGGGCGGGTGGGCGGAAGAAGACCTGACGCCGGTCCTCCGCCCACTCCGACGGCCGAAACCGCGACGACCGACCGGCGCGACCAGAGGCCGCTCGACGCCCCCCGCTCGACGCCCCCCGCTCGACCGTTCCGACGACCGTCCGTTGCCCTCGGCCCGTGCGGTAGGCCCGCGAAGGTGAGACATGCTGCTCCGCTCAGTGACCGGGCTGCCCGCCGTGGTCCTTCAGAACGCCCTGGCGGCCCCCGTCGGGGCCACGCGCCGGATCGCCCCGCCGGCCACCGGCACGGCGCGGATGGCCGCCGAACTCGTCAGCACCGGCGCGCGTGGCGTCGTGAGCGGCGCGGCGGCGGTGTCGGCGACCGCACTGCGGGTCGGCAGGGTCGCCCGCAACGCCATGACCCCTCGGACCGGTCACTGGCGTGCCGGGTCCCGCATGCACCTCGCGCTGCGGCGGCAACCGGAGGCGCGGGAACCGACCCTGGAGCAGGTCGGTACCGTTTGCGAGAAGGTGGCCGTCGAGCTGGCCGAACACCCCGATGTGCTGGTCGCCTACTGGGACAGCGGCCTGGAACGGCTGGTCGTGCAGACCACCGAGGGCGCGGTCGGTGAGCAGTTGGTGGACCGGGTGTCCGAAATCGCCGCCCGGCACGGGCTGGTGCGGGTCGACGACCAGGCGCTGGAGCACACGCATCCGGGCGCGGCCGGGGGTGTGCGCGCCAATGCCATCGCCGTGGCCTGCGATGCGGCGGGCATCGCCACGGCCCTCGTGGCGAGGGCAGCATTTTTGAGGACCGTGCCGGAGATCGTCGTGGCCGCGGCCGTCGTCATGCGGGAGGACTCCCGGGTGCGGGCGGTCCTGAGCCGCGCACTGGGTCCGGATCCGGCCGATCTGGTGCTCGCCGCGGCCCATGCGGCCGCCTGCGGGATCGGGCAGTCCCCGAGCCCGCTGCTGCTCGACGCGGGCTTGCGGATCGTCCAGTTGACGGAGTCCGTCGCCCAGCTCGCGGCGTTCGACGCGGTGCACGACACGCTGTGCGTCCCGGGCAGGCCCACGGTGGGCGGAGACGACACCGTGCGTCCGCCGCTGCGTTCGTGCCCCGGCGAGGACTACGCCGACGCCGCGATCAACGGAATGCTGGGCGGGGCCGTCACCGCGCTCCTGCTCACCCGCAGCCTCGACGGGGCGGCGGAGACCGTCCTCGCGGGTTCGCCCAAGGCCGCGCGCTACGGCCCGGCGGCCTTCACCTCGGCGCTCGGAAGTGTCCTGGCACGCGAGGACGTGCTGGTCCGCAGCCCGGAGCGACTGCGTCGGCTGGAGCTCGTGGACACCGTCGTCCTGCATCCCGGAGCGCTGCGCAGCATCCGGCGCACCGTGCTGGAGGTCCATCCCAGCAGGACCGGGTGGGATCACCGCCGGCTGTGGCGGGAGGCCACCGCGGCCTTGAGCTCGCCCGGGGACGGGGCGGCGCCGTCCGGGACCAAGAAGCCGGGAGTCGGCCTGCGGCCGGTGCCAGACGAGGCGGCGTCGGACGCCGAACCGCCGGACACGGGCCTGATGATCGCGTCGGTGCGCGGCACCGATGTCGGTACAGTCCTGGTCGGCCGGGAGCTCGACCCGATGGCCGAGGCCGTGCTGGACGCGGCGCGCCGGGCCGGCCTGCACGTCGTCGTACCGGACGACCACTCGCTCGGCGAGTTCGGGACCCTGGCCGACCAACTCGTTCCTTCCGGGGTTCCGTTGGCCGAGGTGGTGGCCGGTCTGCGGAACGGCGGGCGGACGGTCCTGACGGTGGCGCGCGTGCCGGCCGACCGGAGGGCGGTGGAAGGGGCGCCGGCCGACGCGGCCCGCGACGTGCTCGAAGGGCTGCTCGGCAGCGACATCGCCGTGGCCGTCGCCGACGAGCGCGGCGCCGTCGTCTGGGGCGCGGACGTGCTGCCCCTGCGCGGTCTGGAGGGCGCGTGGCGGTTGCTGTCCGCCGTGCCTGCGGCACGGGCGGCCGGTCGCCGGGCCAAGTTCCTCGCCGAGGCGGGTGCCACGCTCTCCGAACTCCTGGTGCTCACCCGGGGGGCCCGGACCCAGCCGGTCCCGTTCCCGCTCGAACTGCGGATCAGTCCGGTCAGCATCGCCGCCGCCGCGGCTCTGGTGTCCGGCTGGTGCGGCGCGCTGGGTGCCGCCTCCGGTGCGCCCCCACACCCCGGGCCGCGGGTGCCGTGGCACGCTCTGCATCCGGAGGAGGTCATGGCCCGGCTGGCGAGGGCGCCGCGAGCCGCGCCCACCGCGTGGGCGGTGGTGCGGGGCCGGGCCGGTCACGCACTGCACGCCGCGGCCGCTCACCCGGTCCTCGCGCCGGTCCGGGTCGGCGCGCGTCTGGCGGACGCGACCTGGGCCGAACTCGACGACCCGTTCACCCCCGTCCTGCTGATCGGTGCCACCGCGTCCGCGCTGCTGGGGTCCGCGGTGGACGCGTTCCTCGTCGTCGGAGCCGTCACGGGGAACGCCCTGGTCGGCGGAGTACAGCGGCTGCGCGCTGAGAGGGCGCTGGCCGAACTCGCCACCGGGCAGCGGCGCACAGCCCGGCGTCTGTCCGACGTGTCGGCGGACAAGCCGTCCGTCGTCGAGGCCGGACGACTGGCACCCGGCGAGGTGATCGAGCTGCGCACCAACGACGTCGTGCCGGCCGACGCACGTCTGCTGGAGGTCAGCGGCTTCGAGGTCGACGAGTCCTCGTTGACCGGTGAGTCGCTGCCCGCGCACAAACAGGTGGCGGCCGTGGCGGAGGCATCCGTCGCGGACCGCAGTTCCATGGCGTTCGAAGGCACCACGGTGGTGGCCGGGCGCGCCCGCGCCGTGGTGGTGGGCACCGGCGACCAGACCGAGGCAGGCCGCGCGGCGTCCCTCGCCGCCCGGGTCCCCGTCTCGGCGGGGGTCCAGGCGCGGCTGCACCAGCTGACCCGCCGGGCCCTGCCCCTCACCCTCGCCGGCGGCGCCGCGGTGGCGGGTCTGTCCCTGCTGCGCGGCCGCCCGGTGCGCACCGCGCTCCAGGGCGGGCTGGCGGTCGCGGTGGCCGCCGTCCCCGAAGGCATGCCCCTGGTGGCGACGGTGGCGCAGATGGCCGCGGCACGGCGGCTCAGCGGGCTGGGCGTCCTGGTGCGCACGCCGCGCAGCCTGGAGGCCCTGGGACGCGTGGACACCATGTGCTTCGACAAGACCGGGACCCTCACCGAGAACAGATTGCGGGTCGTCCGCCTGGTCACCGCCACCGGCGCCGAGCACCCGGCGTCCGCCCCCGAAGCGGAACAGATCCTTCGCATCGCCGCCCGGGCCTGCCCGCGCGCAGCCGAGCAGCCGGGCGTCCACGCCCACGCCACCGACGAGGCCGTCCTGGCGGCTGCCCCGCGCGAGACCGGGTGGACCGTCGTGCGGGCCCAGCCCTTCGAGGCGAGCCGGGGCTACGCGGCCGCCGTCGGAAGGGACTCGGACGGCGGGGACACCCTGGTCGTCAAGGGAGCTCCCGAGGTCATGCTGTCGTGCTGTCCCGACGCGGATCCGGCAACCGTCGACACAGCGCGCGCCCTTGCCGCCAGGGGCCTGCGGCTGCTGGCCGTCGCCAGGCGCCGTCTCGCGGCGGAGGAGGCGGGCGAGGCACTGGACAAGCCGCTCGAACGGCTGGAACTCGTCGGGTTCGTGGCGCTCGCCGACCGTCCTCGTGCCAGTTCGGCCCCGCTCGTGGCCGGCCTCGGCGACGTCGGCGTACGACCCGTCATGCTCACCGGCGACCACCCGGAGACCGCCCGTTCCGTGGCATTGGCCCTGGGCTGGCCGTCGGACGTCAAGGTCGTCACCGGCGACGAACTGGCCGCGCTCGACCGGGCGGGGCGAGCGCGTCTGCTCCGGGACTGCGGCGTCGTGGCTCGCGTCGCACCCGAGCAGAAGCTGCTGGTGGTCGAGGCTCTCCGGGAGGCGGGACGCGTCGTGGGCATGGTCGGAGACGGTGCCAACGACGCCGCCGCCATCCGTGCCGCCGACGTCGGGGTCGGCATCGCGGCGCGCGGGTCGGCCGCCGCGCGCAACGCCGCCGACCTCGTGATCACCAACGACGAGCTGTCGGTTCTCATCGATGCCATCGGCGAGGGCCGTGCCCTGTGGCGCAGCGTGGCCGACGCGATCAGCATCCTGCTCGGCGGGAACGCCGGCGAGGTCGGCTTCTCCGTGCTGGGCACCTTGCTGTCCGGTACGTCGCCGCTGTCGACGCGTCAGCTGCTGCTGGTCAACCTGCTCACGGACATGTTCCCGGCGATGGCGGTCGCGGTCACCCCTCACGATCCGGAACCCGCCGGTGAGTCCACCGCACTCCTCGACGCCCCCGTGGGCCTCGCCGTCCTCGGTCCGCCGCTGACCCGCCAGATCCTTCAACGCGGCCTGATCACCGGAGTCGGTGCGACCGTCGCATGGCTGCTCGGCGAACTCACCCCGGGCTCGGTCCGGCGCACCAGCACGATGGCCCTGTGCGGTGTGGTCGGTGCCCAGCTCACCCAGATCGTCGTCGGACGCCGCCACAGCCCACTGGTGCTGGTCACCGTCCTCGGCACGGCCGTCGTGCTGATCACCCTCGTCCAGACACCGGGTGTCAGCCACTTCTTCGGGTGTACGCCTCTGGGACCGCTGGCATGGACCGGCGTGGCCGTCGCCGTCGGCACGGCCGCCTGCGGCCCCCGCGTACTGCCGCACGCCGACCGGCTGCTGTCCGACCTCGCCTCGCGGGTGCGTCCCGTGGTCCGGTTCGTCCGCTGAGGGCTGTCCGCGTACCGCAGTGGCGCGGCCGGTGCCAGAAGCTCGGGCTGAGCATTGCCGATCTCCGCCAGGCGCTGGAACTCGCAGTTGAGACCACCCGGAGGGTTGCTGCCGCGGCCGGCATCTCCGCCACCTCCACGTGCCTGAGGTCCGCGCCCCCGCACGCATTGGTCGTGGCTTCCGACCGTGTGGTCGACAGCTGCCGGCAGGATCCGGGTTCCGGGCCCCGCCACTACAACCCTGTCATCTACGGTCCGGTCGTCGACGGAGACATCCTGCCCAGCGACCCCCTGTCCGCGAGGGCAGCCGGAGCCTCGGAGGCGGGGGTGGGCCTTCTGGTGTGCCACACCACTCAGGAGTTCTGGTTGATGGATGCCGCCGGCAGCAGTGCGAAAGTCACCACCGAAGAACAACTGAGCGACTTCGCCCGGGACTTCCACCTCCCCGATGATCTGGTTCCGGGTTACCGGGAGCTGATGCCCGATGCCCCCGTCCCCGACATCTATCTTGCGATCTTCGGCGACATGCTGTTCAGCGAATACACCAGTCGGCTGGCGGAGCGGCACGCTCAGGCCGGTGGCCGCGCGTTCACGTCCTGCTTCGCCCGCCACCGCAAGGGCCCCGAGGGAGTGGTACGTGCCTGGCACTGCGCCGACATCCCCTTTGCCTTCGGCAACCTCACCCTCAATAGTGTCGAGTTCCTCATCGGAGGTCCACCCGATGCCGCAGACCATGAGCTGTCCCAGCGCATGATGGGCGCGTGGGTCAGCTTCGCCACCACTGGTGAACCCGGATGGGCCCCCGTCAGCGGCCCGACGACAACTCCCCATGTCTGGGACACCGCGGACAGCCCCGCCGGAGCGCACAACACCGCGGCCCGTGCCCTGTGGCGCGACGTAGATTTCTCACCCCTTGGGCCCTGAACCGAAAGTCGGGTTCGCAGGCGTCAAGGGAAGCAGCACAGCCACATGCGGGGTTCGGAGCCGGCTGCGCGCTGCCGCATCGACCGGACGATCTGCCGCCCCTGTACGGAAGGGGTTCTGAGCTGCCGGTACGGGTTTCGCCGGGTCATCGCCATGCTGCGCCCGAAGCCGTTGTCAGTGGGCGGGGATAGGTTCGTTCATGTTCCGCCGCAAGGACGCGAACACCCCCCTTTGACATGCAGAGGAGAGATGCGTTGACGGTCTGGGAGACGGCGAGCACGGTGCGGGTGGTAGCGCCCGCGCGGCCGCGGAAACTTGCCAAGGTACCGTTCGTGGAGCTGGCTGACGGGCGGCTGCAGGGCGTGGTGTCCAGCGGCTCCGACATAGGACGTGTGTACGTGTCCTCGATCGCGTCCGGCACATACGCGTTCGCGTGCAGCACCAACAACAACCGCCCCTGCGGCGGCGCGCGCGGCACCTTCTGCAACCACATCCGCGCGCTCGTCGGTGAGGCCGTCCTCCAGTACGGCGCCGGGCGCGTCGCCCGATATCTGAAGGCGGAGACAGCCGACGGAGAGCTCGACGGCCCCGGGCTCGTCTCGATGATGACCGCCACGCGCCCCGCGCAGGGCGACACTTCGGCCGCCGCCCCCGTCTTCAGCCGGTTCCTGCGGCACCTGGCCTACCTCGAACTGGAGCCCGTCACCGCACCGTTGCCCGAAATGCACTGGTTCCCGCCGACGAGGGCGGTGGCCTGATGCGTACGGACCTGCTCTTCGACCCCGTCGACGGGCTCGACGAGGCACTCGCGGCCGTGGGCGCCTTCGACGGCGTACTCGTCGACGGGCTCCTCCGTCCGCAGCCCACACAGGTCGCGGGCCTGACCGCGATCGCGGACGCCGTCTCGGGCACTCCGCTGGCCTCGCGGGTCGTCGAGGCCGCCGAGAAGGCGGCGGCCGGTGCCGCCGCCGAGGACCACTTCGTCGTGCTCGCCGCCGCCCGCACCGCCCTCATGGGCTCCGTCCACGACGCGCTGACGGCCCGTGTCGGGGACGTCACCGGACGGCCGCGCGCCGAGGAGACCGCTCCCGCCGCCGACGGGGAGGAGCATGGCGCGAACGTGCTCGCCGCCGCCCGCGCCTGGCTGTGCGACCTCGCCCGCGTCGGCTGGCACGGTATCGACCACGAACTGATCGCCGGTGCCGCGCCCGTGGTCTCCACGATGCTGTCCGACCCGCTGCTGCGGCGGCAGGCGACACTGTTCGACGGCTTTGCCGCGGAACTCGCCGCGTCCTGCCCGGGAGCCGCCCTGGAGCGCGTTCCGGAGCGTCGTTGGGCCGACCTGTGGTCGCGCGCGCTGCTCCTGACCCTGGCGGGCGCCGCCCGCACACCCGCCACGTCCCCCGCGACCGGCCGCCTGCTGCCGCTCGGCGTCGACATGCAGGAACACGCGACCGCCGTGCAGGCCCAGGTCCACGCGGTGTTCGAGCCCGCCGACGGCACGGCACCGCGCCTGGTGCGGGCCTCGGTGTCCGCGCCCAAGCCCGACACCGTCGTCGGTGCCGGACTGTGGCAGCTGCTCCGCCCGCGCATGTCGCTTCTCTCCGCCGTGGGCGAGGGCCGCTCCATGGAGCTCGACGCCATGCCCCTCACCCCCGAGGGAGACCTCGTCTGGGACGACGAGCGGGCCCGCGCGGGCGAGGCCGCCGACCCGTTCGCGACGGCCCGGGTGATCCTCTCCACCGCGACCGATCCCGTCACCGCCCCGCTGGACCGCCATCCGGCCCGGATCGCCGTACCCGTCCTGCTGGAGGGGTACGCGGCCGAGCAGGAGGACGGCGGGCCGCTGGCGTTCGGCCTCGCCGGGCACCTGCTGGCCGTCGACACCGACCGCGCGCCGGCCGCGGGCCCGCTCACCCCGGAGGCCGTCGCCGCGTCCGGCGCATGCGTGGGACTGCTGCGCTGGGACGCCGGGGAGTTCGTCCTCCAGCCGGTGGCCGTCGAGACGACGGTGCGGAAGAAGGCCGTCGCCGTCCACGCGGGCGCGTGGGCCGGTGGCACCACCGACAAGGCCGGAGCACGGGCCGAGAAGGCGGCCACCGACTCCGTCGCCGTCCTGCGTGAACGCGCCGGAAGGCTGCTGCGGAAATGACCGGTCACACCCCTGGGAGCGACCCCGGTTCCGCTGCCCCGCCGGCCGGGCCGGCCCCCGACGACAACCGCCGCCAGGTCCTGTACTGGCGGCTCCTGGCCCGGCTCTTCGACCACGAGGAGCAGAGCGCGCTGGAAGCGGCGAGCCTCGCCGTGGTGGAGGACATCGGCCTGCCGTCCGCACTCCTGGACCCGGGCACAGCCATCGACTCCGTCGTCCAGCGCCACCCGGAGCTGGCGGATGAATTCGACGGCCTGATGACCCCGGAGCCCGAAGCGGACGGCGTGCGCGACCGTGCCGCCGAGGTGCGGCGCGCCGCGCTCGCTTCGAAGCTGCTGCTCAACGTATTCGCCACCGGTTCCGGCACGGTCACCGCCGGCCAGCTGGCCCGCTGGCAGTCCGACGCGAGCCGGCTCGAACGCGCGCTGGGCTGCCCACCCGGCGAACGATCAGCCGGAGCGGGCCCCGGCGGCAACGGCCTGGGGCCCGAACTCGGCGCCATCGAGGCCGACCTGGTGCACCGCATGCACCTGCGCGAGGTACTGGCCGACCCGGTACTGGCCGCCCGGCTCACCCCGAGCATGTCCCTGATCGAGCAATTGCTGCGCGACAAGGGCAACCTCTCCGGTGTCGCGCTGGCCAACGCCAAGTCCCTCATCCGGCGTTACGTGGACCAGGTCGCCGAGGTGCTGCGCACACAGGTGGAGAAGGCCACGGTCGGTGAACTGGACCGTTCGGTCCCGCCCAAGCGAGTCTTCCGGAACCTCGACCTCGACCGCACCATCTGGAAGAACCTCACCAACTGGAGCCCGCAGGAGGAGCAGCTCTACGTCGACCGCCTCTACTACCGGCACACCGTCCGCCGGACCACGCCGCAGCGGCTGATCGTCGTCGTCGACCAGTCGGGCTCCATGGTCGATTCCATGGTCAACTGCACCATCCTGGCCTCGATCTTCGCCGGGCTGCCGAAGGTGGACGTCCACCTCATCGCGTACGACACCCGTGCGATCGACCTCACCCCCTGGGTGCACGATCCGTTCGACGTACTGCTGCGCACCAATCTCGGCGGCGGCAACGACGGACCGGTGGCCATGGCCATGGCCCGGCCGAAGATCGCCGAACCGAAGAACACCGTCATGGTGTGGATCTCGGACTTCTACGAGTTCGACCGTTCCCAGCCGCTGTTCGAGGGCATCGAGGCGGTTCACCGGTCCGGGGTGAGATTCATCCCCGTCGGCTCGGTGACCAGCTCCGGACGACAGGAGGTCAACCCTTGGTTCCGCGAACGGTTCAAGGCGCTCGGCACCCCGGTGGTCTCCGGCCACATCAACAAACTCGTGCACGAACTCAAGACGTTCCTCACCTGAGACCACCCACGGCCCGCCCGCCCGCCGTCCCTGTCGAAGAGGCAGCAGCCCGCCGGCCCTCGCATCGCCACCCGTGACCTGCTCAGAAAGGCCCTTCCCGTGTCCGACCTGCTGCGCGCCCCCGCCGAGATCAAGTACGCCGAGGAACTCGACTGGCTGGAGTCGATCGACGACAACCCCAAGCCGTTCTCCTGGCGCCTGTCCCCGAAGATGGTCCGCCTGTTCATACTCGGCTCCGAGCGCGCCGACGGCCTCGATCGCGAGGTGTCGCAGAAGTGGTTCGGCGACCGGAGCTTCGTCGAGCGGTCCATCGTCACCCTCGCCTCCGACCGGGGCCTGCTGCTGATCGGCGACCCCGGTACGGGCAAGAGCTGGCTGGCCGAGCTCCTCTCGGCCGCGATCTGCCGCAACTCCACCCTGGTGGTCCAGGGCACGGCCGGCACCACCGAGGACCACATCAAGTACTCCTGGAACGTGTCCATGGTCATCGCCAAGGGGCAGTCGCGCGAGTCCATGATCGCCTCGCCGATCATGACCGCGATGGAGGCCGGCGTCATCGGCCGTTTCGAGGAGCTGACCCGCTCCACCAGCGACGTGCAGGACGCGCTGATCTCGATTCTCTCCGAGAAGTACATCTCCGTCCCCGAACTGCAGAGCGACGGCGACGGCGACAACATCGTCTTCGCCCAGCCCGGATTCTCGATCATCGCCACCGCCAACAGCCGTGACCGGGGCGTCAACGACCTCTCCTCCGCACTCAAGCGCCGCTTCAACTTCGTCCGCATCCCGGTGGTGACGAACAAGAAGAGCGAGGCCGAGATCGTCCGCTTCCGCACCGAGGAACTGCTGCGCCGCCACCAGATCGAGCTGGAGGTGCCGCCCACCCTCCTCGACGTTCTCCTGCAGAGCTTCGCCGATCTGCGCGCCTCGGCCGCCGCAGCCGGCAGCGACGACGAGAAGCTGGAGTCCGCGCTGTCCACCGCCGAACAGATCGGTGTGCTGGAGGACGCCGTCCTGCACAGCAACTTCTTCGGCGAGAGCACCCTGACCGCCCGCAACCTCGCCACCTCACTGGTCGGTTCCCTCGCCCGGCGCGAGCCCGAGGACCTGGCCATTCTCAACAAGTACCTGCATGGCGTCGTCGAGCCGCGCGGCAAGGAGGAGGGCGGCTCCTGGCCCGAGTTCCTGGAGGGCGGCCGCGAAGCGATCGCGAAGCTGTCATGAGCAAGACCTCCGAGAGCCGCGCGGCGGCCGCGACCCCCTTCGCCTCCCTGCGCGGTCAACTGCACGAGGCCGCAGACCGGTTCGCCGACGGCCCCGAAGCCCTGGAGGGCATCCTGCTGGGCATGGTCGACGACGTCGACCGCGCGGTGGGTGAACCACTGGAGATCTTCCCCGTCTGCCACCACTCACCCGCCTCGGCGCTCGCCATGGCCCGCCGACTGCGCGAGAAGCAGCCGAAAGTCGTCTATCTGGAGCTGTGCGAGGACATGGCGCCGCTCCTCACCGAGCTGCGCAACTGCCGGCTGCCGGTGGCGGTGCAGGCGTTCGCGAGCGAGATCGACGGCTTCCCCGCCGAGTGGGCCCCTCTGTCGGTCGTCGCACCGATCACGGAGGCATCCGCCGAGTACCAGGCCATCGCCTACGCACTGGACACGCCGGGCGTCGAACTCGTCCTCGTGGACCGCTCCTGCGACCACGTCTTCCAATGGGACACCCGGCACGAGCAGGCGGGGGAGCCGACCGGCGACGACACGACGGGCCCCGGCACCGAGCCCGCCGAGGCCGCGCTGCACGGCGAGGCCGTCGGCGTCGAGATCGGCGACCTGCGACCGCGCTTCGCCGAACTGGAGGAACATCTGCTGCGCCACGGGAAGGTGCGGCACTGGTCGGAATGGTGGCACCAGTACGTCGAAATACCGCTCGGCGACAGCGACCACGACACCTACCGCCAGGTCATGTTCCTCATCGGCAGCCTGTTCCGGCGGCTCGCACCCGGCGACGGGGAGCGTGTGCGTGTGGACGAGGACCGCGAGCGGTACATGTGGACCCGCATGCGCGAGCACCTGACCACGACCGGCACCGACCCGGCGGACTGCCTGTACGTCTGCGGTGCCTTCCACGCGGCCAGCCGGGTCGAGGAGTTCGGCGTGCACGGCGCCGGCGGCTTCACGATCTCCCCGCGCACCGCCACGCGATGGCAGTACGGCCTGATCCCGTCCAGCCACGCTGCGATCGAAGCGCAGTTCGGCCTCGCCTCCGGCTCGGTGTCGATCGCCGCGACGCAGTGGGCGAAGAACCTCAAGCGCACCCGGGTGAAGCCGCACCGCCTGCAGGGGCAGGCCGGTACGAAGAAGGAACGCCCCACGAAGGTCGCGGCGCCCCCCGCCGCCGTCGCACTCGCCGTGGCGGAGGACCAGCTCTCCGGCTTCCTGAGCCGGCCACCGGTCCTCGACACCCTGGACGAGGCCGAACTGCTCGGCTGGTCCGTGGACATCACCCGAGCCGCGCGCCGCAACGGCTACCTCGCCTCGACCGCCGACGCCATCGCCGTGTTCGAGACGTCGATCCTTCTCGCCGGCATGAGGGACCGGGCCAAGCCGACGCCGTACGACTTCCAGGACGCGGCGATCACCTGTATCGAGAAGGACACCGTCCCCGGACGGCGGGACGTAGGCCGCCTCGTCGAGATCATGATGGGAGGCGACCGCATCGGCCAGGTCGGCTACGACGCGCTGCCGCCCCTCGCCCGCGACGTGCACGACCGGCTGGCACCACTGGAGCTGAACCTCCAGCAGCGCGGGGTGCGCCGGGCCCTGCTGGACATGGCGTCCCACCCGGAGCTCCGAGCCTGCTCGGACGTGCTCTGGATGCTGCGCAGACTGATGCCGGCCGGCGCCGCACGGCCCATCATGGGGGAGCGGCGACTGGGGGAGCGGTCGATCCAGGAGTCGTGGGACCTGTCGCTCGGCACCCACCAGCGGGCGCTCATCGAAATCGGCTACGAGGGCGTGAGTCTTGAGCAGGTGCTGGAGCAGAGGCTCCGGCGCACCGCGTACGGGCCGCAGGCGACGACGGCGGACGTGCTGGCTGCCGTCGAGGACGCGACGCTGCACCTGGCCGGCCGGCGCCTCGCCGACGAACTGGGCACACGCGCACTCGAGGTCCTTGCGGCCGAGCGCACCGTCGACGGGGCACCCGAGGTGCTGCGCCGGGTACGCGGACTGCTGGCGTACTACCGCACCAACGAACCCGTCCTGCCTCCGTGGGTCGAGTCCTTCGTCAAGGCCGGTTACGCCCACTACTGCACCCTGCTGCCGACGGCGTTCACCGACGAGGACGCCACCGTCCGCCAGGTGGCGGCGATGCTGGGCTTCCTGTTCACCATGGAGAGCCTCGCGCTCTCGCTGGGCTGCGACCGGACCCAGCTGGAACTGGCCGTCGCCCAGTCGCATCCGCAGGACCCGGCGAAGACGGCCCTGCTGTGGGCGGCGCAGGTACAGCTCGGCACCCTCTCCCGCGAGCAGTTGCGGACCCGCTGCGACGAACTGCTGGCCAACCCACTGGTGGTGCCCTCCTACCCGCACTACCTCAGCGGCTTCGTGCACGCACTGGAGCCGGTGCCGGGTCTGGCGGACATGGTGGTGGAGGCGGTGTCGAACGCGTTCGGCCGACTTCCGGACGCCGTGCTGCTGCCATGGCTGCCGGTCCTGATCACCACGCTCCGGTCGAACGCTGCGGAGCTCGCCCCACTGCTCATTCGCGAGGCCGGGCGGATCTTCCCGGCACGACTCGCGGCGTTGGACGCCTGGCTGCCGCCGTGGCGGCAGCGACCGGCAGAGGCCCCGGCCGTCCGCGCCACCGATGGCGTGTCGTTGCTCCCTGCCCACCCCGCGACCTGTGACGCGCTGGCGGACCTGCTGGGCTGCGACGCCCCGTGGGCCCCGGCCGTCCGGACTCCGGGCACTGTGACCCTGATGGCCCGCCACCCCGCCACAGCACACGCACTGGCGGCCCTGCTCACGGGTCCGTGACACCGGCCTCGGCCGCCGGTACATCGTGTCCCGGCGGCCATGCCTTCTCGGGCCGGCACACCCCACTGGATGCTGCCGCACCTTGGGCCTTTGCCGGGGGCATGGTGTGCAGCAGTTCCAGCCGGCGCTGGGCGGCTTCGACCGCTCCGGGGCGTCGGCCAGGTACGCGGCGGCGCAATGAGACCAGGAGCGGGCCGAGTTCGCGGGCCTGCTGCAGGTCGCGAAGTTCCTGCCACTGGTGGTGGGCGCGGTCTGCGGCGGCTTCTACGGCGGGGTCGTCCGGAGGCTGTTGCCGGGCGAGGCGGGCGTTGGCGGCAGCCATCCACAATGCGCAGCTGCGTGCCGGATCGTCGGCCAGACGGGCGAGGTCGGCCCGGACCTCGATCCAGTGGGTGGTCTGCACGGAATCTGCGCCGTAGGTGCGCAGGGCCCACCCCTCCCACATGGCTGCGAGCGACGCGGCCTCGCCGTGCCGCCCGGCGTGGGCGGCGGCAAGGATCGCAGGCAGCGGGCCCTCTTCGGTCGGTCCGGCGTTCTCCGGTACCGGAGCAGGCATCGTCGGAACAGGCGCAGGTTCCCGGTGCGGCCGGTCCGGTACCGGCACGGCCGATGCCGCAGGGGTGGGGACGGTCGTGCGGTCGACGGCAACGAACAGTGCGTCGTCGGAGCCGGACTGGGCGGCGGCCAGTTCGTGGAGCTGGGCGAGTGGTGGGTTCATACCGCTGCGCCAGGTGGCGGCGAGGGCCTTCAGGTAGACCGGTTCTGCGATGTGGCGGCGGGGTGGCGGCGGGGCGATCCGGCCGTATACACGGATCCCGTGGCCGAGAGCGAGGCCCTCCGTACGCAGCTGCTGCCAGGCGTCCGGGGCGGCGACCAGGTCGATGACGACGGTGGTGGTGCCCGGCCGGCGCAGTTTGAGCTCGCCGGCCAGCCAGTGCCAGGGCAATGCGGTGTAGCGCAGGGTCGTCGGCGTGGTGCGGGCGAGTGCGAGGTGGATCAGGCGCTGCTTGTGGTCGAGGTGGAGTTGTCCGGTCATGTACAGGGAGAGTGGACCGGGTGCGGCGGCCGCGGCGCGGATGCGGGTGAGGACGGTCTGTGGGTCGGCCGGGTCGGTGAGTTCAACGATGGTGGCTGCCGTCGTGCCGGTCAGAATGCTGGGCGGGACGGCCGCGAGCGTGGACAGGACGCTGGCTGCGTCGATGAGACGGCCCTTGCCGACCGGGGCCGCCGCGATCACCACCGCCGTCCCGGATGCCGTGTCCTTGTTGATCATCACAACTGCACCGTAGCGGCTGCCCGGCTTGTGCATAACCAGCGGCCGACTCCGGCCCGATGGACAGGGCGCCTTTCGTCGTGCTCCTGGCCACCCCCGGCTTTCTCGGCGAGTACGGCACCAGCAGGTTCTCCGTCTGTTTGCGGTACACCGCCTCGTCCTCTTCTGACCTGCGGCAACGGGTGGATGCGCCCGACGCGAGACCGAGTTGGTCCGTCCCTGGTCCGGATCTTGGTAGGTGGGCGTCGGTGTCGACGGTCCTGGACGGACTCGGAGTCTCGTCCGGGGCGGAGGCCGATCCGGCGGCTTCTGGATGTGCCGTGGGCCGCAACGTCCCACCGATACCGCATCGTCCTCCGCCGGCTCGGCAAGCGGGTCGCTCGCCGGTCCCTCCAAGTCCCTTTACGACGCCAGCAGCTGTCCTGCCGGAAGCACAGAGGCCACCATGCCTCCGGCCATCACCGCCGAGGCGGCGACACTCAGCGCAACGGTGACCGTCGGACGGACAGGATCGCGACGTCGTCGTGCTGGCCGCCCTCTCCGGCGAACGCGCGCGCGTCGTCGTAGAGGGCGCGTGGCAGGCGGGTGGGGGAGAGGGACACACGCTCGGTGAGGCGTTCGGTGACGGGGTAGAACGTGCCGTCGGCGTCGCGGGTCTCGGTGAGCCCGTCGGTGGTCAGCAGCAGCGTCGCGCCGGATGGGAAGGCGAACCAGTCGACGGTCGCGGGTTCGGGGGTGAGTTCGGCGAGGCCGAGGGGGACGCCCGAGTCGAGGGCCGGTGTGATGACGGAGGCGTTGTGCAGCAACTGGGGTGAAATGTGACCGCAGTTGATGACTTGCGCCTCGTCGTGCGCGTCGATGTTGACGATGAGTGCTGTGACGAACCGTTCGTCGTCGCCGGTCTGTGCGGCGTAGGAGTTGTGCCGTACGACAGAGGCATCGAGGGCATCGACGAGCGCAGTCAGAGTGGGCTCCCGGTGGGCCGCCTCACGGAAGGCGCCGATGACGGCGAACGCGGCGCCGACGGCGGGCAGGCCCTTGCCCTGGACATCGCCGATCAGGACCCGGGTTCCCCATGGAGAGGCGACGACGTCGTAGATGTCGCCGCCGATGAGCCGGTCCTCCTGCACGGGCTCGTACACGCCGTCGACCAGGACGTCGTCGGTGAGCAGAGGCAGGGGGCGCAGGATATGGCGCTGCATTGCCGCAGCGGTGGAGCGCAGCCGCAGCGTCTCGTGCTCGCGGAGGATACGACGGTGGCAGGCGTAGACGGAGGCCGCGCCCAGGGCGAGGGTGAGCAGCATCATGAGGATCCTGTCGAGCCACGACCGCCCGTCACCGTGCCGGACCAGCACGGTGACGGTGACCACAACCGTGGTCCATGCAGACACGAACGTCGTCTGGCGTACGGTGCACAGCGCGGATGCCGTCCCCGGCAGGAATACAAGGAGTCCGAGAAGCCACACCGGGGATGCGGATAGAGCACCGAGGAGCACCATCAGCAAGGTCACTGACGCCACACCGATCATTACTTCGGCGTTGCGCGGTGGTTCGATGGTCTCGTAGGGACGCGCGAATTTCTTCGGATGCTTTTGGGGCACGGGACCTCCCGGGCAGGCGGTGTACTCCCCGTACGTTAGGCAGGTGCGGCCGTGGGTGAGCTGCGCCCCGCCGTGCATGGTGATGGCGAGGGCCGCGATGACGAAACCGGCGATCAGGCCGGCGATGTATCTGCCGGAGGTCGTCCGGCCGGCGGCGCGGTTGCGGTATCGAGTTCTGGCGGACACGGCCGATGTGCGGTGCGATCCGCAGCTCGCTCATGAGCTGGTCCAGACCTATTACTGCGCGCGCGGCTACGGGATCATGACGCCGCCGATGGGAGGCGGACGGCGAGCCTGCGTGGGACGATGAGCGGGAGCGTTCCCGGCCAGTAGGGGTGGGAGGAGCAGAGATGGAGATCAAGCCGCAGGCGGCCGTCATCCCCAAGGAGACCGACCATCTCGAGCAGGGAAAGTACGGCCCTGTTTTCCCCAAGACACCAGCGTGTTACGGGTTCACCATCGTTGCGAAGGTCAAGCCGGGCCGGGCAGAGGCGATGCGGGAGTACGGCAACGCCCTGGCCAAGGCGCTGGAGGGCGATCCCTATCTTCTCGCGCCGCTGAAGCTGCACTACTTGCGCTGGGTGCTCTTCGACGACGACACGCGCTTCATGTACCAGGGGATCTTCGACACCGATTTCGACAAGTACACCGAAGACGCCATCGCGCTGTTCAGCAAGGCGGGGGTGAGCACGGCGTTCGAGAACCTTGAAGGGTTCCCCGAGGACTGGAAGACCAACCCCGAGGCGTTCGTCGGGTTCGTGCGTGAGCACCACTGTCCGAGCTTCATCGAATACGGGGAGTATCCATACGTCAGTGCCGACGAGATCAAGAAGGCTCTGCGGATCAAGAGCGCCCTGTCGGAGATGCTCGACCAGATGCAATGAGCGCCCGCTCCCTGCAATGACAGCAGACCGGCACGCATATGTCCCACTGCGGATCGGAGGCGAGATGAGCGAGGTCAGAACCGCACGCACCTACAACCAGAACCACACCCCGCGCGCATACACCCCTGGCCGGCGGCGGGTGAGCATTTACGTCTCGTGGAGTTATCCGGCCGAGGCGGGCAGGAATCCGGCTGAGCTGGACAACCGGTTCTCCACCCTGACCGAGGTCCGGCGTGTGGCCTGGCCCGCCTACGAGGACCCGAAGTGGTCCGACCCCCTGCAGTTCCAGCAAGGCATTGCGGGTTCACTGGAGTTGTTCTTCTGGGCCTGGGTGCCGTTCCAGCAGTTCGTCGAGGAGATCACCGGACATCCTGTCCCCGTGTATCAGCGCATCGACCAGGCCGGATTCCATACCCCGCTCGACGAGCGGGTACTGGCCGACACCGACACCCTGTTCGTGTTCGGGCTGGATCACATGATCACCGGGCAGGAGGCCGAGCCCGGGGAGATCGAGGCGCTGCGTGCCTTCCTCGGCCGGGATGACACCTGTCTGGTCCTCGGGCCTCACCACGACGTCGGGGCATCGGACGATTTTGCGGTGCGGGACATGGAGTACCGCCATCATGGCGATCCCCTGGTTCCCCGGCAGCAACGGTTCGCCACCCACGTCCGGGGCCTGATGCAGGGACTTGGGGTACCGGTCGAGAACCGCTACGGACTGCGTCCCGCCGTGCAAGAGCCGAACAAGATCGCCCCGCTGTCCACAGTCAGGGACCTGGACGGGAAAGGATGGCTGGAGGGGGTGACAAACTTCAACTTCCACATGCACCTGCCGCACTACGCCGTGACGACGGACGAGCCGGATGCGATTCATGTGCTGGCCAGGCAGCCGATCGACACCTCCAGGCCGCATCCGTTCACCGAGGCCGGCAACACCGAGTTCAACATGTTCCTGTGGATGCCCCCCGAAGGTGAGCGGGCAGGCGACCTGCTGCTGGCAGACTCCACGATCTTCAGTTCGCTGTTCGGCGGCGACGAGAGTCTGCGCAACTTCTGGCGGAACCTGGTCACGAAGTGATGCCGCAAGGAGGCGACAGGCGTGAGCGGACACACGCAAGCCGCACTGGAGCTCGACGACATACAGCGCGGAGTTCTCAGCCCTCGGCCGACCCCGTATGCGGCGACCTACCTTGCGTTCCGCATCGATGACCGGGTACAGGGGCGGGAGCTGATGCGGCGCGCGAGCGCGGTGGTGACCCCTGCCGCCGACTCGGCCAGTCCGCTGGGGGAAACGTGGGTGAGTGTCGCGGTCACGTGCCACGGGATGGAGGTGCTGGGTGTGCCGCGTGCATCGCTGGAGACGTTTGCCTGGGAGTTCCGGCAGGGGATGACCGCCCGGGCCAGGGCGCTGGGCGACGTCGACGAGAGCAGCCCTGAGCACTGGGAAGCGCCGCTGGGCACGCCGGATGTCCACGTGGTCCTCACGGCGGTCGCGCCTGACCCCCCACGGTTGCAGGAGGCCCTGGACCGGGCCCGCCCCGCCTACGACCGCCTTCCCGGTGTGACCGCGATCTGGCGGCAGGACTGCTACGCGCTGCCCACCGAGACCGAGCATTTCGGCTATCGCGACGGCGTCAGCCACCCCGCCGTCGAGGGCAGCGGCATCGCCGGGTCCAACCAGTTGGAGACTCCGTTGAAGGCCGGCGAGTTCGTGCTCGGTTACCGGGACGAGATCGGCGGCATCCAGACTCCGCAGCCGGGGGTGCTGGGGCGCAACGGCAGCTACGTGGCCTTCCGTAAACTCCACCAGCACGTCGCCGCATTCCGGCGCTATCTGCGGGACAACGCCACCGGCCCCGAGGACGAGGAACTGCTGGCAGCCAAGATCATGGGCCGCTGGCGCAGCGGAGCTCCGCTGGCGCTCAGCCCGCACCAGGACGACCCCGCTCTGGGTGCCGATGCACAGCGCCGCAACACCTTCCTGTACGAGCGTGACGATCCAGCTGGATTCGTCACCCCCGGCGGGTGTCACATCCGCCGGGCCAACCCTCGTGACGCGTCGGTGGCGGGGGAGGTGCGCCTGCACCGCATGATCAGACGCGGGGCCGTCTACGGTCCGCCGCTGCCCGAGGGCGCCTTCGAGGACGACGGGGCGGACCGTGGACTCATGTTCGCGTTCATCGGAGCCCACCTCGGGCGGCAGTTCGAGTTCGTCCAGTCCGAGTGGATGAACGACGGCGTGTTCTTCGGCGCGGGCAGCGCCAAAGACCCCGTCACCGGCTCCCACGACGGCGCCAGTGGCTTCACCATTCCCCGGCGGCCGCTTCGACGACGCCTGCCCCCGCTGCCGCGGTTTGTCGTCACGCGCGGCGGCGAGTACTGCTTCCTGCCGGGCCTGCGTGCCCTGCACTGGCTCAGCGACCTCCGGGACTGACCGCGCGGGTCCGGCGTGCTGTGGTGCCGCCGGGCCGCGACGCCCGCCCGAGGGGACTGCCCCATGGACACCCTGCATCTTCTGCTCAACGCCGTCACCGTGATCTTCATCGCGGCCACCATGTTCGCCGTTGGCCTGGGCGCCACCATCGAAGCACTGCGGGGCGTCTTCACGAATGTCCCGCTCCTGGTGCTGGCCCTGCTCACCAACACGGTGGCCGTCCCGCTGCTCGGCTGGGGTATCGGTGCCCTGGCAGGCCTGCCCACTGCACCGTTCGTCGCGCTCGTCCTGGTCGCCTCCTCCCCGGGCGGCCCCTTCGGGGCGAAGCTGGCCATGGTGCAGGACGGCGACGTCGTCGCGGGCGCGGCGATGCAGGTGCTGCTCGCCACCGTCGGAAGCCTCACCTTCGCCCCGACCGTCAACGGCATCCTCACTGCCGCGAACGTCGGCACCAGTGTCTCTCTCGACGTGGCGACGCTGGTGTGGACCGTGGCCCTGCTGCAACTCGTACCGTTCGCCATCGGCCTCTTGCTGCGCCGCTACGCGACACCCACCGCGCTCGCGTGGCACCCGCCAGCCGCTGCGGTCTCGAACGTGACGTTCCTGATCGTGCTGGCGGGCATGCTCCTGGGCAGCTGGCATGACGTCCTCGCGCTGCTCGGCTCACTCGCCCTCCTGGCCGGCTTCCTGCTCGCAGCCGCCGCCTTCGCCGTCGGCACACTGCTGGCCACGGGCCCGCCGGTGCGCCGCACCACCATGGGAGGCGTCGCCGCCGTGCGCAATGCGGGGCCCGCCCTGGCCGCGATCGGCATCGCCTTCGACAACCAGCCCGCCATCCTCGGCGCGCTTGCCGCAGTGCTGCTCAGCGGCCTGGCAGCTGCTCTCCCGATCGCTGCGGTGCTCAGCCGCCGGAGAAACCGTCCCCCGCAGTCCAGTGGGGGAGGAGCGGCACGGTAAACGACAGATTTCACGATCCGGAAGTGTTCAGGAGGGCGGCCCGGTTCGGCTGGGACGCGTGGTCCCGGGTACCTCCGGATCTTGGTTGCTCGGGGGAGTCGAAGGCCAGGCGACGGTGTCTCGCCTGGCCTCCACCGACCACTCACGCCTCGACGACCGAGGTCATCGTCGAGTCGGCACCGCCGTCACCGGGCTAGGGGAGCGTCCACCGCTGGTTGGCGCCGCCGTTGCAGTCCCAGATCACCAGCTGGGTGCCGTTGGCGGTCGTGGCTGCCGGGGCGTCGAGGCATCGGCCCGACTGGACGCCCTTCAGGGTGCCGTCGGGCTGTGGCGCCCACTGCTGGTTGGCGCCGCCGGTGCAGTCCCACAGAATCACCTGTGACCCGTTGGCGGTTCCCTGGCCGGTGACGTCCATGCACTTGCCGTTGTGGGTCAGGGTGCCGTTGGACCAGGTCCATACCTGTGCGCTGCCCTCGTTGCAGTCCCACACCTGCACCTGGGTGCCGTTGGCGCCGGAGTCGTCCTTGGCGTCGGCGCACTTGCCGGTCAGGCCGGAGGTGACCGGACCGACATGGGACGCAGCGGTGCCGGGGGTGACGGCGAAGTTGTCGAACTGGTCGGTCTCGTACCCGGTCACGCCGAGGCCGGCCTGCCCGTCGGTGTAGCTGGAGTCGGTGGCGCTGCCGACGGTGACGCCGTCCACCGTCGCGGAGAGGGTCGAGCCCTCAAGGGTGAACGCGACGTTGTGCCAGCCGCCGGTGCCGAGCGCGGTGGTGGTGCCGCTGGCCAGCGTAGTGAAGGTCCACCGGGAGTCGCTCTTGTCGATGGACCAGGCGCCGGTGTCGCTCACGCGCAGGTGATAGGCGTTCAGGCCGTTGTTGTTCTTGGCCTGCTGGTTGACGCGACCGAGCAGTTCGATGCTGCCCTCCTTCTCGAGCATGGTGTCGACGCTGACGGTGTAGTTGCTCCATCTGCCGTCACCCAAGATCGTGTACGGGGCGTTGTAGGGCTCGTCCGTCCAGCGTATCGGCGTCGTCGGGACCATCTGGCGCAGGCAGGTGCCCGAGCGGCCGCCACCGCAGGCCCGCGTCTGGAACGCGCCGTTCATGTCGGAGAAGTACTTCGGCGACGTGGTGGTGGCGGGGGTCTCGAACGTGTCCTTGTACGGGAGGTCGAGTGCGCCGGGTGCCGGTGGGGTCGCGGTGCCCTTGCGCTGGCCGGTCGTGGTGGTCACGGTGTAGACGTAGCCGGGCTGCAGGGTGAGGTTGAATGTGCCCCCGCGCGGGGTGATGTCCTGCCGGCGGACGAACCAGTTCGCGGAGTTGCCCGACTTGACGTCGGTGGCCCAGACGTGGACCCGGCCTCTGGGCAGGCCGCCCTTGACGGTGAACCCGGCGCTCTGGGCGGCGTCTGCGTCCATGGTCTCGATGACCGTGCTGTAGTCGGAGTTGTTCGTCGACTTCAGCGTCACGTAGCTGCCGTTGGTGCGCTTGCCGCCGAGGTAGCCGCTCGCGGAGTCGATGTACTTCCAGCCCGGCCGGGTGAACTGCGTGGTGTGCGCGGTCACCCAGGTGGTCTTGCCGATCTTGTAATTGCCGGACCACGGCTGGTTGGCGACGGACATCCCGTCGGTGGAGAAGCGGAGGTTCGGGTAGAGCGCGGCGATGACCGGCCAGTTGAAGTAGGCGGTCATCTTCCCGTCGAGGTAACCGCGGTTGATGGACCTGGCCACCGCGGGTGCGCCGGTGTCGGTGTCCTGGGAGCCGTTCTCGCCGGCCCACAGCGGTTTGCCGAGACCCTGCGCCGTGGCGGTGCTGGAGCAGGTGGTGTAGTCACCGAGGTAGCCGCACGGATAGTGGACGCCGACGACGTCCACGGCGTCGTTGAACGCCGGGTCCTCGGCCATGGCGTCGGCCACCTCCCAGTCGCTGTCCGCGGCGACGACCTTGGTCGCGTACCCGCGCGAGGTGAGTGTGGCCTTGAGTTTCTTGTACCAGGCCTTGTCGTAGCCGCGCTCGTTCCAGCCGCCGAGGTAGTCGATCGTCAGGCCGTGCTTCGCCGCGCAACCCATATAGGACATCAGATAGTCGATGGTGTCCTGGGACCAGAAGTTGCCGCCGTCGATCCAGCCGGGGGCGCCCCAGGACAGCGCGGCGAGCTTGATACCGGGGTTGCGGGCCTTGGCCTGCTCGGCCATCCACCACTGGTAGCCCTGGTTGCAGTCGACGGTGCCGGCCGTGTGCATGTGACTGGGCTCGGCGCCGTCGGTGGAGTTGGTGTCGCCGCCGATCTCCAGCTTGAGCAGCTGGAGCGAGGCGCCGTAGCCGGGCTTGTAGAGGTAGTCGAGGAGCTCGCTCCGCTGCGGCTCCGGGTAGTCGGCCAGGAGCCGGGAGTTCCCGCCGCCGCCGGATATGGCGCCGACGCCGTCGAAGGTCAGGCCCGGCTTGGTGCCGTCGATGGTGATCGAGGTCGACGGCGTGGGCGCGGCCTGGGCGACGGAGGGAGCGGTGAGGCCGGTGAGCGTGCTCAGAAGAAGGCTTGTCACCGCGGTGAGCGCGCGCCAACGACGCACTGGTGCCCGAGTCATGCTGACTCCTTCGGGATTCGGATGCTTGAGGAATTGTGGCGCTGAGCAAAGGGAGAGGACCGAACGCTTCAGTGAGTCTCGAAGCTGCCGAGCCGAAGGGACACCGTGCCGGTCGTGCCGTCGGTGATGCGTACCGTGGGCCGGTAGTAGTCGCCGCCTCCGTAGCCGAAGTCGGGGTAGTTCCAGTGCGTGTCGATGTACAGGGATCTTGACGCGACGGCACTCGGCAGGACGTGGAAGGCGTCCACGAGCGGGAGGATGTTGGACGACGACGGGTTCTTCTCGCCGGTCACGACGAGGCGGATGGTGTGCCGGCCCTCGGCGAGTCCGGTCTTGCGGTACACGACCTGCTGGTACTGCTTGACGGGCCCGTACTGGTCGACGGTGGTCTCGAGTCGCCCGTCGATCAGTACGTCGATCTTGCCGAGGATGGAGAGTGTCCCCGGAGCCGGCCGTCAGCTCCAGGGTGTACAGGTTCGGGTGCTCGGCGTCCCACTTGAGCGGGGCCGCGACCTCGATGCCGTACTGCGCGGGCCCGTCGACGGTGAGGGAGCGCCGCAGCGCCTCATGTCCCGCGGGGTCGCGCAGGAGCAGCTCCATCGGCAGCGAGCCGCCGCCCGCCGGAGCCAGGCGCAGGCCCAGTACCGCGTCGCGGAAGCTCTGGTCGAAGGTCGCCGTGGTGTGAACGCCTGCCAGCGAGCGACCATGTGCCGTTGAGGTTCCTCACCGGCTGGGACACGCCCGCGACGGCGTCCGGCACGGGCGTCAGCGTGACGGAGGGCTGGGGCGGGTCGCCGACCCCGGTCAGTGCCCGCGCGCCGGAACCGGTGGCGGCTGTCGCGGTCCCGGCGCTCGCCGGACCGGCCAAGGTCCCCGCCACGACCGCGGATCCGGCGATGAGGAATGTACGTCTGCGCGTCAAGCCGCTACTCCTTCGTGGAGGGCAGGAGCGCCGGGACCGGGCCCCTGGGGGATGGGGGATGGGAGGGAACCCGTCTACGTGGGGAGGCCTATGCGGCGTTCCTTGGTGCGGCGCTGCTGAATGACGACGGCGATGACCAGCAGGGCGCCCTGGGCGACGTTCTGCCAGAAGGTGTTGATGCCCTGGACGGTGAGGCCGTTCTCGAGGGCGCCGAGCAGGGCGACGGCGAGCAGGGTGCCGCCGATGCCGCCTTTGCCGCCCTTGAGGGCGCAGCCGCCGAGCGCTGCTGCGGTGATGGCCTTGAGTTCCAACCCTTCGCTGCCCGAGACGGGCTGCCCCGATCCGGTACGCGCGGTGAGCAGGATGCCGGCGACGGCCGCGACGGTGCCGCAGAGGGCGTAGGCGGCGATCAGGTACTTGTTGATCGAGATGCCCGCGAGCCGGGCCGCGGTGTCGTTGCCGCCGATGGCATAGAGGTTGCGGCCGATGTCCGTGTACGTGAGCAGCACGTGCACGCCGAGCGCGACGACGGCCAGGACCCAGATCATCACCGGCAGGCCGGCGATCTTGCCGCGGCCGAGGAAGACGAACACGCTGTCGTTGAGGACGTAGCCCTGGGCACGGCCGTCCGAGACGAGTTGGGCGACGCCCTTGTACGCGGCGAGTCCGGCCAGCGTGGCGATGGTCGGGTTGACACGGCCGCAAACGATGATCACGCCGTTCAGCACTCCGGCGAGGAGGCCGATTCCGAGCGCCGCTGCGATCCCTGTCCAGGCGCTGGAGCCCGCGGAGGTGAAGACCATGGCGCTGACGACGGACGCGAGACCGGCCTGCGAACCGACCGAGATGTCCAGCGCGCCGCAGATGATGACGACGGTCTGAACGATGGCGAGGAGCCCGACGAGGGTCGCCGCTTCGCCGATGACCTGCATGTTCGACCAGCTGAGGTAGTTCTCGTTGAGCGAGCCGAACAGTGCGAGCACGATGACGAGGGCGCAGATCAGGCTGAGGTTCTGCCCGCCGACCGCGGCGAGCCGGGAGCGCCCGCCGCTTGCTGCCGGCGCCGGACTGCTCTCCGCCCGGTCCGGGCGGCTGGTGACGGCGGTGTCGGTCATCGAAGGGCTCCAGGGGCGGTAGTGGTGAGGTCGTCGGCCATGGCGAGAGCGAGGATGGTCTCCTCGGTGGCCTCGGCTCGGCTCAGTACGCCGGTGATCCGGCCGTTCTGCATGACGGCGATACGGTCCGCGAGACCGAGCACTTCCGGCAGTTCCGAGGAGATCACCAGGAGGGCCACACCGTCGCGGGCCAGGTCCGCGATGATCTGGTAGATCTCGGCCTTGGCTCCGATGTCGATGCCGCGGGTGGGCTCGTCGAGGACCAGCAGCCGGGGTCTTCCGGCCAGCCAGCGCGCGAGGACCACCTTCTGCTGGTTTCCGCCGGAGAGCTTGCCGATCTCGTGCTCGATGGAGGGGGTGCGCACCCGCAGCCGATCGGTGTACTCCTGTGCCATGACACGTTCCTGACGACGCCTCACGAAACGGAGGTGGCGCAGGCCCGCGAGGCTGACGAGGGACGTGTTGTCCCGGATGGAACGCTGCAGGAACAGTGCCTGCGCCTTGCGTTCCTCGGGGGCGAGCCCGATGCCGGCCCTGATCGCGTCCTTCGGTCCGCGCAGCTGCACCTTCCGGCCGTTCATGCTGATCTCGCCCGAGCGGATCGGGAGGTCACCGGCGATCGCGCGGGCCAGTTCCGAGCGTCCGGCGCCGATGAGTCCCGCGAGCGCGACGACCTCTCCGGCGCGCACCTGGAGGCTGATGCCGCTCACGTCGTCGGTGGAGACGTCCTTCAGATCGAGCACGACTTCGTCCCGGGCGACGTCCTGGCGGACGAAGAGGGAGGACAGATCGCGTCCCACCATGAGCCGTACGACCTCCTCCTCGGTCGTCCGCGCGGCGTCCAGCACCCCGGCCACCATGCCGTCGCGCAGGACGGCGACGCGGTCGGCGAGCTGGAAGATCTCCTTCATCCGGTGCGAGACGTAGATGACGGCGATGCCTTGTGCGCGGAGCCGGCCGATGAGCGCGAACAACGCCTCCACCTCGTGCTCGGACAGCGAAGAGGTGGGCTCGTCGAAGGCGATGACCTTGGCCTCACCGGTCAGCGCGCGCAAGATCTCCACCAACTGCCGCTGGGCAGCGGTGAGTTCTGAGCCGAGCGCCTCGGGGGAGATGACCTTGTCGAAGCCCAGGCGGGAGAGGTCGGAGGTGATCCGGCGACGGAGTTCCGCGTGGTCCAGGCGGCGTCCGGCCTTGTGGGGCAGGGAGCCCGCGTAGACGTTCTCCGCGACTGAGACATGCGGGATGATCTCGGGTTCCTGCGGGATGATCCGGATGCCCGCCCTGCGGGCGTCCTGCGGAGCGGCGAACGTGACCGGCTCGCCGTCGAGCACGATGCGACCGTCGGTGGGCTGGTGATCGCCGGTGAGGATCTTCAGCAGGGTCGACTTGCCCGCGCCGTTCTCGCCCATCAGCGCGGTGACCTGCCCCGCGGGGAAGTCGAGCGTGACGCCGCCGAGTGCCTGGACGGTGCCGAACCGTTTGACGACGTTCTCGACGGTGATCAACGCGCCCTGGAGGGCGGTGGATTGCTTGGGCTCCGATGGTTCGGTGCCGGGTTCGATCATGGTGGCCTCGCAAGCGGGAAGCGCGGACAGGAGTTTCAGATCAGCTGCACGTGACCCCGGAGGCCTTCCAGTTGGAGGCGTCGACCATCTTGGTGGAAGCGAATGCCTCCTTCGGGAACTCCTTGCCGTTCTTGAGCTTGTCGTACATGGTCTGGACGGCCAGGGCGCCGACGTCGCTGCCGTTGATGAACAGGGCGGCCTTCATGCCGGACGGCTTGCCGGAGCTCCAGTTCTTGCAGGCCAGGTAGGCGCCGAGGCCGACGCCGACGACGTCGTCCGCCTTGAAGCCGGCGTTCTCCAGCGCGGTGACACCGCCCTGGACGTTCTCGTCGTTGCACCCCCACACGATCCAGTGCTTGACGTCGGAGTTGGCAGTGACTGTGGCTGCGATCTTGTCCTGGGCGCCGGTCGGGGTGTTGTCCGTGGCAACGTCGATGTTCTTCACGCCGGCACCTGCACCCTCCTTGAACGCCTTCTTGGCGGCGTCCACCCGGTCGGTGCAGACGGTGACGTCTTGCTTCCAGGCGGAGATGGTCCGGGTCTCGGCGGGGTTCCAGCCGGCCTTCCTGAACTCTTCGGCGGCGCGCTTGCCGACCTCGCCGCCCATCTGGGCACCGCTGAACCCGATCCGCGGCACCAGCGCGTCGTGATCGCACCCGGACGGGTCGGGGCCGGTGGTGCAGATCTGGTCGTCGGAGGTGAGCAGTGCGGTCTTGCCGTCCTTGGCGGTCTGGACGAGCTGTGGCCCGACCGCAGGATCCGGGACGACGACGATCAGGCCGTTGGTCTTCTGGGCGATCGCGGACTGCACTTCACTGATCGTCTTGTTGGCGTCGCTGCCCAGGTTGACCACCTTGAGTCCGATGCCCAGCTCCTCGGCCTTCGCCTTGGCCCCTGCGGCCTCACCGACGAAGTACTCCTGGTCGCCCTGCTTCTGCAGATACGTCAGAGAGATCTTGCCGTCGACCTTTCCGACGCCTTCGCCGCCCGGCTTCGTGGCCTCCTGGCCGCTGGAACATGCACTGAGCGTAAGGGCCGCGACCATGCCGAGGGCGGCTACCGCGACACCTCGATGGCTCCATTGCATGAACATGACATAACTCCTTGAAGGGCGGGGGCGCAGGGAGGTGCGGCATCGGGTAGTCGAATCAACCAGAACTGAACAGGTCTCGCGTGATGGCGCACAGGCTACAGATTCTGGGACATCAGGGGAGATACCCCTCTCGACCGATGCTTCTTTCTGCTCGTCGAGATTGCACTGCGAACATGATTGAACATGTCAGATCAAGAGTCAACAGCCGTGACATGGCCGGGATCCGAGAGCGGGGGGCGTCGAGCCTGCGGAGAAATCCGGTGTCCTGCACCCCTTGCCAGTTCTTTTCTTGATGCGTAAAAGTATCTCTCGCCGAACTTTTGGTGACAATGAGTCAATCCGTTGGGGAGACATGACGTGAGCGCGATGACGGCCCTGGTGCCTGACCAGACAGGAGCCGAGATCTTCGCCCAAGTGCTCACAGCGGGCCCGATCTCCAGAACGGCCGTCGCACAGCGCCTCGGGCTGTCACCCTCCACGGTGACCCGGCTGCTCGCGCCGCTGATCGAGGACGGCTACCTGAGCGAGGCCGGACAGAAGAGCGCGACGGGTCCGGGCCGCCCCCAACGCCTGCTGCAGGTCAACGCCGACCAGTGCCTGGTCGTCGGGATCCAGATCGCGCGCACTCATGTCGCGGCCGTGCTCACCGACCTCGGTGCCCGTCCGCTGTGCCGCCTGGAGCACATGCTCGACTCCCTGGAGCCCGCTCACGTGCTTTCGGTGGCGGCGGAGTTGACGGCCCGGCTCATTGCGCAGGCACCGAGTGCCGACGCGAGGGTGCTGGGCGTCGGGGTCGGTGTGGGCGGCCATGTCGACGCGGCGAGTGGGGTGTGCCGTTCGGCGGTGCGACTGGGCTGGACCGACGTCGCCGTGACCGCTCCGCTGAGCGCCGCCACCGGACTGCCGGTGGTGGTGAACAACGACGTCAACGCTCTGGTCATCGCTGAACGTTGGTTCGGAGAGGGCCGGGATGTCGATTCGTTCGCCGTGATCTCGGTCGGGCGCGGCGTCGGCGGTGCGCTGATGATCCACGGAGCTCTTCACTCGGGCGCCGGTGGAATGGCTGCCGAGTTCGGACATCTGCCGATCGAGCCGAACGGCCCGGACTGCGCCTGTGGCAACCGCGGCTGCGTGGAGGCGCTGGCCTGTTCCGACGCGGTGTTGCGGATGTTCCGCGAGGCCGGTGGCCGGCCCGAAGCCGACTACGACGCTGTCACGGAGCTGGCGAGGTCAGGGCCGGAAGCCGAACGACGCGCCGCGCTCGATGCGTTTGCCGTGGCCGGCGACGCGCTCGGACGCGGACTGGCATGCCTGTGCAACCTGCTCAACCCGGGACTGATCGTGATCGCGGGCGAAGGCGTGGTGGCCCATGAGCACTTCGGGCCCGCCATGACCGCCGCGTTGGCGCGCCACGCCGTCTCGACCGCGGCACGCGACTGCGTGATCAAGATCGACGAGGAAAGCGAGACGTTGTGGGCACGCGGTGCCGCCTGCCTGGTCATCAAGGAGAGCCTCCGTGCCCGGCTGTCCAGACCGCTCTGAGTGCTCGGCCGGTCTGAGTCCGTCGATCGAACCATCCCCCACTGCTCACTGAATCCGCAGGGCGAGGACGCGGGTTGACGAAGCACGCAACCGCCGCCTTGTCCTTGCGACCGTCTCATGAGGAAGTCATGCGTACATTCACCTCCACATTCGCTGCCGGTGCGGCAGCCCTCTCCCTCGCCCTGCTGGCGACCGGATGTTCCGGATCCAGCGACTCCGGCGAAGCGAAGCAGGCCGGACCGGTGTCGCTGGAGTTCTGGGGCTGGGCCCCGGGCTACGACAAGATCACCGCCCAGTGGAACGCCGCCCACCCGGACATCAAGGTGACGTTCAAGCAGATCCCGTCCGGTGCCAAGGGCGGCTACGACCAGATGACCAACGCGATCACGGCGGGCAAGGCCCCGTGTCTGGCGCAGGTCACCTACAACGACATTCCGTCGATGCTGGTCAAGAAAGCGCTGATGGACATCACGCCGTACGCCTCCGGCGACACCGGCAAGTACCTGGACTGGACCGTCGCGGCGTCCTCGGCCGACGGCAAGATGTACGGCATCCCCGTCGACACCGGGCCGATGGCCCTGTACTACCGCGCCGACCTGTTCAAGAAGTTCGGCATCACCAAGCCCCCCGCGACCTGGGACGAGTACGCCGCCGACGCCGCCGCGGTCCACGCGGCCGACCCGAGCGTCGCCTTCGGCACCGCGCCCCAGGACGCCTACGACATGGCCGCCTTGACCTGGCAGACCGGCAAGTCCTGGTTCGGCACGCAGAGCGGCTCGTGGCAGGTCTCCATCGACAACCCGGGCACGCGAAAGGTCGCCACGTACTGGCAGGACCTGAAGGACAAGAAGTTGGTGATGAACAACGGCAACGCCTGGGACCCGACCTTCGACAAGGCGTCGGAGGCCGGCAAGGTCATGACCCTTGTCAACGCCGCCTGGGCCGTCCCGGGCATCAAGGGGGACCTCAAGGACCTCGCCGGCAAGTGGGCCGTGGCCCCGATGCCGACCTGGACCGCAGGCGACAAGGCCAGCGCGAACTCCGGCGGTTCCGCCACCTCGGTCCTGACAGGCTGCAAGTCGCCCAAGCAGGCCGAGCAGTTCGCCGCGTTCCTGTCCAGTGACCCGGACGCGGTGAGCACCGGCATCAAGGTCGGCGGCCTGTACCCGGCATCGAAGGCCGGTCTGGACAACCCGCTGTTGTCCCAGGGCGACCCCTACTTCGGCGGACAGAAGATCTACGACGTCTTCAAGCAGTCCGCAGCGAACATCCCCACCACCTGGGTCGTCGGGCCGACGTTCGGCCAGGTCGAGGCGGACTACTCGGACGCGATCGGCAAGGGGAGCTACACCCAGGCCACCACCAAGGTCCAGCAGAAGACGGTCGACAAGATCAAGAGCCTGGGGCTCTCCGTGACCGGCGGCTGATGTCGAGGGGACGTCAGGTCGCCCGAGGATTCCCGCGGTGCCGCTCGAGGGTGCGGCGCCGCGGGGCCCCGTCCATACCGCAAGCGCGCGAGGAACGAACACTATGAGCACCCAGACAGCATCACCGCCCGCACCGGCGCGCCCGCGCGTGGTGGCAGGGCCGAGCCGCCACCATCGCCGCCGGACCGCGCTGAACGCCGCCGGGTTCCTGGTTCCGTTCGGCGTCCTGTTCACCGCGATGATGCTCGCACCGATCGGCTACGCGATCTATCAGAGTTTCTACCAGGTCCAACGCCAGGGCCTGTTCGGCGGTGCGCAGACCAAGCGGTTCGCGGGCTTCGACAACTTCTCCGGCGCCCTCCACGACGGCGACTTCATGGCATCGCTCGGCAGGGTGGTGCTGCTCGGTGCCTTCCAGGTGCCGGTGATGCTCGGACTGGCCCTGGTCCTCGCGCTGCTGCTGGACTCGCGTTCGGCCCGGTTCAGGAAGACCTTTCGGCTGACCTTCTTCCTGCCCTATGCGCTGCCTGGAGCGATCGCTGCGGTGATGTGGTCGTTCCTGCTGGTCAAGGACCTCTCGCCGTTCACCGGGCCGCTGGCGGCGATCGGCATCCACACCGACTTCCTGTCGGCCGACTGGATCCCGGTGTCGATCGGCAACATGATCACCTGGGGTTGGACCGGTTACAACATGCTGATCATCTACTCGGCGCTGCAGGCCGTGCCCGGCGACGTGATCGAGGCCGCGACCCTCGACAACTGCACCGGCTGGCGCCTGGCCTGGTACGTCAAGATCCCGATGGTACGGCCCGCACTGGTCCTCACGACGGTGTTCTCCATCATCGGCACCGCCCAGCTCTACACCGAACCGGCCGTGCTCGCCGCCGCGCGGATACCCGGCCTCCAACAAGTTCAGTCCGATCATGAACACCACGCTCACCGCCTCCCAGGCGGACCCGAACCTGGCCGCCGCCGAATCGGTTCTCCTGGCCCTCGTGACGCTGGTTCTCTCCTTCGGGTTCCTGAAGTTCACTCAGCGAAGGACGGCCGACGCATGACCACCACCCGCAGCCCACTCACCGAACGCCTGGCCGTCAACGCTCTGCTCGGCCTGATGGCCCTCTACACCCTCATCCCGCTGTGGTGGCTGTTCGTCTCGGCGACCAAGGGCGAGGGGTACCTCCACCAGGGCAGCCCACTGTGGTTCTCGCACTTCGACCTGGGCGGCAACCTCCGCCGCGTCTTCTCCTTCCAGGATGGGGTCTTCTCCTCCTGGCTGGCCAACAGTGCGCTGTACAGCCTGGTCGGCGCGGCGGTCAGCACACTGCTGTCGGTCATGGCCGGCTTCGCCCTGGCCAAGTACAAGTTCTGCGGCCGCGAGACGATCTTCAACGTGGTCCTGGCCTCGGTGCTGATCCCGGCTCCGATGTTCGCCCTGCCGCTGTTCCTGATGCTGGCCAAGATGCAGCTCACCGACACCTACTGGGCCGTTCTGCTCCCCAGCTTCGTCAGCCCCTTCGGCGTCTACCTCTCGCGCGTCTACGCGTCGGCGTCCGTCCCCGACGAGCTGCTGGAGGCGGCGCGCATCGACGGCGCCGGTGAGCAGCGGACCTTCTTCCGTATCGCGCTTCCGGTCATGGCCCCGGCCCTGGTGACGATCTTCCTGTTCCAGTTCGTCAGCGTCTGGAACAACTACCTGCTGCCCGCCCTCATGATCAACGACGCCTCCAAGCTCCCGGTCACCGTCGGCCTGGTCCAGTGGCGCTCGGAGTTCGCCAACGGCGTCCCGTCGATGCTCCCCATCACCGGAGCGTTCGTCTCGCTGGTTCCCCTGCTCATCGCCTTCGTCGCCCTTCAGCGCTTCTGGCGCAGTGGTCTGACCGCAGGTGCCGTCAAGTAACGACCTCGCCCGCGATCGTCAGCGGCGTCGCGGCGTCTGGGACCTCCGCCTCCGGCGTTGTCGTCAGTCGCTGACGCTCCTTCCCCAAGCTCTCAGCTGCGTTCGAGCAGGGGAGACCCCATCCGACTCCCTCCTCCGCCTTGGATTCGAAGGCCCCAGACGCCGCTCCTTCTCCCACTGCCAATCGTGGGCGAGGTCGTAGCCCCACACCTCGGAGGAAGGAGCCGGTCCGATCGTCGGAGTCGGCTCCGACCGCTGGCCCGACGCCGGGGACGGCGCCACCACCAACGGCGGCGTGTTCGAGTCCTACTGGCAGATGGCCGTTCCGCTCCCCGCCGCCGACGAGCCCATGGACGACCTCGGCGCCGCCCCCACCAACGATGCTCGACAGCTCCTCACGTACCTCAGCGGCGGGCTCACCGACGAGTCCATCGCCCGCGAGATCGGCGTCAGCGAGCGGACGGTGGCACGCCGCATCGTCCGCCTCCAAGAAGTCCTGGGCGCGCAGACCCGCTTCCAGCTCGGCGTCCAAGCCAGCCGCCGCGGTTGGCTCTGAGCGCCTGGACGCCGAGGGACACTGCCATCTCCACTGCTGGTGGCTGTCTACCTTTGCGCCGTGGATACACAACAGCAGTGACGAGACAGACAGCGACGGAAGGGGCCAAGACGTGGAACCCGACTCGTTACTGGCAGCTCTGCTCCCCGCCGCGCGAGCGGCCTTCACGGAGCTCGCCAATACCATGGAGCAGCCGGAGTACTGCGGCTACGCCCTGTACTCCGACGCCGGCGCGATGACAGTCAGCTGCGCGGTCAACACGCCAGCACATCTCGTCTCCGCACAGGCCGGTGACCCGGACGACGCCGCGTACTACACGTGGACGCCGGCCGAATGGGCGCTGGAAGGCGTCGGGCACGAGCACTTCACCGGTCTCAGCCAACACCTGCTCGCCCTCTCCGCAGCCGACCCGACCACGGATCTGCTGCAGCGGCGCGCCATGGTGTACGAGGCATGCGTGGCGACGCTGGAGGCGCTCGTCACCGAGGGCGTCCTGGGCCGGGGCGAAGACACCGTCGTGGTCTTCGCCCTCTCCGACCACTCCGACCCGGAGCGGGAAGTGGACTGGATCCGCCGCCTCAACCCGCCGTCCCAGGCTCGGCGATTCGCCCGCTGGCTCCACAGCACGTCAGTGCAGGCCTGATTCCGGCCATGTGGTTCCAGGCTGCTCACATCGCTGTCAGACGTGATCACGGTGCTCCGAACTCGTGGGACTGTCGACATCGGCCGGACTCCGCAACAATCGGGACCACGCCGCCAGGCCACCCCGGAAAGGGCGCCGCGCACCGCACTCCGGGCAAGTACCGTGGCACGTCGGCCGCGCTGGCACATGTGGGACGTGGTGCTTTGGTGCCACCGGACTGCTGTTCCCCCGCAGGTGTCGGACCGATAGGACCGGTGCATGACTTTCCCGGACGAGGCGTTGCCCTACCTGGCCGCGAGCCGGCTGGACCGGCGGCTGTTCAACGTCACCGACCTGTTCGAGCAGGGCTACGACGACAAGCACAGCGACGGCATCCCGCTGATCCTCGGCTACCGTTCCTCGGCCGCGCCGTCCGCCCGGACCGCGCCGCCCACCGGGACGAAGAAGGTCCGGTCGCTGCCGGCCATCAACGTCACGTCCGTCCGGGCGGCGAAGAAGCAGGCCCGTGAGCTGTGGACCTCGGTCGCCCCCGCCGCGTCCGCCGCGAAGTCCACCGCGCCCAAGCTGAGTGACGGGCTGTCGAAGATCTGGCTGGACGGCCGGGTCAAGGCCACCCTCAAGGACAGCACCGCGCAGATCGGCGCGCCCGCCGCCTGGGACAAGGGCTATGACGGCACGGGCGTCAAGGTCGCCGTGCTGGACACTGGCGCCGACCTCAACCACCCCGACCTGGCCGGCCGGATCGGCACTCAGTATGAGTCTGGGCTCCTCGATGCCCAGCGATGGCACCGACCCGATGAGCCAGGCGGTGAACCGGCTCACCGAGGACAGTGGCGCGCTGTTCGTCGTCGCGGCCGGCAACTACGCAGCCGAGACGGCGATCGGCGGCCCCGGCGCTGCCGACGAGGCACTGACCGTCGCGGCCGTGGACTCCGCCGACAAGCGGGCGTCCTTCTCCTCGATGGGCCCGCGCTACAACGACTACGCCCTCAAGCCGGACATCTCTGCCCCCGGCGTCGGCGTCTTGGCGGCCAAGGCCGGCGGCAGCGCGGCCACCGCTGGTCGTGGTCTGGGAGCACCGCGTTCACGCCTTCTCACCGCGACGCGCTTGAGCGGGCGCTGGATCCTAAGCGTCAGCCGGCGTCAGGCGACGCCGACTGACGCATCCAACTCCCCTCACGAAGTGCCCATTGCGGTAGCCCATCCTTCAGCAGCCGGCACGAATCCCGACGCCTGATCGATTGGGCGGCCACTGCCCCGCGAGAGGATGGGCGGCCCACCGTTGGATGCAACCGTTATCCGCTGAATTGGCATATGACTGCAATGGGTGACAGGGGAATAATACCCGAATGGCCCATGTCGATATGATGAGATGTTCGGTCACTCGCGTGTCTGAAAAAGGGTCGAACGGGCGGTCCGGAGGTTTTGGTCGCTCAGGGCCGCGCATGGAGTGGCCGACCATCAGATCATCTCATCCGACTCATTCGACGTTGCCGCGGTGGCATTCATGAGCGCCCGGCGTCGGACGGGTTGCGGGGGCCGTTCCAGCGGGTAATTCCGAAGGCGCCGTCGCCGCCGCAAGGCGTCGGCCCATGATTCCGGCAGCTCGTCACACGGTTTCCGCTGGTGGCCGCATTTCGGGAGCGTTGCAGCCACCGGTTCAGTGTGCACACTGCTGTTCCGGCAGTGAATTTTGTTGCGTTTGATTTCTACTTCGCACGGTACTCCGATCGAGTGATTCGGGGGTCACCTCTCTTGAGATGTCACTCGTTCGTGCCCCACTACTGGATTACGAACCGGCGGGTTGCCCATCCCTTCCCGGGGGTGTGACTGCTACCCGTTCCTGTCGTCGCTCCCAGCACGTGAAGTGCGCGGACGATCAGGTTGTGTTCTCGTTCCCTGAGCAGGCCCTCCCCTTGGATGGAGAAAAGTACCGCTCCGCCGACGTCGTTGCCAATGAGTGCGTACGTCATCTCCAGGGAGTGTCAGCATGATCCGTTCTCGTCTTGCCGCCGCCACTGTCACCGCCGCCATGGCGGCGGGTGCCGTAGTGGGCATCGCCCCCCTGGCCGTGGCGGCCCCCGCCGCCGCGACCGCCTCCCCCTGTGTCAGTGATCTGCAGGCCGCACAGGCGTCCAACAACGCCGCCGTCGCCGCCGACCAGGCCAACGACACCAGGACCGCCTTCGCCAACAACCTGACCACCGCTACCTCGCTCGTCGCGGCGCTCGGCGACTGCGTCGGACAGTCGCCGGTGGTGGGGGCCAACATCCTCACGGCTTCCGGGGCCAACGCGACCGCCATCGTGTCCAACCTGCTCGGAGCCTCCGGTTCCGCTCTGAGTTCCGAGCAGGCGACCGATTCGTCGATCACCCAGGCGCTGGCCAACGCGACCTGACCGGCGCACAGGCGGGCGCCTGTGACCAGGCTTCCCGCCCCTGCCGATCCTGCCGCCGCCGAATCGTCAGGTACCCGGTTCGGAGCCCGACGTGCAGGCCGACCACTCACCGTCGCTGTGGCGGCGGTGAGTGGTCGGGCCCGGGGGTGACAAGCCGCTCGTTCCTCTCCAGGCGCAGCCGGCGTGTTCCGCACGGCCCGGGCTTTCGGCCCGCGATTCCGCGTCACCGAGGTCGCCATACGCCTTCTCTCCGAGCTGATGCGGCGCTCAGTCATGCTGCAGGCGTACATGCATGTCCGAAAAGAAAGGGCTCTTTTCAGTGCATGGTGAGGTCATCGCGCCGGGCGCTGCCTTTCTCGATTCCCTGTGCCGAGCCTGCCACATGGAGTCCTCGTGCCTGTTTCCCGTATTTCCCTGATTCCCACTCGCGGCCGAGAACCCGAAATTGCTCTATATCTGGCCGCCAGACGAAACGCCGGGGGGTGAAGCGCGCATCCACAGAAAGAACAGGGAATGACGTGTGATCAGCTGCCCTATTCCCGTCAACTGACACCGGAGTTGGATTTGTCTGAATTTGTTCGGGTCAAGCTTTCCGGAGGCCCTGACTGGGTTCCCGTTCCCGCCGTATGGGAAGTCGAGTCCGTGGAGGCCGAACCCAAAGTGAAGATCCTGTGTGGCAACGCCTATGAACACTTCGATTTTTCGGGCTGCTACTCCTTGTACGAGGGCGAGCAGTTGCCTGTCTATCGCTGGTGTCGCCGCACTTACGTGGCCGAATGATCCCATAATCCCATCCTGTGATTCCGAAGGGGAAATTCCATGATCAATCCATTGGTAACTGCGGGTGACTCGTGACGCGGCCGACCGGAGGGCGGGCCCGGGAGGCCGTGGTCACCGGTATCGGGCTGTGCCTTCCGGGCTCGGCGTCTCCGGTGTTCACCGCGGACGATCTCTGGAGAGTCGCATCCACCGGAACGTCCTGCCTCATCAAGAACGGCGTCTACTACGGCAGCGTGGATCTGCCGAACGACGCGTTCGATGAACGTGTGCCCGGCATTCCCGAGTTCTTCTCACGCCACTACACGGACGCCCACCGCTTCGGACTGGTGTCGCTGACGCAGGCGTGCGCGGATGCCGGCCTCGAAGTCCAGCGCGACCTGGAAGAGGCGGCCATTCTGGTGGGTCGTGGCGGCGTGGACGCCAACATCGACAGCTATCTCGCCGTCCTCAGGGCCGACCCCGTGACCTTTCCGGTCATGGAGGCGCTGGAGATGTTCGTCGCGGCAGAGCAGGCCGTCACCCCCTCGGACGTCGCGCTGGTCCAGGGCGCGCTCACTCGGTCGAAGGGCGCCAACTTCACCGTCTCCTGCGGCTGCGCATCCTCGGCCCTCCAGATCGGCAACGCGAAGCGCTTGATCGCCGCCGGTGAGGTCGATGTCGCCGTGGTGACTGGGGTCGACGTCTTCAGCGTTACGCTCATCCGTAACATCCAGCGCCTGCTGAGCGGGGCCCAGGGGACTTACGACGCCATGCGGTCCCAGGACATGCCCAGCCTGCTGCCGTCGTTCGACGCCCTGATGCGTCCGTACGACCGGCGTGCCGAATGCATCAACCATGGCGAGGGGTCCGCGACCGTCATCATGGAGAGCAGGGAGCACGCCTCCCGTCGGGATGCCCGCCTCTACGGGCAGGTCCTGTCGCAGGCCACCACCCGCGACGGGCTGGCCAATCCCTTGGCCTGCGACGAGACCGGAGTGGCACTGGTCTCTGCGGTGCGGCGATGCCTCGGTGACAACTGGGAGATCGCCCAGGTGCCCTACATCCATGGTGGCAGCGACGGCAACGTCGTGGTCACGGCGTTCGAGGCGAACGCGATCAGGGAGCTGTACGGACCTGCGTCGCGTGACCTGCTCATGACTTCGCAGGAGGGCTGCTTCGGCCACAATGGTGCCCCGGCAGGCTGTCTCGGGGTGGCTCTGACCCTGCTCATGATGAACCACGGTCAGGTGTGTCCCACTGCCAACTGCGAGGAACCGGCGGACCATCTGACCTTCGATCCGGTTCCGGGGACAGCATCCCGCCCCCTCGACTTCGACTACGCCTTCAGCTTCAACTACCAGGTCGGGGGCGTGAAAAGCGCGATCCTGCTGGGAAGCCCCGAGGTCTGAGCCGCCGCCCTTCGCTGGACGGCCTCCTTCCTGTTCACGGGTCGTCGCCACGACGCCGGCGACCACCCGGGCCCCACTCCGCGGTTCCCCAGGGCTTCCCGCGGGCCTGGTCCGGAGGGTCCTCCCCCTCACACATGCACTGCGGTGCGCATTGCCCCGCCGGCCGCACGGCACACCCCTTCCCCCAAGCCGCCACACATCCCCCCACGTTTCCCACGAACGACAAGGAGACTCCCGTGGCCAACAACAGTCATCCCCGTCGCCCGGCGAACGCGCCCATCGCCGTCATCGGCATGGGCTGCCGGCTCCCCGGAGACGCCGACTCCCCGGCCGCGTTATGGCGTCTGCTGATGGCGGGCCGAGAAGCGGTGGGCGCTCCTCCACCCGGCCGCGAGATGACGAACCCGGGGCACGGACCGTCGGCCGACGCGCAACCAGCCTTCCGCCGAGGCGGCTACCTGAAGGACGTCTCGCGGTTCGACGCGGACTTTTTCGGGGTCTCCGGTCGCGAGGCCGACGTACTCGATCCCCAGCACCGGTTGCTGCTGGAGGTCGTCTGGGAGGCCCTGGAACATGCCGGACTGCCACCCGACCGTCTCACCGGCTCTCCGACAGGCGTCTTCGCGGGCCTGAGCTACAACGACTACATGGACCAACTGGCCGGCCGCCCCCAGGAGCTCGAAGGGTCCATCCTGACGAACGGGCACTGCGTCGCCGCCGGTCGCGTCTCCTACCTCCTCGGCCTGCACGGCCCCAGCATCACCCTCGACACCGCATGCTCGTCCTCTCTGGTTGCTTTCCACCTGGCCTGCGAGGCACTGCACCGTGAGGAGTGCGACCTGTCCCTGGCCGCCGGCGTCACTCTCATGCTCGCCCCGCGCGTCACCCGGTCCTTCGCCAGGATGGGCATGCTGTCCCCGACCGGGCGCTGCCACACCTTCGACGCCGCCGCAGACGGATTCGTCCGCGGCGAGGGCTGCGGCGTCGTCGTCCTCAAGCGCCTGGCCGATGCCCGCAGGGACGGCGACCGCATCCTCGCCGTCGTCCGCGGATCGGCCGTGAACCAGGATGGCCGCTCCGACGGCCTCGCCGCCCCGTCCCTCACCGCCCAACAGGCCCTCTACCGCACGGCACTGGACCGGGCCGATGCCGACCCGGCCCGGATTTCGCTGGTCGAAGCCCACGGCACGGGCACCCCCGTCGGTGACCCCGTCGAGTTCGCCAGCCTGGCCGCCGTGTACGGCAACGGCCTCTCCCCATGCGCCCTGGGCTCGGTCAAGACCGTCCTCGGCCACTTGGAGCCCGCCGCAGGCATCACCGGACTGATCAAGACCGTGCTGTGCCTCCAGCACGGGATCATTCCTCCCAACCTGCACTTCACGCGGTGGAACCCGGCCATTACCGCGAACGGCACCCGCTTCTTCGTCCCGGTCACATGCACCCCATGGCCCGGCAAGCAGCCGGTCAGGCTGGCCGCGGTCTCCTCGTTCGGCTTCTCCGGCACCAACGCCCATGTGATCCTCCAGCAGCCTCCGAAGCCCAGCCGTCGTGCCCGCCTGCCCGCCCCCCGGCGGCCCCGGACCGCACCGCCCGAAGTGATCCTGGTCGCGGCCGGATCCCACCGGGCCCTGCCGACTGCCGCCCGCCGTCTGGTCGACTGGCTGGACGCGGACGGTGCCACCGTCCCGCTGCGGGACGTCGCCCACACCCTGGCCCTGCGCCGCAGCCCCGGCCGAGGACGCCTCGCGGTCGTCGCCCGTTCCCGCGCTGACACCGTCGATGCGCTCCGACTGTTCGCCGACGGCCTGCCGCATCCGGCCCTCATCTCAGGCGCAGCCGATGTCACCGCCCCTCGCAAGCCCGTATGGGTGTTCTCCGGCCAGGGCTCCCAATGGCCCGGCATGGGCCGCGAACTCCTCGCCCAGAACGAGGCCTTCGCCAAGGCTCTGACCGACGTGGACGCGCTCATCCGCAAGGAAGCGGGCTTCTCCGCCCTGGAGCTGATCCGGGCCGGCGAACCCGTCACCGGATGCCCGCGCATTCAACCGGTCCTCTTCGCCCTGCAGATCGCCCTGGCCGCGGCCTGGCAGGCACACGGCGTCCGACCCGCCGCCGTCATCGGCCATTCCATGGGAGAAGCCGCGGCCGCAGTCGTGGCCGGAGCCCTCACCCTCGCCGACGGTGTCCGCGTCATCTGCCGTCGCTCGGCATTGCTGGAGCGGATCGCCGGGACGGGAGCGATGGCCAGCGTCGACCTGGATCAGGCCACGGTGGAGGCCGCCCTTGTCGACGTCGGGGCCGACGCCGTGTCCGTGGCGGTCCTGGCCGCACCTGACACCACCATCATCTCCGGCGACGCCGACCAGATCGCCCAATTGATCAGCCTATGGGACCAGCGCGGGATCCCCGCCGTGCCCATCGCCGTCGACGTCGCCTCCCACAGCCCTCACGTCGACCCGCTCCTGACCGACCTCCACCAGGCCCTCTCTGGTCTGGCTCCCCGTCCACCTCGTATCCCCTTCTACTCCACCGTGGCCGAGGATCCGCGGCACAGCCCCCTCCTCGATGCCGCCTACTGGTGCGACAACCTGCGCCGCCCCGTCCGCTTCCATCCTGCCGTCGCTGCCGCCGCCCTGGACCGCCACCAGGTCTACATCGAGATCTCACCCCATCCCGTGGTCACCCAGTCCCTCACCGGCAGTCTGGCCGAACTGGTCCCCGATGCGGTGGTTCTGCCCACCCTGCGTCGCGCGCAGGACGAACCCACCACCTTCCGAACCCAGCTGGCAACCCTTCACTGCAACGGCGGTACCGTCGACTGGGCCCTCTTGTACGGCGACGGCGGCTTGGCCGACGCCCCCACCATCACCTTCGATCGCACTCGCCACTGGGCCGCCGGCCAGGCACCGTCGGACGGCGCGGATGCCCTGCCCGGCCGGCACACCGAGATCCCTGGCGACCAGATCCGCCACACCTGGCACGCCACCGCTCCTGCCCGCCATCTGCCCTGGCTCGACGACCATCACGTCCACGGCACCTCCGTCCTCCCCGGCGCCGGCTTCTGCGCCCTTCTCCACACCACGGCCCGCACAGCACTCACCGGTGCGGCCACGGACATCGGCCTCACCGACATCACCTTCCATGACCTGCTGCGACTGAACGACGACACCGAGATGAGCACCACCGTCACGCTCACCACCGGCGAGCAGGCCGCCTGCGAGATCCACTCCCGCAACCCGGACGGCTCCTGGCAACTGCACACCACGGCCCTCGCCCGCCGCGTACTCGCACCCCACGACACCCGTGCCACATCCCTGCCCGGCCTCGGCCACAGGCACCCCGTACCCCTCGATCCCGCCAGGCTCTATGCCAGGCTGCGCGCCTGCGGACTTGAGCACGGCCCCGCCTTCACCGGCATCACCACTCTGCGTACTACGAGCCGCCGGGACAGCTTCTGGGCCGACATCCAGCTGCCGTCCACTGCCCGCACCCCCGAACCCGCCCTCAGCGTCCACCCCGTCCTCCTCGACCTGTGTCTGCAATTGCTGGTCGCAGGAGTCGGCCTCGAAAGCGCGCCCGCACCGATCCTGCCGGTCCAGGTCCGCACCCTGCGGATCCTCGGCGACCCCGCGCAGGCCGTCCACGCCCACGCGCGCGTCACCGAGAAGAGCGACACGACGCTCGTCGGAGACGTCCGTGTCCTGGACGCCCACGGCCGGCCCGTCCTCGCGCTCGACGGCGTGCGGTTCAGCCGCCACGAACCCGCCGACAGCACCGCCGTCGACCAGTGGTTCATGGAACTCGGCTGGTACCACGTCCCCCCTCCCGGCACCGCTTTGACCCCGCCCGGGAACTGGCTCGTCGTGGACGAGGGCGACGGCCAGGCCGAACGCCTGGCCGCGCTCCTGCGTGCCGCCGGTGCACGGTGCGAGGCGCGGGAATGCCCGTCGGACGGGGAGGAACTCGTAACCCTGACCGACACGTTCGGCCGGTACCTGGCCACCGGAACGGACCCCTGGCGCGCCGTAGTCCTGCTGTCCGGCACACCGTCGGCCCCCGACACCGACCCCGTCCAGGGCGCACAGCAACAGGCCCGGCGGCTGCTCGCCTTCGCTCAGGCCGCCGAGGAGCACTGCGGAGCATGGCGCCTGTATGCCGTCACCTGGCACGCATGCGCCGTCACGGCGGACGAGGCCGGTCACCCGGCTCACAGCACAGTGCGCGGCGTGGCACGCGTCATGGCCGTCGAGCAGCCTCGCATGCGACCCACCCTCGTCGACACCGACCCCGGCGAGGAAGGTCTGCGTGCTCTGGCCGCCGAACTCCTCGCCGACGCGCCCGAAGACGAGGTCGCACTGCGCGGTGGCACCCGATACGTTGCGCGCATCGACCGCGCTCCCATCACCCCCACCGAACGCACCGCCCGTGCCACCCGAACCGTCCGGTTCGGGCAGGACGGGTTCCGCCTGCGCGTCGGACGGCTCGGCGATCTCGACAGTCTGGAACTGGCTGCGACCGACCGCCGCCGTCCCGGCGAAGGCGAGGTCGAAGTGCGCGTCGATGCCACGGGCCTCAACTTCCGCGACGTCCTGACCTCCCTCGGCATGCTGGGTTCGGAGCCGGCCACCCGCTACCGCATCGGCTTCGAGTGTGCGGGCGAGGTCAGCGCCGTGGGACCCGGCGTGGACCACCTCCGCCCCGGGGACGCCGTGCTTGCCGTCCAGCTCGAAGGCGGCGCCTTCGGTTCCTTCATCACCCTCCCCGCCACCGCCGTCATCCCCGTGCCGCAGGGCTTGGCGCCCGCCACGGCGGCAGGACTGCCCACGGCGTTCCTCACCGCCTGGTACGCCTTGCGGCACGTCGCACAGCTCGCCCCGGGCGAACGCGTACTGATTCACTCCGCCACCGGAGGCACCGGCCTGGCTGCGATCGCCGTCGCCCGACTCCTGGGCGCGGACGTCCTGGCGACGGCCGGCACCGAGGAGAAACGGAACCACCTGCGCGGCATGGGGATCCGCTGCGTCATGGACTCGCGCACCCTGGACTTCGCCGAACAGACCCGCCAAGCCACCGACGGGCAGGGGGTCGACGTCGTCCTCAACGCCCTGGCCGGCCCTGCCGTCCGCGCCGGGCTCGAAAGCCTGCGCCCGTTCGGTCGGTTCATCGAGCTCGGCGTACGCGACATCATGGCCGACGCCGCCCTCGGACTCGCCCCGCTGCGCCACAACATCACCTTCAGTACCGTCGACCTCATCGAACTGCAGCAGCGGCGCCCGGAGTTGTTCGCCACGGTATTGCGCGAGGTCATGGACCACATCGCCGCCAAGCGGCTCAAACCGCTCCTGTGCACCGAGTATCCGCTCGATCGTGCAGCCGACGTCTTCCACCTGATGGCCCGTGCCGGGCACATCGGCAAGATCGTGCTGACCGTCCCCGACCGGGGAGAGGCCATCGCCGTCATGCCGGACGGCCCACCCGTCGTCCGCGCCGACGGGGCCTACATCATCACCGGCGGTCTGGGAGGTCTGGGACTGGCCACCGCCCGCTGGCTGGCTGAGCAGGGAGCCGGCCGCATCATCCTCAACGGCCGCCGACCCGCGTCGCTCGAAGCCGCACGAACCGTCAACAACCTCACCGTCGGCACCACGGTCGTCCTCGGTGACATCTCCCGGACCGGCACCGCCGAAAGACTGGTCGCGGCGGCCACCAAGGGGGGTATGCCCTTGCGCGGGATCGTGCACTGCGCCATGGTCCTCGACGATGCCGCGCTGACCACCGTCCGCGACCACCAGCTCAAACGGGTATGGGCCCCGAAGGTCACGGGTGCCTGGAACCTGCACCGGGCCGTCATGGACCACTCACTGGACTGGTTCGTCCTGTACTCGTCGATGAGTTCCCTGCTGGGCAACGCCGGACAGGGAACCTACGCGGCGGCCAATGCTTGGCTCGACGCCTTCGCCACCTGGCGCACCCGCAGCGGACTGCGCACGCTGGCCGTCGACTGGGGTCCCTGGGGCGAAACGGGGCAGGCCGTCGACTTCGCCGAGCGCGGCTACGAGACGATCCCCACCCGCAAGGGCCTGGAGGCCTTGCACTCCCTCCTCACCCACCAACGGGCCCAGACAGCCGTGATCCCCGGCCCGCCTCAGACCTGGATCCCCGGCGCGGCCGCGCACTCCAGCCTCTTCGCCCTCCTCGCTCCGGCTCCGGGCGACGGCGCCGAACCCGCCACGGACGGTGTCGACGCCGCGAAGCACTCCGCGGGCGGCGCCGCGAACATTCGCGCCCGCCTCGAGACCCTGCCTGCCGGCATCGCTCGCCAGACGGCCCTGGAGCGCTACCTGGCCGACCACATTCGCGCGATCCTGCGTACCGGTAGCAGCACGCTGGACCCGCACACCCCCCTCAAATCCCTCGGCTTCGATTCTCTCCTGGCCACCGAGCTGCGCATTCGCCTCGGTAACGACCTCGCCGTCCGCCTCGCCGGCAACTTCATCTGGCAGCATCCCACCATCGCCTCCCTCGCCACGGCCCTGGCCATCCACATGGGCCTGGCACCACAGGATGAACCGACCCTTCCCGACACTGACCAGTAGCACTCGGGCAGGTTGGCTCACGCATCTGCCCGGCGGTGATGCTCGCGGCGTCGTCACCAGGGGCCAGATGCAGCGCGTCCGGTGGTGCGGTCCATGAACTGCGGCCCGTTTCCAGCGCGCAGATCACCGAGTACGGCCGGCCGGGAACAGGAATGTGCTGGTGTGTTCCTTGGTCGGAGCACATGCTCAGCCGAAGGCCGCCTGCTGCGCCGTTGCGGCGTGGAGGAGCAGATCATTCGCGAGCTTCTCCGGCCGGCCCGGACAGGGGGCCCATGGCCGTATCGGTAATCGCGTCAGGGGTCGGCGTCGAGTGGGACGCCGACCGACACTTTGGCGATGTTGGCCGGCGGGTGGAAGCCGTCCGCCTCCGCGAAAGGGATGCCCAGCCGGTCGGCCAGCAGGCGGGCTACTGTCGCCTTGCCGGTCCCGGAGACACCTGCGACCACGATGCACGGTGAGCGGGACTCGGCATTGAGGGACATTTCGGTGCTTCCTCCACTGAGTCGCCACGGCGGTGGGCCCTCGGCCATGCCCGCAGTCACCTGCGAGGCTTCCCGCTCGCCCGGTTGGCTCAGCGACTCGTGGCTGCGCTCGGCGTGAGGCTGGAGGCCAAGCCCGTAGGCGGCCGGGCCGCGGCCCCGGTGCGGCCGCCGCAACCGTCGAGCCGAGGAGGGACCATGGCTGACCAGTCGGGAGAGACAGGGCGCATCGTTGTCGTGTTACGGCACTCCCGCCAGTGTGCTGCTCGACGCGGCCCGTGACGCCTCCTTGCTCGTGGTCGGCAGCCGAGGCCTCGGAGGCTTTGCGGGACTCATGCTGGGATCGGCCGCCCATCACTGCACTCAGCACGCTGCCTGTCCGGTCGTGGTGATTCGTGACGGCGGGCAGTGAGCGTGGTGTCCGATGCCAGGCCCTCGTCACACCGTGAGTACGGGAGGCGGATCCTCGGGGCGGACGAGGATCCGCCCCCGCCGCTCTCAGCGAGCGATGCCCGTCCGTTCCGCCTGCGCCAGCATCGCGCGCCACGTCCTTGTCGGCGGCGGCGTCCTCCAGGTCGAGACGACCAGACCGGCATCGTCGTCGGCGTCCTGCTGTTCGGGCTGCTGGGGGCGGGAGGCGGGAGTCCTCAAGGCGTGGCGGCGAAGCCGCGGGGGACGGCGAAATCAGCGAGCGTCGCCGTGCCCGGGGCGAGCTGGGCCCATGTGCCCGGCAGCTCCAGTACCGCGACAGCGGAGGTCGGGAACTTCTCGCGGGCTCGCGCAAGTGCCTCGTCGTCCCCGCCTCCCACCAGGGACAGGACCACGTCCTGCACGCCGGGCTGGTGGCCTATCAGCAACACGGTCCGCCACCGCTCCGGGACTTCGCGCACGACGGCGACCAGGGCGGACGCGCTCGCCTCATACGCCCGCGGCTCGAACACCACCTCCGGCGACGCGTCCAACTGGGCCGCGACCAGATCCCACGTCTGCCGGGTACGCCGGGCGGTCGAGCAGATGACCAGGTCGGGCACACAGTGTGCCTCGTGCAACCAGCGTCCGGCCGCGGGGGCGTCCCGGCGGCCCCGGCCCGCGAGCGGGCGTTCCTGATCGGGTACACCGTCCGGCCAGGCTGACTTGGCGTGCCGAAGCACGATCAGTCGGGCCGGAACGAACCCGGGCACGGTCTCACCCCGCTTCAGACAGTGGAACGCGCCCGATCGCGCGTATGAGTTCCAGGCCGAGTATCCGGTCCAGAGAGGCGAAGGTCTTGAACTTCGCACCCTCGGGCATGCCGACGGCCGCCTCGGCGCGGAGTAGCAGATCGAGAACGGCCGGAGTGTCGAGGTCGGCCGCCAGCGCGTCAGCGGCCCCGCGACTGAACTTCTCCGGGGCCGGTTTCGAGGGAAGACACGCCCATTGCACCGCCCGTTCCCTCCACCGTAGAAGCGTCCGTTCGGCATCGACGACGTCATGTGGCGTGAGGGTGACAGGTGTCGATTCGACTGCGACGGTGACACAAGGCACTGCCCCCACCTCCCGTAATGCCAGAAAAACGGGATCACGTACAGGCCATCGGCGCTGCGGTGGCGCGCTTACGGCGAGCCTCATCGCCGGATGCCTCCATTGTCCAGCGCGGAGGCAGGCGTCACAACTGCCGCACCCTGGCCGGACAGAAGAGGCGGTGCTGGACGGTCCCGGCCAGAGCTTCGGAGCGCAGGGCACGGCGGTCTCCCTCTATGTGCAGCACCCGGACGGCAACACCGTGGAACTGCGCTGGTACCCGCAGGACGCCTGAGGTTACCCACGGCGACCCAGTGGGAACCCCCTAACCCCGCACGATCGCTGGACTTTGCAGGACTCCGAACAAGTCGCCTGATTGTCCCAGGCGACGTCAGGATGACCCGACTGAATGGTTGGCTCTGCGCCTATGGCTACGTTCAGTGATGGGCATTCGGACGCGAGGGCGCCGCGATCAGGGCCGAGTTCAGCCTGATTTCCCGGCCACGCCCAGCACGTCTTCTTCCGGTGCTGGTTCTGTGCTGACTTTCGTGTCGTTGTCCTGGGGCATGGCGGGGTCACCGTGGACTTGCTGCGTACCTTGATCGGTGACGATGCGGTGCCGGTCGATGTGATGCAGCACGGCTTCCCCTCCTGCGCGTTCACCACAATGACCTGCCCGTCGTGGACATCGCTTCGGTTGCGCACCTGGAGTGACCAAGTTGCCCATTCTGCCGGGTGATTCGCCGAGCAGCAGCCGTGGAAGTAGGCGATTCCGTGGGTTCGGCGGTAAGTCGCCGGGAGCCGGTCCGGCTTGCCTTGCTTTGCCCAGCAGGAGCCGGCGGTCGGACGGATGCCGAGCGGGCCGAACTCGTCGAAGGCGAAGGCGAAGGCTCAGATATCGTGTGCAGCCATGGGTGAACTGATATTGATCAGGCATGGCCAGACCGAATGGAGCCTGTCGGGCCAACACGCCGGCCGCACCGACATCCCGCTGACTGACGCGGGCGAGGCCGCGGCCAAGTCGCTGGCTCCGAGGCTTGCCCAACGCCATCTGGTCGCCGTGTTCAGCAGCCCGCTGAGCCGCGCCATGCGGACGGCCGAGTTGGCCGGCCTGACCGGCGTCCAGCCCGATCCCGACCTGATGGAGTGGGACTACGGAGGGTATGAGGGCCTGACCGCGGCGCAGATCCTGGAGACAACGCCTGGTTGGGACCTGTGGCGGGACGGCGTGATTCCCGGCGACGCAGCCCATCCTGGCGAGGGGCTCCCACAGGTGGCCGCGCGCACGGACGCGGTGCTGGACCGGATCCGGCCACTGTTGGACGATGGCGACGTCGCCATCGTCGCCCACGGTCATCTGGGGCGCGTGCTCACCGTGCGCTGGCTCGGCCTCGACGCGTCCGCCGGCCGGCTGCTCGGCCACCCGCATCCAGGCACGCTCAGCTTCCTGGCCACCGAGGACGGGCAGCCCTTCATCGCCGCCTGGAACGTTCCGTAGCGGCAGCCCGCTGCCTCACGCCGTGCATCGACCCACGTCGCGGCGGACCATTCCGCTCCGTCGTGCCACCCGAGAGGGCGCCCCCAGGCACCGCCCGTCACTGGGTCAATTCGGCCCGGCAAAGATCGGCGCCAGCGGGATCACCGCGGTGCTCCGGCCCTCCGCGTCGAGGATGTGACCTCCCCGCTTGTACGTCCGGAAGCTGACGTATCGGTCCGCGATGGCAATGGACGGGAGCTCGCGGACCAGCGCGGCCTCGAAGGGCGCGATCTCCGCGGTACTGCGGAACCACATCGTCAGCAGCATGTTCGAGGGCCCGGTGATCGCCTCCAGGATCCGGCACCTCGGATGTGTGCCGAGCACCTCGCCGACCCGGTTCACCTCGTCCGGCCTCACCGCGATCATGAACGTGGTCGGGACGACAGGCCCGACGATGGCGTTCGCGCCTTCACAGCGCAGGGCGATCCGGCCGGAATCGATCATCTTTCCCACGCGGCGCCGAGCAGTGGGTCCGGTCGTCCCGCACCGGTCTGCGAGGTCCGTCCAGGGCTGCCGCCCGTCACTCAACAGCACGTCGAGCAGAAGGCGGTCGAGATCGTCGAGCGCAGGACCCGCCCTGCGGGGCGCCCCGGCCTGCGGCCGTGTCAGCAGGGCGGACTGCTGCAAGTCCAGCGCCTGCACCCGCCACCGCGACCCCTCCCGATAGGTCGCCAGCACGACGAGCGTTGTCACAGAGACGATCCCTTCGATCGTCTCGATCCGCTCACTCAGCACCCGGGCCAGGTCGTCGAGGCTCGGTGCGAAGGCGTCGACCAGGAAGTCCGCCTCGCCCGACGTCGCGGACACCGAGACCAGGGCGGGCTCGGCGATCAGTGCTGCGGCGACGTCGTGTTTGGCCTGCGGCCGGCAGCTGACGACCAGGAACGCCGCGCACCCGTAGCGCACGAACGCGGGACCCGGGCCGATCGCAATCCATGCCAGGCCGCACGTGGACAGTGCGCTCCACCTTCTGGCCAACGTCTTCGGCGTGTGCCGCAGCGCCCCGGCCAGCGCCGCCCAGTCGGCGCGCGGGTTGAGCTGGAGCGCGTCGATGATCGCGATGTCGAGTTCTGATCCCGGATTGGCGTTCATATCGGGCAGCTTGACGCCCCTGTGCGTCAAATATGGGCAGGCTGACGAGTTTGGTGATGCAAGTCACCCACAGTGGTGGGGCGGGCTGCCCGTACAGCCAGGTTTCCAAGCGCCATCGAAGTCGAGGTCAATGATGCGGACACAGTCACCACCGTTGGAGCAGGCAGTCGCGCAGCGGCACCTTCCTGCAAAGGTGCTCCTGGGCTCGATGGCCCTCGTGGAGCTCCTGAGCGGCGTGACCCAGGGCTACCTCACACCACTGCTGCCCTCGCTGGGCAGCGCCCTGCAGATCACCGATGCGGGACAGACTCGGATCTACCTGTTGTCCCAGCTCGCCTTCGCCGTGTGGACACCACTCCTCGCCAAGCTCGGCGACACATACGGCTACCGCCGCTTCCTACGGGTCTCCATCGCGCTTGTCGCGGTCGGCTCGCTACTGATGGCGGCCTGGCCGAGCCTGCTCACCATCTGCGTCGGCGTCGTGCTCCAGGCCGCCGTTGTCGGCTTCATGCCGCTGCTCATCGGCATCATGCGGTACCGGGCACCGGAGCACCGCCGCTCCGGAGTCGGCCTCCTCGTCGGCGTGCTGACCGCCTCGGTGGGCGCCGGTGGTGTCATCTCGGGCTCGCTCAGCGAGCACTCTGCGGCCTTGGGCCTGTGGGTTGCGGTGCCGGTCGCGGTCCTGGCCGTGATCGCCGGCCTGCTGCTCCCGGACGGGGCTCCGCGCACCAGGGAGCGCCTGCCGCTCCGGGCGTTCGCGCTGCTGACACTCGGCCTCGTCGGCGTGGTGTCCGCGCTCTCGCTCGGCAACAGCTGGGGCTGGACCTCGGCCCGCACCGTCGGCTCGCTGGCCGGAGGCCTGCTCGCCCTGGCTGCCTGGATCGCCATCGAGGCGCGGGCGGCGACCCCGCTCGTCAATCTGCGGATGCTGACCAATCCGCCCGTAGCCATCGTCTCAGGGGTCACGTTCTGCCTGGCGTTCTCAACCATCGGTTTCTTCGGCGCGAACGCCGTCTTCCTGGGCTCCTCACCCGACAAGGCCGGGTTCGGGCTGGCCTACGGGCCGCAAGCGATCGCGCTGATCGCGCTCGCGCTCAATGTCTTCGCTCTCGGCAGTTCCCTCTCCACCGCTGCGCTGCTGCGCAGGTTCGGCGAGCGTCAGACGCTCGCGCTCTCCGGCATCGTCATCGCCGCGTCGTTCCTGAGCCTGCTGGCGTGGCACCACACGGCGCCGCAGTATCTCGCCGCGATCGCGCTGCTCGGCGTCGGCTTCGGTGGCTACCAGGCCTCGACCCGCGCGTTGTGCGTCGAGTGCGTCCCGGAGAAGGACACCGCCATGGCGGCGGGCATCAACGAGCTCGCGTTGTCGTTCGGCGCGGCGATCGGCGCGTCCGTCGTGGGCGCCATCATGGCGGCCCACCAGACCTCGGCCGGCGTCACCATGCACGCGTACACCTGGCTGTGGTCGGTGTGCGCCGGCGTCGCGCTCACCGGTGCGGGACTGGGTCTGTGCTACCGCAAGCGAGATGAGTATCGGTGAGCGCCGAACGCACCGCCGTGCCGGCCGACATCGCGACCGCGATCGCGACTGCAGTCGATCGCTGGGCCGACAGGCTCGTCGAGCTCAGCCACAGCCTGTACCGAGAACCGGAAGAGGCATTCGCGGAGCATCGGTCCTGCGCCAAGATCGTCGACGTCGTGGCAGCCGGAGGCTTCGCCGTCGAGCAGGGGGTCGGTGCTCTGGACACGGCGTTCACCGCCACGCGGGGGACCGGCGACCTGACGATCGGCTTCTGCGCCGAGTACGACGCGCTGCCCGAGATCGGGCACGCGTGCGGGCACAATGTCAACGGCGCCGCGGCGGTCGGCGGCGCGCTGGCACTGGCCGCGGTCGCCGACGAGCTGGGCATCCGCGTCAAACTCATCGGAACGCCTGCGGAGGAGGCCGGGGGCGGCAAGGCGATTCTCCTGCGGGCCGGGGTTTTCGACGATGTCGCTGCGGCGATGATGGTCCACGCCGGCGGGCAGGACGAGGTCGACGGCTCGTCGCTGGCGATGGCCCAGTGGACCGCGGACTACACCGGCCGGCCCTCGCACGCCGCGACCGCGCCGTGGGAGGGCGCGAACGCGCTCGACGCGATCTCGGTGGCTTACCACGCGGTCGGGCTGCTGCGGCAGCAGCTCGAGCCGGGGCTGGTCGTCTCTTTCATCGTCACCGAGGGTGGGCGGGCACCCAACGTCATTCCCGCGAACACGCAAGCGGCGGTGGAGATCCGGGCCGGCTCGGTGGCCCAGCTCCGCCGGGCGCAGGCCCGGGTCCGGGCCTGCCTGGAGGCCGGCGCGCTCGCCAGTGGTACGACGCTGGAGATCACCCCGTGCGGGGAGGAGTTCGCCGACCTGCTGCAGGACAGGTTCATGACCGACGCTTATCTCCGGGCGCTCAGGGCCCGGGGGCGGACCGCGGTGTCGCGCGCAGGTGAGCACATCGCGTCGACCGACATGGGCAACGTCTCGCAGGTGCTGCCGGCCATCCATCCGACCATCGGTTACGAGGTCGGCGGCGCCGCCCACCATACGGCCGAGTTCGCGGAGCACGGAGCGTCGCCCTCCGCCGACGCGGCGGTGCTCGACGGGGCTGCGGCAATGGCGCTGGTAGGAGCGGAACTCGCAGGCGATCCCGAGCAGCGGGCCCGGCTGCTCGGCGGGGTGCGGAGGCGGCGGTGCGGCGCCGGGTTCCGACCGCGGTGTGGAACCGAACATCGACAGTGCGCCTGCCGATGACCTCATCCATGCGGTTCAAGCGGCGTGCAGGTACTGGTGGAGGACTCCGCCGAGCTGGTCGTGTCGGCGCATGTACAGGCGGGCGATTCGCTCTGGTCCGGTGATCGGCTCGGGTGCCGGGCGACGCCGGGTTGGTCATTCATGTCACCGCCGCGGCCGTCCGATCGAACGGCCGCGGCGGTGGTCGACGGCATCAGCGTCGCTTCCCATGACCGGGAGTGCCGGCCCACCACCGCGCCTGCTCGTCCACGCTACCCGCCGACCCCGGATTCTCATTTCGCGGGAATCCGCTGTCCGGGTACGGAAGCCGCTCCACAGCCTGCGCGGCGTGATCGGTTCCGAACAGGCATTCCGGACGACCGTGGTGCCGGCCTCGTGCAGACAGCTGAGGATCAACTCCTGGCTGGGATACGGCGCATGGACATCGTGATCCCGCTCTTCGAGCGCTTCGAGTCGCTCGACGCGATCGGGCCGTACGAGATTCTGGCCCACGTGCACGGTGCCACCGTGCGCTTTGTCGCCCCCGAACCAGGCCTGGTGCAGGACGTGTTGGGTGCACTGCCGGTACACGTCCCGACCAGGTACTCCGAGGTGGAGCACTGCGACGTCCTGCTGGTCCGGCGGCGGAGGCGCCTGGACCGTGGATGTGCATAGGAATTTCTGACGGAGCGGGTGGCACGTGCTGCGCGTCGGGATGATGTCGGCGGTCCGGCGGGGGAGGCCTCGTCCTCGGGCCGACGCCGTGTTGTGGCGAATCCGTCCAATGAGGAAACGACCCTTCGTCCAGGGACCACCGTGACCCGGGCCGGGCCGTGGCGACGCCGTCATCCCATTGACCGAGCAGCTCACGGATCTGTGACACGCAAGGACCTGTTTCTCGACGAGTGCTCGCTGAACGGAATCGAGAGGGGAGATGACTGTGGCCGGCTCCCTGTCGTCGCGTGCCCGCCAGGGATTGCGGGACAGCCCTTCGGCGTGCCGCCCGCGCTGTGGGCGGAGGCCGTTGCGCGAAACTTCGGCGGCGGACGAGTTCGCCATTCCGCCACGATCTTGCCCAAAGCCCTTCTAAGATCGCTGGCAAGGCGGTTCTCCGCATCTCTATGTACTCCCCCACGAGCAGGGCGTCAGGCCCTTCTGAATGCTGAGAGCAGGAGATGACATCTACGAATGAACAAGCAAAGGGAGCCGCGCCCGAGCAGCGTCGGCGGAGACCGGGCATGCTCGGTCGCCGCACCGTTGGCTGCCTGGCCGCGCTCGCCTTGGGAATCGGTAGCGGCTCGTTAGCCGTGGCGCCTGCGGCACACTCGCAGGCGGGGGACGGATCGGTGACGGTCCGGGTGATCCGGGCCGTGGACAACAGCGGCGTGTGGACACCCGCGCTGGAACCGGGCATCGCGGGCGTCAAGGTGACGCTCACCGACGACGCCGGGACCGGCATCGAGGGGGTCACGGCGGCCGACGGCACCGTGACACTGACTCCGACGGAGGGCAGGACCACCAGCGGCAAGTACCGGGTCCAGGTGGTGAATCCGAAGCCGGGTGTGCTGTTTCCGGCCTTCGCCTCGCGTCAGGGACTGGACGGTGCGCCCAACCAGTTGAGCAGCAATGAGGAGTTCGTCGACCTCTCCGGCGACAAGAACGTGGCGTACACCACCGGGCTGTGGAGTCCGGGTGACTACTGCCAGAAGAACGCACCGCTGATGACGACCTGTCAGCCCGCAACGCGCGAGGGCGCGACCCAGCGCACGCTGGTCTCCTTCCCGTACGACGCGCGCGGCCAGGACGGCGTCGACGTCAACGTCACGAACATCGCCACCAACGCCGAGACCGGCACGCTGTTCGGCATCGCGTGGAACAAGGCCGACAAACGGGTGTTCTCCTCGGCGCTGGCCAAGCGCACCACGGACTACGGTCCGGGTGACGCCGGGGGGATCTATGTGACCGACCCCGCGCGGAAGAAGACCTCCCTGTTCACCGTCGTCCCGGACGCGGGGACGACGGCGCACGGCCCGGGTACCGACGATGCGTTCCTTGCCGTGCCCGGCAAGGAGAGTCTGGGCGGCATCAAGATCACCGATGACGGCAAGGACCTGTTCGTCGTCAACCTCAACAACCGCAAGCTCTACCGCTATGACGCCACGGTGGCGACCGCGGCGGCGCCGAAGGCCGTCTACGCGATCCCGGACCCGGGCTGCCCGGCGGCCGGGGACTGGCGCCCCTTCGGCCTGGGGATGCAGGACGGCACCGGCTACCTCGGCGGGGTCTGCTCCGGCGAGTCCACCGGGAAGGGTTCGGACCTGCGCGCGGTGGTTCTGCCCTTCGACCTGGGCACCGGCGCCTTCCAGGAGGCCGTGCTGAACCAGCCGCTGGACTACCCGCGCGGCTCGACGGTCGGCGCCGGCCCGTGCGACGGCGCGGGCTGGTACCCGTGGACGAGCACCTACCCGGTCTCGCAGAACGGACGGCCGTGCGGCAATTCCACCATCGCCAACCCCGAACCGGAGTTGGGCGAGATCGCCTTCGAGGCCGACGGCTCGATGCTGCTGGCCTTCCGCGACCGCTTCGGCGACCGCGCGCCAGCCGGTCCCACGCCGAACTCCGCCGCCCTCGTCATGTCGGGCGGTGACCTGAACAAGGCCTGCCCGGCGGACGGCATGTATGTGATGGACACCAACAACGGCTGCGGGCTGTCCCCTCGGGGCACGCGGTTCTTCGACACCAGCTGGGGTGGTCACCGCAACACGGCCTTCGCCGGCATGGCGCTCTCCAAGGCCGAGAACACCATCGCGACCTCCGCTTTCGACCCCAACCACACCGCCCTCGGGTACGGCACGTCGTTCCTCCAGCGCGATGGCACGCAGGACCCGGAGTTCGGCCTGCGCCTCAACCCGCCAGGGACCGTAGCCCCGTTCGGCAAGGGTGCCTCGATGGGCGACCTGGAGGTGCTCTGTGACCAGGCCCCGCTCCAGATCGGCAACCGGGTCTGGTACGACCCCGAGCGCAAGGGCATCCAGAGCCCGGGCCAGCGCCCGGTCGCGGGCGCGACCGTCAACCTGTACGACGAGTCGGGCAAGCTCGTGGGAACGACCGAGACGACGGCGCGCGGCGAGTACTACTTCGACGACTCCAATGTCACCGGAGGCCTCCAGCCGAGGACCAAATACACCATCCGCCTCGACAATCCGGCCGACTACGCCAAGGACGGCCCGCTCTACCAGTGGGTGCCTACGGACGCGGATGTCGGCGACAACCACTTCATCGACTCCAAGGGCATCGTCCCGCGCGACGCGAAGTTCCCGGAGCGGGCGCTGACCACCGGCGGGCCGGGAGAGAACGACCACACCTACGACTTCGGCTTCCGGCAACAGGAAGGAGTGCTGCGCCTGGTCAAGCACGACCAGGACGGCAAGCCGCTGGCGAAGGCAAAGTTCCAGCTGTGGAAGGAGACGAATGGTTCCGACGGCTTGCAGGCCACCGGGACGGAGCCGGACACGCCGGTCGACAAACCCTGCCTGACCGGGACCGACGGCATCTGCCAGGGCGCCGGCGCGCAGGGGACGTACTACTGGCAGGAGGTCAGCCCGCCCGAAGGGTACGCCGTACCCGACGTGGCGGTGTTCGGGCCGCTGGTGCTGACCTCCGACAACCTCGACGAGGGGGTCTCGGTGACCGCGGTCAACCAGCGGCTGCCTGGCCCCACGCCGACGCCGACGCCGACGCCGACGCCGACGCCGACGCCGACGCCGACGCCGACGCCGACGACGTCGGCACCGGACACACCGGGCAAACCGGGTTCGCCGGGGGCTCCAGGCGCACCGGGTGTACCGGGTGCACCGGGCCACGCGTCCAACTCGGGCCTGGCGTCCACCGGCATGAGCCAGGCGGTTTTGCTGGCCCTGGCCGGCTGCGCCGCGCTTACCGCCCTCGGCGGGGCTCTGGTCGTACTGATGCGCAGGCGAAGGGCACAGCACCGCTAGCCCCGAAGCGGGGCGACCGGCACCGGTGACCCTCCGGGCCGGACTGGGGGGGGTCGCGGACCAGCGGGTCGCGAACCCCCCCACCAGTGTGACCGACCGACGAGAGAAGGCGACCGCATGGCTCGGAAGACAAAGACCGACGGCCGTACGCCGCGTCGGGCCCTCTGGTGGAGAACACTGATCGCGATCACGGCGTGCGGTGTCGCAGTCGGCGGCCTGGCCGCCTACCGGACCTTCTCCGACGACGCCGCCGCCGAGCGGCCGGTGACGACGGAGGAGGCGTCCAGGCTTGCGCTGTCGCGGCTGAATCTGTACCAGGCCAGTCCTGTGGCGGTGACACTCACAGCCACCGAGGGCGGCGAAGTGGTGGTGCGGGTCAAGGGGGTCGTGGACTACCGAACCCACCGGGCCGTGGGGAGCTACCAGGTCACCGGGGCCTCCGGTTCCTCCGGGACCACCGGAACGTCCGGGCCCGCCACCGGGCAGCTCGACCACGGGCTGATCGTCTGGGACACCGGCGGCCTCGGCCTGGCACCCGCGCCCAAGGGAGACGACAGCCCGGCCTGGCAGCAGGCCGGGCACATCCCGCGCTCGGGCTGGTCCGCGCGCTCCTACACGACCGATCCTCTTGACGCCGGGCTTCAGTTGCTGATCGGGCTGGGCGCGGACCGCCCCGACAACCCGCTGCTGCTGGCACAGTCCGGGGCTCGCCGGCTGGGGCGCGAACGCATCGACGGCCGCAGCTACGACCGGTTCGCCGGGCCGCGAGCCCAGGGTGCCGCGCGCAGTGCGGGGCCCGACGGCGGACGGTCGCCGCTGACGTACTGGGTCGATGGTGACGGCGGCCTGCGGCGGGTGACGATGCGGATGCCGGGCCTGGGGACCCCGACCACCCTGGAGTTCTCCGGACGCGACGACCGCGCGAAGCTCCCCGAGGCGCCGTGGGCCACCAGTTGACGTCTCCGTGCCGATGCGCCCCGGCTTCCGTGGGTGTCGACGACGCTCCTCGGCCCCCCCTTCGGGGCGGCACGGTGAACGCGGGCCGAGTCCACCGCAGCACCGTGCTCAGCGCGAGTGCGGCACGGCGTCCACGTCCTTCGGGAGCGGGTACGCGGCCGCGTCGACGGCCCCAGGCAGGCCGGTCGCCGGGCTGCCGGGGGCCGTCGGGTCCGGCATGGACGGCTGGGCGGGTGGGGCCGGCACCTGGCTGAACGGGACGCCGGGCGGCGCCTGCACCGGCGCCGTCCGGCCGGTGGGCAGCGCGCCCCGACCGCGGTTGCCGCAGCCCGCGCGACCCTCCAGGCCGTCCGGGCTCTGGGTGGCGGGCCGGTTGCCGGCGAAACAGTTGCCGGGGTCGGCCGAGGCCAGCACGAGGTCGACGCCGTTGCCGGTGGCGTGGTTGCCTTCGACGCGATTGCCGCTCGCCGGATGTCCCGGCGGGTCGGTGACGACCACTCCGGCCGCCCGGTTGCCCCGGACCAGGTTGCGCTGGACGCGGTTCGCGGTGCCGCCGCCGATGCCGATGCCGATGCCGAAGCCCCCGTCCGCCTGCTCGGGCGTGTCGGCGGCGTTGTTGTCGGCGACCACGTTGCCCGCGATCACCGAGCCGTGCTGCGGGGCGAGGGCCTCCAGGTCGTTGGAGTTGACTGTGACGCCGACCCGGTTGCGGGCGACGCGATTGCCCAGCACCGACAGGCCGTCCGAGGCATTGGTCAGTTCGATGCCTACTGCGTTGCGCTCCACGGTGTTGCCGCGGACGAGGGTGCCGCAGGGCTTGCACTGGCCGACGTAGATGCCGGAGTCGGCGTGCCCGGAGGCGTAGGAGTCCTCGATCACCCCGTCACGCGCGTCAAAGGCGTAGATGCCGTACAGGCCGTTGTTGTATGCCGTGACCCGGGTCGCGCGGAAGCCCTGGACGGCAGGGAAGCGGGTGGTGTCCAGCGGGTCGTAGGCGGAGCCGCCGGCGCCGCGCTGCTGCAAGCGCTCGTCGGTGACGCCGGTGAACAGCACGCCGTTGGCGAGGTAGCCGTGCACGGTGAGGTTCTCGACCACCGAGCCGGCGCCGGTCACCGTGATGCCGTTGGCCAGACGCACGCCGCCGTCGAAGACCACCTTGTTACGGTCCGTTCCGCGCAGTACCACGCGGGGCCTGGTGACGCGTACGCTCTCCCGGTACACGCCCGGCCCGATCAGCACCGTCTCGCCCTCACGAGCGGCGTCCACCGCTTCCTGCACCGAGGGGAAGTCCTGCGGAACGCGCAGCACGCTCCCGGCCGGATGCCGCCCGTCGGCGTGCGTCGACCCCGTTGTGGAGCACCCGGTGGCCGCCATCGTGATCGAGACGACCAGCACCGACAGACGCAGCGCTGCCCGAAACATCGCCGCCGAAACCGCTGTACGCGCCAACATGCCTTCTGCAGACAGGATTTGCATGGCAGTTGTTTTATCGTCTCCAATAGGCGTATGCCCACCGAACAGGGAAATGCGCAGGATTCATCCAGAGCCGCGTCAACCCGTTTCGGGCGGCGTCGGGCACTGCTCGCCGGCGGGGCGGTGCTCGCCGCCGGGATCGGCGCGGCGGCCGACGAAGTGGTGAGGGACGACCGGACGGCCGGCCGTGCCACCACCGGCGCCCCGTCGGCCGAGGCCGCGATCCTCTTCCACGGCGCCCGGCAGGCGGGCGTCACGGCGCCCCAGCAACCGGCGACGCACCTGCTCTCCTTCGACCTCCCGAAGGCCTCCGCCGCCACCGACAGGAAGACCCTGCGCGGCGTCCTCGGCGCGCTGACCCGCACGCTCGCCGCCGCGGCCTCCGCCGCCCCGCCGGATCCGCGACTCCAGAGCGGCGGCGTGTCCCGGCTCACCTCCCTGGTCGGCATCGGCCCCGCCCTCGCCGCCCGACTCGGCCTCAACGTCCCCGATTCCTTCAGTGAGTTGCCGTCCTTCCCCGGCGACCGCCTCGACCCGCACCGCAGCAACGGCGATCTTTTGGTCCAACTGTGCGCAGCCGACCGCTGGACGCTCACCATCGTTGCCGAACTCGTCGGCACGGCCGCACACGCCGCCGGCGCCGTGCCGCGCTGGACCCAGTCCGGCTTCCTGCCCCGCACCCCTCCGGGCACCACCCCTCGCAACCTGTTCGGTTCCAAGGACGGCATCGCCAACCCCGATCACGCGGCGGCCGAGCAGTGGGTCTGGGGCCCGACGGGAGCTCACCGGAACGGCACCGTCCTGGTCTACCGCAGGATCCGCATGGACGTCACCGGCTTCGCGGCCCTCCCCGAGGGCGAGCACGACCGGGTGATCGGCCGCCGCGCCCACGACGGCGTCCCTCTCAGCGGCGCCGCCGAGCATGACGAGCCGGACATCTACGCCAAGAACCCCGACGGTTCCTACGTCATTCCCGCCACCGCCCACGTGCGTCTCGCCAGCCCCCGCTTCGACGCCGGTGCCCGTATGCTTCGCCGCAGCTACAGCTACGACGACGGCCCGACCGACCGCGGCCTTCTCTTCTGCGCCTTCATGCGCGACCCCGCCCAGTTCACCCGCGTCCAGAACCGTCTGGCCGCGCGAGACGCCCTCAACCCGTTCCTCCAACACCGGGCCTCGGCCGTGGTCTACGTCCTGCCCGGTGCCGCACCCGCCGGGACTCTCGGCGAACAGCTCTGGACATGAAGTCCGCCTCGCTCCCTCCGCCCGGAAATGCCCCGGAACGACTGGTCAGAGGTGGATCAACGCGATGTTCCCGGTGACCAAGAACGGCGTCGTCCTCATGGACGCCTCGCCGTTCCTCGGGGACAAACTGCTCGAGGCCATGGAGTCGGTCACCCCCAAGCCTCTCACCCACCTCATCTACAGCCACGCGCACGCCGACCACATCGGGGCCGCTCACCTGCTGAACCGGAACGGCCTCAGACGGCGCTGGTCAGTGCCGGGCTCTCGGGGAGCTGCCAGGTGCCGCCGCGGTCCTGCGTCGAAAGGCGTGCGGCGAGGTCGGGGACGTGCAGGAAGCAGGCCAGCGCGGTGGTGGCCTGGAAGACATCGATCGCACGTTGGGTCATCGGCAGGCCCAGGCGCAGCCGGCGCGGGTTGACTTCGCCCTGGATCTCGTTGACGAAGGGCCGCAGCACGCGGTCGTAGTTCGCCAGCGCGGTCGGCAGGTCGCCCGGGTGCCGGTTGATCTCTCCGGCCAGGACGTGGGCGCCGACCAGGCCCCCGGAGATGCCCATGCCGCTGTAAGGGGAGGCGCAGTGCGCGGCGTCACCGGCCAGGACCACGCGGTCCTTCGACCAGGTGTCGGTGCGGACCTGGACGATCTCCTGGGAGTAGAAGAACGGGCTGGTCTTCATGCCCTCGATGAAGCGCTCGGTCTGCCATCCGGCATCGCGGAACCTGCTCGCCCAGAACTCCTGCTGGCGCTCGACGGGCGCACGGTGGATTGCCGAGGCTTCCTCTGATTCTTCCCGTATGACGAAGTACACCTGGGTCTCGGTCGGATTGTGGCTGCGGCGCATGATCTGACGGCCGCCCGGGACCATGTAGGTGTCCCGGGTATTGCTGTCGGACGCGATGCGCGGAACGAACCAGTAGGCCATGTGGATGCCCACCCGCCAGTACGGGTCGAGACCCTCCGGGAGAATCGCGCGCCGGATGCGCGATCCCTGCCCGTCCGCGCCGACCAGGAGGTCGAATTCGCCGGAGGACCCGTCGGAGAAGTACCCGATGACCTTGTGGGCGTCCTGCTCGAAGCCGTCCACGCACACGCCGAAAACGTACTCGGTGTCGTCCTTGGTGGCGTCGTGCAGGATGCGTAGCAAGTCCCCGCGCATGATCTCGTACTCGGACGTGAGGGTCTGCCGGCCCTTCCCCGAGGTGTTGGCCATGATCGTCGCCTTGGGCTTGCCGCGTGCGTCGATGAAGGCGACGCCCGCCTCGTCCACAAGCTTGCCGCGGACGGCGTCGAGAAGCCCCATTCGCTTGACGGCCTCGATGCCCTGACCTCGCAGATCGACCTGGGCCCCGGCGGCCCGCAGCGCCGGAGCGCGTTCGACGACGGTCACCTGGTGGCCGCCCCGGGTGAGCCAGAGGGCCAGGGCCTGCCCCGCGATCCCCCCACCGGCGACGAGGACCCTCAGAGGCTGCTTGTCCGATCCTCTCGCCATGCCATCCCTCCAAAATCTATCAGTGAAAGATTCCTTTCCAGGGTCATCTATCAGCGATAGATTGTCAACGTGACCAAGATAAACCGCGAGGCCGTCATCGCTGAGGCACTCGACCTGCTCGACGAGGTCGGGCTGGACGCCGTCAGCACGAGAAGGCTGGCGAAGCGACTGAACGTCGAGCAGCCGTCGCTCTACTGGTACTTCCGCACCAAGAAGGACCTCCTCGCCGCCATGGCGGAGGCGGCAATGACACCCCATGCGACCGCGCTCCTGCCGACACCCGACGACGACTGGCGCGACTGGTTCGCGGACAACACACGCAGCTTCAGGCGCACCCTGCTGATGCGCCGGGACGGCGCACGGCTCCACGCCGGCAGCACCCCCACCGGCGACCTCGACCGGATCCGCCGCAAGATGGACTTCCTCGTGGCCTCCGGCGTCCCTGAGCGGGATGCGCAGATGGCGATGCAGGCCGCAAGCCGCTTCACAGTCGGCAGCGTCCTGGAAGAGCAGGCAGAAACCGACCCCGGTGGCAGCGCGGATCTACCGGCCGACGTGCCGGTCATCGATCACGAGTCGGCATTCGAGGCAGGCCTCGCCCTCATCCTGAACGGCCTGGCGCACCGTGTCGGGGTATAGGGAGTCGACTGGTTCCGCGGGTCAGGCGCCAGATGGGTGGGGAGATCCACTGAGCGGGTGCGGGGCCACCTCCGAGCAGAGGGTGGCCGTTTTCAACGAGTGGCCGTTTTCAACGAGCCCTATCAGCGAGTCCAGGATTCGGGATCACGCCCCCTGTCTGCTGGTCTCCGCGCCGTCCTCCGCCTCTGCCTGCGACCGGTCACCCGACTTGGCCGTTCCGCTCAGCGTGGCCCCCAGCCGGATCACTCCCTCGGCCCTGACCAGAGATGTGCCGTGGGCGTCCACTTGACGCATCAGCGGTGTCATCAGGGGTAGTCCGGAGGGCGGCTGGTCCGCGCCTACGGCAACGTGCAGCCGGGCCACGAACCGTGCGAGGCCGGCAGGGCCGGCCGGGTTGTCCATGTCGCCCGCGTACCGCTCGGCCCTGGCCATCGCGGCTTCCGACTCCTGCACGCGTCCGGTGGCTCGCAGCACGAGTGCCAGCAGCACCCCCGACATGTGAAGGCGTGGGTGGCTGTCGGTGGCCTCCGCCCAGCGGAGTGCGACGCGCAGGTCCGCCTCCGCCGCCACGTAGTTGCCCACCAGACATGAAAGCCAGGCCCGGGTGTGCAGCGCCCTGGCCCGGTACTCGGGTTGGCCGGCTTCCGCTGCCCGGTGGGCGGCCGATCCGGCGATCCGGCAAGCCTCGTCGTAGTGGCCACGGCTCGGGAAGAGGCTGCAGACCGCGATCAGCATCAACAGGTCCACGGCCATCCGCAGGGCGTCGGGGACCGACGCCAGCGACTGCTCCACGGCAGCGGTCAGCACGGCGTGCTCCGCGCGGAACCAGGTCCGGGCCTGAGCGGTGCCCTCGAAGGCGATGCCCGTATGGTCCGCTGGGTGGAGCCAGGCGGGGGAGGGGGCGTTATCCGGCAGAGCCGTGCGTGCCACGTGGACCGCGCTGCCGTAGAGGAGGGCCAGGACCCGGCGCAGCGCCTCCACCCGGTCCTCGGCGCGCTCCGTGGATTCGGCGTGGCCTTGGCCGTAGAGCCGGAGAAGGTCATGCAGGCGATAGCGGCCCGGGGCGGGGGACTCCAGCATCCCGGCGTCGACCAGGGCCTCGGTGAGGTTCTCGGCCGCGTGCTCCTCCGTACCGAGCAGAGCGGCGGCGACCGGCAGCGGCAGGTCGGGGGCGTCGAGGAGGGACAGGAAACGAAAGGCCCGGGCCAGGTCGGGGGTCAGGGCGTCGTAGCCGAGCCGGAAGGCGGACTCCACCATGTGGTCGCCGTGGCTCAGTTCGTCCAGTAATACACGGGTGTCGGTGAGCCGCGCGCCGAAGGCGCGCAGGCTCTGGCAGGGGAGGGCGGCGAGGCGGGCACCGACAATGCGCACGGCGAGCGGCAGGCGGCCGCAGGAGTCGACCAGGTCCCGGGCGGCTTCAGGCTCCGCGGCCACTCGTGCGGCGCCCGCGAGCGTGCCGAGCAACGACACCGCCTCGGCCTCGGCGAAGATGTCCACGGCGAAGGAGCGGGCGCCGGGTACGGCGAGATGAGGAGCCCGGGTGGTGACAAGTACCGCGGAACCAGCGGTGCCGGGCAGGAGCGGGCGGATCTGGGCGGCGTCACGGGCGTCGTCCAGGACGAGCAGCACACGACGGTCGGCGAGCAGGGTGCGCAGCAGCGCTGCCCGTTCCTCCCTGTCCAGCGGCAGCCGGTCGGGCGGGGTGCCGAGCGCGGAGAGGAGATCGGCGAGCACACCGGCCGGATCCGCCGGATGGGAGCCTGCGCGCAGGCCGACGTACAGCCGGCCGTCGGGGAAGGCTTCGCGCAGGCCGTGTGCCACATGGACGGCGAGCGCGGTCTTGCCGACGCCGCCGATGCCGGCGACGGTCGCGATGACGACGGCCCGGCTGTGCCCGGGACGGGCCTGGAGCAGGTGCGCCCTTATCTCCTCGACGAGCCGACCACGCCCGGTGAAGTACCCGATGTCGGAGGGCAGCGGTGCGGCGGTCATCCCCGCGCCGCCCCGCAGAGTGCCGACGATCGCGGGTGCGCCGGGCCGCCGGTCCGCGCCCGTGGACGACTGCCGCTGGAGCCCGAAGGCGCCTGCCAACTGGTCCGGGCGGAGGGGCGGGGCCGCGGGACGGACGTCGGTGCCCACGGGCCACGCGGGGGAATGCACCGTGTGCCCCGCGCGGAGTCTGCGGTGCAGTTCCGTCAATTCCGCTGACGGCGGCGTCCCCAGTTCCCGCTCGAGCACCTCGCGTGCCTCGTCGTACACACGAGCGGCATCTGCCTGGCGTCCGGCGCGCTGCAGCGCCAGCATGAGCAGCCCGTGCGACCGCTCCCGTAAGGGGAACTGCTGTACCACCGCCGGTAGTTCGGCTGCGGCCTCCTCGTGCCGCCCCAGTTCGACGGCCGCGGCGTAGAGGTCTTCGCGCGCCGCCACCAGTGACTCGGCCAACTGCTCGCGGTGGTGCTCCGCCCATGGTCCTGGCACCCCGGCCAGAGCGATGCCCCGCCAGCGTCCGACCGCGCGTGACAGCCGCTCGTACACGGCCTCGGCAGAATCGCGCCGGTCCACGGTCTCGTGCGCGAACATCTCGGTGTCCACGTCCACCACTGACTCCAGGAACCGGTAGCCGCCTTCCGCGGCGACGATCAACCGGCTTCTGGACCGCGCGGGCCGGTCCGGTTCCAGGGCCGCGCGTAACTGGGAGACATATGTACGTACGGCCGAGGGCGCGCAGCGCGGCGCGGCAGCCGATCCCCACACCCCGTCCACCAACTGCCCGACCGTGACGACGTGCCCACGCCGCAGCACCAGCATTGCGAACACCGCCTGCTGCTGCGGCGGTCCGAGGGCTATCCGCTCACCGCCACTCCTTGCACCGACCGGCCCCAGCAGACGCACCGTCAGCTTCTCCGACGGCCCCTGTGCCTGTTCAAACCCCCGCATGACCGCACCCCTTGGCCAGGATGGTAGCCGTGTCCCTTGCCGAGCAAGCCCTGGAACACGCCGCCGCCTTCCTGCCGGGTTCTCGCCGCGGCGTTCATCGAACGTTGAGCTCTTCCTGGCAACCCGCGTCGAACCTTGGACAGCCCGCAACGGCACACGACGAAACGGAGCGGATCCATGAACCACACCATCGGCAGATGGAGCAGGGCCGTCCTCGGCCGCTTCCTGCCCGTACTCGCCTTGGCCGGCCTGCTCTCCGCCGCCCTCACCGCGCCCGCGCACGCCGAACTGCCCGGCGGCGGATGGGGCGAGCGCCATCTCGACGAGATCACCCTGCTGGGCAGCCACAACGGCTACGCCAACGGACCCGACGGCATGAGCGCGCCGTTCACCAACCAGACATACTCGCTGCGCGACCAGCTGTGGAACCAGGGTGTGCGCGCCACCGAACTCGACGTCTACGACTACAGCTACGGCACGGGCGACGACCGCCCGCCCTTCGCGCGCACCGGCCACGGCGAGGTGTTCCGCCAGTGGGGCCGCCCGCTGGCCGACCACCTGAGAACCATCGTCGACTTCCTCAACAGCAACCAACAGGAGGTCTTCGTCCTCACGCTGGAGGACAACGCCTCCAAGGACCTGCTGGCCGAGGCCTTCGACTCCGTCCCCGGCGCCCGCTCGATGATGTTCGACCCGCGCGCCTGGAGAGTCGACTCGATAGGCTGGCCCCGCATCCAGGACATGGTCAATACCAACCAGCGGCTGCTGGTCCTGTCCGGCAAGGTCGACCGGGAGGACATCGGCATCTTCCCCATGAGGGACTGGACGATCCAGAACCACTACGACAACGGCATCCGCCAGTGCACCGACCGCAGTGGAGACGGCATCTCCGACCCGCTGGACGTCGGCGGGCGGTACGGCGCGAGCGGACAGCGGGCATTCCAGAAGCTGTTCTTCAACAACCAGTTCAGCTCCCGTACCTACGACGACTTCTACCAGACGGCCAAGACGGCCTGCGAGGCTGCCACGCTCGGGCGCATGCCCAACATGATCTCCACCGACTGGATCGGCTACGACAACCAGGACGCGTGGCGGTTCGTGAACGACACCGACAAGGGGGTGGGCTGGAACGTGGGCGACCGCGAACTCTGCCTCGACGTGGAGGGAGGCCGCAGCGACAACGGCACTCCCGTACAGATCTACTCGTGCAACTGGACCAACTCGCAGGCGTGGAGCCGCGTCCCGATCCTCAAGCAGAAAGTGTTCGAGATGCGTGCCTTCGGCAAGTGCCTGGACGTGGCCGGTGGGTCCACGGCCAACGGCACCCGGGTTCAGCTCTACGACTGCAACGGCACCGGTTCGCAGCTCTGGTGGCACGACAACCGCGCCCTGCGCAACCCCATGTCCGGCAAGTGCCTCGACGTGCCGTCCGGTGACTTCAGCCCGGGGCGCGACCTTCAGCTCTACGACTGCAACGGCACGCCGTCCCAGGCCTGGGACTGGCGCATGGTCTGACCCGGTAAGCCCGGCCACCGGTCACGGTCCCGTTGGTCGGGCTCAGCCTGCACGGTCGACGGTCCGCGGCGCCGGCAGAGGGCTGCAGCAGCGCCGCCAGAAGAGTCCGGTCCAACGCGTTCGTCACACTCAGGTACGCCAGTCTCAGCAACAAAGCCGATCACCATGCCGTGCTCACTGTCAGCCGTGCGAGGGCAGCGACTTGAGCGATCCTGTCTGTCACCCTCGGAGATCTGGCCCCACCTGCACGGATGACGTATTCGGCAAGGTGGAGGAGAGCCTCAGCGGGCCTCCGGCAGATCCGCGGAGAGCTGTACGGCCCCGGTGCAGGCCAGTCGGTCCGTCACCTCGACGCACGCCTCGGCCCCCTTCGGGCTGGTCGCGGGCAGCATCGGGCTGCTTTTGCCGTGCGTCACCCTGTCCCGGCGCGAGGCGAGCAGCTCGTCCGCTCCGGATCGGATCGAGACCTCCAGGGCGCCATCGCGCGCGTCCGTCTCCACCTCGGACCAGACGGTGGCGCAAGAGGGGCTGAACCGGAGCCGTACGGCGTAGGCATCCTCCGTGACGGTGCTCTCAGTGCGGGCATCCCGATTGCAGCGGGAGGAGCCCGGATACTGCCCCCGGCAGCTTTCCATGCGGCAGGACGCCGCTTGCCGCTCCGGGCTGCCGCCCGACAGGGCCGGGGCACCCACGGCGCAGGCCACGGCGCCCAGCGTGGCGGAGACAGCCAGTACGACGGCCGTCCGCAGCCGTCGCGCCCGGGCAGCTGCGTCGAGCGGCAGCCGCGGCGCAGGGGGCTGGGGCGCCGCGCTCAGCGGTCTGGTCTCGGCCCGGCAGGCGTTCTCCCACAGGGCGACCAGCGGCGCCATCTCCGTGCCCCCGAGTCGCCCCAGCGCCTCGACAGCGGTACGCGGCGGGAGCTTGACGCCGTTGAGATATCGGTGCCATGAGGACTTGCTGTGGGCGGTGCGTGTGGCCAGCGCGGCCAGGCTCAGCCCGGTCTGCTGTTTGAGGTCGCGCAGCCGCTCCACCAGCAGCAGCCCGTCGGGTCCGAGCGAGTCGGGCAGTTGCTGCCACCGAGCCGTCGCTTGCTCCTTCATGCCGTTCCCAATCCTTCTATCAGGCATCCGGTTCATTTCGGATCGCGTGATGTGTGCCCTGGGGCCGGGGCGGCCACACGCATGGCCGGAGTCATCGGGCGATCGGCTTGTAGTACAAAGAGAAGGTTCGGTCCGAGGGCGGGCCCTGGGTGAAGCCAAGGCACAGCCAGGGCCCGCCTCGACGCAGCACAGCCAGGCCTTCCGGTTCGCGCGGGTAGAGCCCTCTCGCAGTGTGGTCCAGCACCTGCTGCACCACGCGGCCGGTACGCACGTCGATACGGAACAGACGGACGTCGCCGGCCGAGCCGGCGGGGTTGTCAGCGCCGTATCCGTGGCCGAGCAGCTGGTAGGCGTACGGGCCGTACAGCGCCATGCCCTGGAAGGGGAGTGCCAGTTCGGCGCCGGGCTGAGCGAAGCCGGTGACCGGCCGGAAGTCCCCGGCCGCGAACTGTTTGAGCCCGTACACCCCGTAGCGCGGTATGCCGTCCACTTTGTACCGCAGCAGCAGCCGGTTGTGCGCCGGGTCGAGGGCCACCTGGTTGTTCGTGGAGCCGGGGAGCGGGCGATGTGTGGCAATCCTGCGGCTGGCGCGGGTCAGCACCCGGCCCGCGGTGAAGGTGAAGCGGCAGATGGCGCGGCCGTAGCCGGAGCCCGGCTGTGCGTCCCACTCCGTCCACAGGGCGCCGGCGCGGCGGGCCGTGTCCTCCACGCCGAGGGCGCTGCCGTGGCCGAAGCCCAACAGGTACATATCGCCGGTGAGTGCGCCGTCCATGGTGAGCCGGTTCAGGCACATGTCGCCGCGGGCCGCCCGCTCGGCACGGGTGTACGCGCGCGGCTCGCCCGGCAGCCGGACGCCGCCCTCCATGACCTGGAGCGCGTACATGTGGCCGTGCCGCTCGTCGAAGGCGAAGGACTGCAGCACCGTGGAGTGGTGCAGCCGTACACCCTGGAGCCACGGCTTGCCCGCCGGCGCCAGACCTGCCGGCTGAGCCCTCGGCTGGGCTTCTGCCCTGCCGGCGGGGAAGGCGGCGGCCAGTGCGACCGCAGCTCCAAAGCCGAGGACGGCTCTGCGGCCCGGATCGGATGGAAGGGAAAGGGACATGGGGTCTCCTCGCTTGCTCGTGAGCTTCGTGGAACGGGCCCGCCCGCCCCGTGAGCGGGACGGGCGGGCACAGCGGCTCAGCACCAGGGGATGGCGCTCACGTTGCGGACGTAGCGGGCGGAGATGTAGCCCTTGTTGTGGGAGAGCTTGTACCAGCGGTGGTTGCCGCGGACGTTGCGCCCGTACTTCTTGCACGGGATGTGGACCGTGCTGGCGGGACGCAGCGTGCCGATGACCCGGTAGCCCGTGCCCGGGCCGGAGCGGATCCTGAGCGGCATGTGGCGGGTTACCACGCGGCCCTGGCCGTAGCCGGTGCAGGTGACGGGCCGGGTCGTGGAGTGGCTGGGCGCCCACAGCTGGGGCGGGGCCGTGCGTCGGTGGGGCATCTGCTGGTGAGGCGCAGTGTGCCGCTGCTGCGCGGCGGCGGTGTCGGCGGAAACGACTGCGGCGGGCAACATCGCGATCGCCGCAATCGCCGCCACGAGGCCGCGCTGGACCGTGCGATTCATGGACTCTCCTATGAGGGTGTTTTCAGGATCGGCTGAGTGAGACCCTGTGTCGCTCAGCGTTTCCTAGCCGCCGGACGAAGATTCCGTCCCACGCGTTTCCGGGAGAAGGCGGGACGTCCCACCCGAGGGGACGGTTGAGGCTGAGCCGCCGTCGCCCGGGAGACCAGCCCCACCTCCCGCCAGGCGGCGGATGAGGACCCCGTCTGGGTGGGCGGTGACCGGCTGTTCGATCTCGTCTTCAGTGCCTTGAGGCGGGCCTTGCCAGCCGTCGGCTCGTCGGCGAGTTCGCGGATGAGTTCGGCGGTGCGCCGCTCGCCGGGAGGCGCGACGCGCGCTGTGGCCCCTTGCGGCCGCGGTGGACTGTGCCGCTTGGGATTCGTAAGGAGGTAACGGAGCTGCTGCTGCCTGCTCTTCCGTCGCGGGCTGGACGTTCCGGACTCCGGACGGTTTCCTCTCAGCAGGTGGGGCGGGCCGGGAAGGCCTGCCGCTCAGGTGGCACAGCGGCGGGCATGGCGAGAGGCGGTCTGCATCCAGGCGGCCATCACCGAACGCGCAGCCGCTAACGGGGTTACACGGTACGAGGTCGAGAAGACCGTGAAGACGACGTGCGGCACCCCGGGACGGAGTAGCCGAAGGTGCTGGAGCCTGCGGTGGCGGGGACAGTGGAGGCCAGGAACCAGGGGCCGCGCATCGTGGTTCACCCGCCTGTCGGGCGGGCGCTGCCCCGGCCGGCCGAAAGGTGCATCCCAATGTCTGCGGAGCGCGTAAACCTCGACCCGCACCCCGTCACCGCCCTGGTCACCGGGGCCACGTCCGGCATCGGCCGGGCGGTTGCCAAGCGGCTGGCCGCCGACGGAATGTCTGTCGTCGTGACCGGCCGCAATGCCCAGCGCGGCGCCGAGACCGTCGACGAGATCACCACGGTCGGCGGCCACGCCCGATTCGTTGCGGCGGACCTGGAGGACCCGGTCGGCATCGATCGGCTCGCCGCGGAGGTCGGCGAGATCGACGTCCTGGTCAACAACGCCGGACAAGCCGTCTGGGCACCGACCGAGGACATGAAGGTCTCTGACTATGACGCGATGTTCGCCGGCAACGTCCGCGCGCCGTTCTTCCTCGTGGCCGCCTTCGCCCCGGCGATGGCGGCGAAGGGATCGGGCAGCGTGATCAACATTGGCAGCATGGCCGGCAGCCTCGGCTTGGCCAATGGTGCCGCGTACGGCGCGACCAAGGCCGCGCTGGCATCACTGACGCAGAGCTGGACGGCTGAGTACAGCGGCCGTGGCGTCCGCTTCAACACCGTTGCCCCCGGCCCGGTCTACACCCGGGGCGCGGCCCGCGAGCTGTTCGACGCGATCGCCGAAACCACAGCGATGAAGCGCGCGGCCGAGCCTGCCGAGGTAGCCGAGGTCGTCGCCTTCCTCGCCTCGTCGAAGGCCAGCTACGTCACCGGTGCGACCGTCGCCGTCGATGGCGGCCGCACCGCCATCTGAACCCTGCCTCGCACACTGGCCTGCGCGTTTCGCCTACGGCGGTGCCCGAGTCTTGACCGGGGGCGAGGAAAGTGTCTTCTGAGCTGGGGTGATGAGGCCTTTCGAAGGTCTCTGTCATCACAGCAGGAAGACACTTTCTGCGTGCGCGCTACCCGGCGCGTCCCAAGCTCGTCGTGTCGGCTGAGGTGACGGGGATGGTCCGCCACGCCGGATCCCGCCTGCTGGCTGATCTCGCCGATGTCACTGGTCCGACCAGCGCCTTCACGGGCGCTCCGCGTCGGCTGCGGCCGTGTGGCACCGGGCACGATCCCAGCCGGATCGCGGTCGATCTCCCGGTCATGCTCGCCGACGGCGGCGGCGATATCGGACCTGGCCCTGCTGCGCGATCAGGTGGAGGGGTTCGGCCCCGTCGCCTCCATCCCGACTGCCTGGCGCCTGCCGGCCGGCATCGACTCGGCTGCACTCGCCCGTCTGCGCGGCCCGGGTGCCGACGCCGGGGCCGCGTGAGCCAGTGCGTGGTGCGTGAGGGATGGCGAGCCGGACCAGAAACAGACCTCAATTCCTGATGCGTCGGCAACGGTCGAACGAACGAGTTCACCAGTGTGCAACCCCGATAGGAGCCGCAAGAGCGGGAGTGCGGCTGGACTCTCCCACTGTGGGAGGGTCCACCATGATGGCGTGCAAGACGAACTCTTCACCATCGGGCGCTTCGCCCGCCTGTGCCGACTCAGCGTCAAGCAGCTACGGCACTACGACGAGATGGGGCTATTGGCTCCGGCTCGCGTGGATGCCGGCTCCGGCTACCGCTATTACGCACCCGAGCAAGCACGTGATGCCCTGACCATCGCCCTGCTCCGCGAGATGGATCTCCCTCTGGCTGTGATCGCCCAGGCACTGGCTGCCGAGCCTGCGCACCGGGCGCAGATCCTGCGCACTGAGCGGGACCGGGTGGCCGAGCGGATCAGCAGGGACCAGGCACGGCTTCAGATGCTTGACCGGCTGGCGGAGGGTGGCCTGCCCGGCTATGAGGTGACGATGAACAGCGAGCCGGAGCGACGGCTGGCAGTGGTGCGAGCAGTCTGCACCCCTACGGAGATCGGGGAGAGGGTCGAGGAATGCGTAGGCCGGCTGCTGCCCGTGCTCGGCAAGGCGGCAATCGCATGGAAGCCGCCGCTGTGGGGCCTGTACCCGCTGGACCTGGATGAACGTATGGAGATCGCCGTCGGGGCGCAGACGCCACAGGGACAAGGGACACCCGGCCTGCAATTCGAGGCGCTGCCCGGCGGACTTGTCGCCGAGACTCTGCACATCGGCTCCTACGCCCAGCTTCCCCTGGCCTACAACGCTCTCTTCGCCGCCGTTCACGAGCGCGGACTGCGCCCGCAGGCACCCGTACGTGAGGCCTATCTCGTCGGACCGGCAGAGGCACCGCAAGAAGAACTGATGACCCGGCTGATCATCCCCGTCCAGGAAGGCATGGCATGACGACGGTTTTGGACATCGACGCCCGCGGTAGGCAGCACTGCGAGACGACGGCTCTGGGGGTGCTGCTGCGGCACCAAGGACTCGATCTGTCCGAGCCCATGCTCTTCGGCCTCGGCTCCGGCCTGTCCTTCATCTACTGGGACAGCAAGAACATGGGCTTCCCCTTCCTGGGGGGACGGGTCAAGCCGTTCGACCTCACCAGAAACCTGGCCACCAGACTCAAGGTGGAGCTCCTGGTCCAGGAGACCACCTCGCCCCGCAGGGCGTGGGAGAACGTGGCGGCCCCCATCGACGCAGGTCGCCCCGTCGGGCTGCAGCTCGACAGCTACTACCTGGACTACTTCGCGTCGAAGGTGCACTTCGGCGGCCATGTCGTCGCCATGTACGGCTACGACGAACACGATGCCTACCTGGTGGACACCGACCAGCAAGGCGGAGCGGTGTCCACCAGCCTGACCAGCCTCGCCCAGGCCAGGGCCGCGCGCGGCCCGATGACCGCCAGACACCGGTCCTTCACCCTCACCGCTCCGAGCAACCTGCCCTCCCCACAGGGCCAGATCATTCCCGCGGTCACCGCCTGCGCCGACGCCTTCCTCGACCCGCCCATCGCCAACCTCGGCCACCGAGGCATCGAGAAGGCCGGCAAGCTGGTACGCACATGGCTCCAGCGCACCGACGACCCGGAGCGGGACCTGCCGCAGGCTGCCCGCTTGATGGAGAAGGCCGGTACCGGCGGCGCCCTGTTCCGTAACCTCTACCGAGACTTCCTGGCCGAATGCACCCAACTGCTCGACAGCAGCCACCTGCGCACCGGCCATGCGCTGTACACGGAGGCAGCCACCCTGTGGACGGAAGCCGCAGCACTGATCAGAAAAGCCGGTGAATCAGGCGATGTGCAATGCCTCGTACAGGCAGGCAGCATCATCTGCGATCTTTCACGAGTGGAGCGCGAGGCCATGCAGGCACTGAGCCGCCTGGGGAGTGATACCCCAAGCGCGATCCAGCCCTGACAGTGAGCGTTCTCCATCTTCGGTCCGTGCTGGCCAGATACACGCAGGCGGCGGTCTGGACGAGGTCCGTGATCCGGACAAACATGCGAAGCCTCTGGGAGAGATGGATTGCTTGGTCAAGGACCCATATTCCAGGTGCTTCACCCCTGTGCCGGGCCAACAAGCCGACTGCCGACGCAGGTTGGAAAACCTCCTTGGCCACTGAGCCTCTCCCGGTATCCGGCTGGCACGCTGTGCGACGAGAGGGCAGGACGGTCGTGTTCGAGGCGGAGCAGGACCAACGCGGCTTCGGATCGCGCCGATCCGCCAGGGGGTCAACGCTAACCGTCACAGGCCTTGAAGGGCTGGGGGCTGGTGAGGGCGTCGCCCTCTTCCGTCTGCTCCCAGAGCTTCCCTCTAGGTGTCTTCCGCTTGCCGGGTTGGGTGCTGTTGCGGATCGTCGCAGTTCAGGGCCGACGATGCCGTAGCTTCACAAGACAACCGCTGGGGCGGAAACGATGCCGACCGTCAGCGCCGTGTAGAGAGGCTGTCGTATCGGCGTGCGAGGTACGGTGGGTTGAGCCGGTGGATCCAACGTCTGTCACGTTTCGGCTGCTCGTCGTCGCTGACGATGAAGACGACGACGCTTTCGCGGTCCGGGCCGCCGAAGAGGCCGTCGTGGGCGAGTGAATCCAGAGCTGCCACACACGTCTCGTACACCTGCGCCCTGAAGGCTTCGGGGTCGAAGTCGTCTCGGTCCAGGCGGGCCCACTCATATGCGCGTAGCTGCGTGCAGAACTCGTCGAACCGTTGTTTCTCGATGCCTTCGAATGACCACTCGGGTGGGCTCCAGGCGTACAGGTCAGCGTCAGAGGGGTCGTTCGCCTGCATGCGAGCCAGGTGATCTCGTGTGTTCGCGGCGCAACAGATGGTTATAGCGTCCGCGTCGGAGTAGAGGGCGTAGCCGCATACTTGGTTGGGGTACTGCTCGGTAAGCTTGACGAATGCTTCGCGGGTGGCTTGCCGAACCTCGCGTTGAAGGACGTTGAAGTCCACGAGACCCAGTGAGCCTTCCTGGTAATGCGCTGCTCATGCTGCGTAACGATCAAGGTATTGCCGGACCCTCGACCGATCTTCGAGCCCTGCTGTAGAGCGGTGTGAAGCCCCTGGTACGAGTGGGTCTTTCCGCAGATCAACTTTATGCCGCGAGGCTTCAGGTGGACTCTATGGTGCCATACTCCGCTGTGCTCGATGTTCGGGAGGGTGCGGTGTTTTTCCTGGCGCGGCTGCTGTGGCTGCACCGCCGCGAGTTGGGCACCCGCCGGGGCCGGCGGGCGCTGGGCTGCTACCGGCAGGCGGTGCTGGTGATCCGCTGGTATCTGGACGGCACCCGGCTGGCGCAGCTTGCGGCGGACAATCGGATTGGCGGGTCGACGGCCTACCGGTACCTGCACGAGGGCATCGACGTGCTGGCCGCGCTCGCCCCAGAACTGGCCGAGGCGATCAACGCTGCTAAAGCGGCAGGTCACCGACATCTGAACCTGGACGGCACGGTGGTGCGCACCGACCAGTCTGCGTACCCGGGACCCAACGGCGCGGACCTTTGGTGGTCCGGGAAGCACAAGCAGGGGCAGCCGGTGGTTCTGACCGGTGTACTGCTGCGCCCGGTGTGTTGACCTCCGAACACCTGGGTGGCGAAGTCGATAAAAGCCCTCGTGTCGTCGGTGGCGACGCACGGCGCAACGGTCGTGTAAAGAGCCGAGTCGCTGGGTTGGGGGTCTACGCTTTCACCGTTGCCCATTACGTTCAACGGCCCGGCCTCCGGAGAGGAAGCCTCGGAGCGTTCCCAGATCCCGGATCGCTCCGGTCGTCTGCAGAAGGGACAATGCGATGAATCCTGATATGCGGACCAGGGCCGCACTTGAGGAACACTGGCGGGCATCGGAACGGGGGGATACCGAAGCCGAGCACGCCATCTACGCTGCGGACGCGATCCTCGACTACCCCCAGTCAGGTGAAAGATTCCGGGGCCGCGCGGCGATTTCGGCGCAACGTGGCAGGCACCCTGCCAGTCGGCACTTCACCGTCCACCGGATCGTTGGCAGCGGGGATCTGTGGGTGAGCGAGTGTGTCATCACGTACGACCGGGTGCCCACCTACTCAGTGAGCATCATGGAATTCACCCACGGGCATGTGGTGCACGAGACGCAGTACTTCGCGGACGCTTTCGGTGCGCCTGAATGGCGGGCAGCACTCGCGGAGCCCATGCCGGGCAGAAAGATCGCCAGGGCCTGACCCAGGGCCACAGGCTGTCCCGTACCGTGGCGCCGGAGGTTCCCAAGGCCATGCTGCCGCTGCCTCGCCACACGGCCGACCGGAGCGCCGGTGCCGGCCCGGGAGGCAGGGGTGCCCTGCCGGCACAGTTCCACACCCGGTTGATGGCGGGCCCGGCTGCGTAACAGCCCTCCGACCGGCCGTCGTTGGCCTGGAATGCCCCAAGTCGTCGCCTGAACGCGACTTTGACGACCTGTCCGGAATATCGGGGGCCGTCGCGTTCTCCGTTCTCGTACAGAGGTGGCGTACCGGCCATTCCCTCGCCTCCTGCCTCCGAGGTCCAGGGACTGTCCGGTGAGTCAGGGGCGGAGCCAGAGACGTACGGCAGCAACGGTCGCGGAAAGTGTGCGCGAAGGAGACGAGGGTGGCGTGGTGGTGCCGACCGTTCCAGGCGTGGCCCTCGAAGTGGGTCAGGCCCAGGGACTGCTTCATCCCGCGGTAGTCGTGCTCCACTCGACAACGTGGCTTCGCGGCACCGCCAACCTGCTCCTGGCGTCATCGCCCTCGGCCCCGCTCGGCTGTTACAAGACAGCGACACAGACCCGATGAACGTCTGCCCCCGCTGTGCCGTCGTTTCTAGTGACTACGCCAATCGGCACGTAGGTGCCCTATGGCGCGAAAGGCTGTTCTCATCATAGAAAGGGGCAGAACTGTGATGGTCTCGAAGCGGCGCTCCCTGCGCACAGCTGTCGTCGGTGTCCTCGGCGCGGCCTCCCTCGCCCTCGCGGGTACCGCGATGGCAGCAACCCCGGCCGCATACACCGCAACCCCGGCCGCATACACCGCAACCCCGGCCGCCGTCGCCCAGAAGGCCGTGCCCGCCGGGGCCGGCATCACGGCCAAGCCGTCGGTGTCCTCCGTCCGCGCCTGGCAGCTGTTCCGGGTCACGGGCCGGACCACCGGCCTCAAGGCGGGCAGCAAGGTGACCCTTCAGCAGAAGCAGCACGGCAAGTGGGTCAGCCTGCCCGCGTCCACGAGCATCTCGCGGGACGGCTCCTACTCGCTCGGCGTCAAGCTCGGACTGAAGGGCAAGAACGACCTGCGCATCGTCAGCGGCGCCACGGCCTCGCCGGTCTTCAACGTGACGGTCCGCTGAGAACCGCTCCCACCACGGCAGAGTTCGGCGGAGATTCCCTTCGCCGTGTCCGGCCCGCACGCGCAGGGGATGACCGCCTGACAGTCAGGGCAACCTCGTCCGATTCGTGCGCGCACGGTGCCGCGCGCTCGAGGTGGCTGTTGTGGGGTCTTTGTGGGTGAAGGCCGCGCGGAAGTCTTCCAGGGTGTGTGGCGAGCGTGACTAAGCCCTTCCCTCGCCGAGGGAAGGGCTTAGTGAGCGAGCGCTGGGCAGGCCTTGCACCTGCATTTCCCCGCAGGAAGCGAGGTGTCTTTCCTTGGACCACCAACGCAGCGTCAGTCGCCGTGAGTTGCGGCGGACTTCCAAGATCAATCATAGCGCATGCGGGCGTCAGCCGGCACTTGCCATCACGGAGGCGGTTGAGCGGCGGACCCGCTGCTCCGCCGAGGTCGAGGTTCGCGCCGTCCCGGGCCGCTGGGAAGTCGACCTCGTGATGGGCGTGCGTCCCTCGGGACAGCGCGGCGCGTGGGCGCCCGATTCCCTCCTGAACGCTCCGAGAGGCACACCCGTACCCACCGCCCAGCGCGGCATCGAGGCCCAACGACGGACCGGTGTCCTCGGCTGATCACGCGCTCCCGAACGAGTGGGAGACCATCGGACGGGATCGAGCAGAGCCCTTGCTTGACCTTCACCTTGGGGGAGCCCACAGCATCAGTGAGGCCGGGCGACGTGCCCGGCATGAGGAGGAACGAGCATGGGGCTGCTGACCATCGGGACGTTCGCGAAGGCGTCCCGGCTGTCGCCGAAGGCGCTGCGTCTTTACGACGAGCTCGGCCTGTTGACCCCCGCTCGCGTCGACCCGGTGACCGGCTACCGCCTCTACGCACAGGAGCAACTGGACCAGGCCCGACTGGTCGCCTGGCTCCGACGCCTGGGGTTGCCTCTCGCCCGGATCCAGCAGGTCTGCACGCTGGAGGCAGGCCCGGCGTCCCAGGAGATCCGCGCGTTCTGGGCCCAGGTAGAAGCCGACACTGCCGCACGGCGGGATCTTGCCACCTTCCTCATCGACCACCTGTCCCGGAAGGACCCTGCCATGTTCCCGACCGCCACGCCCCTCGAAATCCGTTACGCCGCCCTGTCCGACACGGGCCTTGTCCGCAAGAGCAACCAGGACACCGCCTACGCCGGGCCCCGCTTGCTCGCTGTCGCCGACGGCTACGGCAGCCAGGGAGCCCCCGCGAGTGCGGCCGCCGTCGACGCACTCAAGCACCTCGAAACCGGCAGTATCCCGGTCGGCAATCTCCTCAACGTCCTTGAAGACGCGATCGAACAGGCCAAGCAGGCCGTCCTCGGCCTCGCCGGGGGCGGTTCTTCCCCCGAGGAGGCCGGCACGACACTCACCGCGATGTTCTGGACCGGATCGCAATTGGCCCTCGCCCACATCGGCGATTCCCGCGTCTACCTCCTGCGCGACGGAGAGCTGTTCCAGATCACCCACGACCACACCATGGTGCAGTCGATGGTCGACGAAGGGCGCCTCAGCCCGGAAGAAGCCGCCTCCCACCCCCAGCGGTCGCTGCTGATACGAGCTCTGAGCCAAGGAGCCGACGCCATTGCCGACATGCGCCTCCATGACGCACAGCAGGGAGACCGATACCTGCTCTGCTCCGACGGTCTGTCCACCGTCGTGTCGACCGGGGAGACCCGCCGGGTGCTCTCGGAGATCGGCGAGCCCGAGCAGGCGGTCCGCGAACTCATCGCCCTCGCCAACGGCTCCGGCGGCCCCGACAACGTCAGCTGCGTGGTCGCCGACGTCATGGAGCTTCAGCAGTAAGGCAGTAAGAGCGAGCGACATGCACCAGATCCGCTCTCAGGAACTCATCCGCGAGGCCGACAAGTACCGGCTCGTCCAACAAGTCAGGCGACCCGAGCCGGTTCCCCGAGCCATGGGAGCCAGTACGTTGCGACAGGCTCCACGGCGCCTGCCCGCCCGGCTGCGCGGGTGAACCATCAGGCTGCCCACGGTTGAGCGGGACATCAACCGCCAACTCGTCCCGCTCAACCGTAGGCACAGGTCATCGCCCCACCCTGCCCACAGATGTCTGGGGCAGGACAGTCACAGCCGGTAAACGATTACCCGACTGTGGCTGGAGGGAGGGAGGGAGGGAGGGAGGGAGGGAGGGAGCGGGCGGTCGGCGTCCCCGTTCGGTCGGTGGGCGCTGTGTCGAGCGCACGTGCGAGGATCGCGCCGTGAACGATCTGCACTTCCGCCTCGCCGACGAAGCCGACCTCGCCACTCTCGTTCGCCTGCGCGACGATGCTGCCCGCTGGATGATCGCCCAGGGCAATACCGGCCAGTGGCAGCCCGGTGAGCTGGACGAGGACCACTTCCGCCGGATCATGGCGACGGGCGAGGTCTGGCTCGCCGAGGCCGAGGGGCGTGCGGCCGGGGCCTGGGAACTGTGGTGGGCGGACGAGGAGGCCTGGGGACCGCAGCCGCAAGTGGCCGGCTATGTGCACCGGCTGATGGTGGACCGCAGCACTGCCGGGCCGGGAACGGGGCGGTTGCTGCTGCGAGCTGCGGAGCACCGCGTGGCCGTTGCGGGGCGGGAGTACATACGCCTGGACTGCCTGGCCGGCAACGTGCGCCTGAACACGTACTACTTGGACGACGGCTACCGGCTCGTCGGCCACAAGGCGGGTAAACCGCAGCCAGGCGCTGCACCCAAGTCGTTCACGCTCTTTGAGAAGACCCTGCGGGTCGGCCGCCAGGGCTGAGCAACCTCGGCCCGGACTGCGAGCCCGCTGAGGACGACCATGGCGCATGGGGAGGCCCCATGGACCGTGCCGCTCGCGGCGTCGGTGGTCGGCTGCAAATCGTTCGTTGCGCGCTGACCAGTACTCCGGGCGGCGCGCTCATGGCCGGCTGTCGGGCAGAGTCACAGGGGCGACGGCGCCGGTGAGGCACTCGGCACGGGGGAGCAGTGCTCCGGGACGTCGCTCAGAGGCTGGAACGTGGGACCTGCGGCCGGCGTGGCCTGCTGCGGCTCTCCTGCGAGTTTCGCAGGGGCCGCGGCTGCGGCTGTCTCGCGCAAAGACGCCGCCACTCCTTTTTTTGGCTTTCATCAAATCCTCTTCTTCGGCTGTCCGGCACCGGACCCACATGCCCGGACCCACAACGGCCCGCCCGCAGGGCGTCGCGTCCTCGCCGGCCCGCGGTCGGAGCACTGATGCGGTTGGCCACCAGGACTTCATCAACGATAATTCGGCCAGCGGGAGTGATCCGAACGAAACGCCCAAGGCGTGCGCGTGCGAATGTGAGCGGCGCATCGCGCCGCACGGCCATTACAGAGTGTGGGGAGACCTGCCGCGCGTGCGAGCAGGTGCCACTGAGCGTGCACCTCTGCGAGCACCGGCCGATAATCTTGCTCAGCGGCCGAATACCGCGGATCTGGATCCGGCGAGGAGTATTGCGCCGTTGCGGGTCTCCCCATCACTCGATCCGATCACGATCGGACGAGTTCGATGCGTTGCTTATTTCTGCGATCGAAAGTGGTTGAGCATGGTGGTAATGGAGAGGGCCAACGTTCTGACGGCGGCGGCAGACAACGATGCCCGTATGTGGGCTGTGTGCTGCGCGTGATGTCGGCGCCATCGAACACGACTGAGGACACTGCGGAACCTCTCGTTTCGCCGGTCAGTTCGCACAACGAATGGGACCCGCTGGAAGAGATCATTGTCGGGCGTCTCGACGGTGCGACAATCCCCTCCAGTCATCCGGTCGTGGCCTGCAACATCCCATCAGGGGCGGCGCGGTTGCAGCGGTTTGCTTCGGGCTTCAAGTATCCGCGCATGCTGATCGAGCCGGCGCAGCAAGAGCTCGATCGGTTCATTGCTCTCCTGCAGTCCCTCGGTGTCACGGTGACACGCCCGGACGCGGTCGACCAAAGGCAACGCTTCGGTACCCCCGATTGGTCGTCGCGTGGTTTTTGCAACACCTGTCCGCGTGACAGCTTGCTCGTGATCGGCGACGAGATCATCGAGACTCCGATGGCATGGCCGTGCCGATATTTCGAGACCCACTCATATCGCGCGCTCCTCAAAAACTACTTCCGGCGCGGTGCGCGCTGGACGGCGGCGCCGAAGCCGCAGCTCGTTGGCGCACTGTTCGAGGAGGATTTCCGCATCCCGGAGGTCGGCGAGCCCGTGCGCTACATCCTCACCGAGTTCGAGCCGGTCTTCGACGCGGCTGATTTCGTGCGCGCGGGGCGCGACCTTTTTGTTACGCGGAGCAATGTGACCAACCAAATGGGCATCGACTGGTTGCGCCGCCATCTCGGTCCTGGCTATCGCATCCATGAGATCGAGAGCCGCTGTCGCACGCCGATGCACATCGACACGACCTTCCTTGTGCTCTCGCCCGGTAAGGCGCTGGTCAATCCTGAATACATCGATGTCGACCGACTGCCCGAAATTCTGAGCTCATGGGACATCTTGATCGCGCCCGAGCCCAACCCGATCGACGATCCTCTACTCAAGATCACTTCGATGTGCGGCAAGTGGCTCAACATGAACGTTCTCATGATCGACGAGAAACGAGTGATCGCGGAGCGGCACCACACCGACATGCTGCGTGCGCTGGAAAAGTGGGGGTTCGAGCCGATTCCGTGCGACTTGCTGCACTATGCGCCGTTCGGCGGCTCATTCCACTGCGCGACACTCGATATCCGGCGTCGCGGGACGCTCGAATCATATTTCGATTGATCGGTCCGCCGATCGTAATCACTCAAGGTCCATACACGGCGTCTCGGCCGGTGTGGGCCACCACACGGTTCTTGTCGGGCCTCCCTCGACAGCACCTGCGGAGCTTGCGGGGCCGGCGGGGCGGTTCGCGGTGCCGGACGGGGCGGAGATGAGCTCAATGAGCAGCGGCGATCCGTCGGTGTGTCCGTGCGTGCCTGAGTGTCATGGTGTCAGTGAAAAGTAGTTCTCTTCTTCCTGGGCGAAGTGCAGTCGCAGGACGGTGTGCAACCCGTAGAGGCAGGAGCGCAAGTCGCCGAGTTGATCGGGTGTCAGGCAACCGCCGGCGTGGGCCAGGCGCAGGTGGGTGGCGATGCGTCGGGCCAGGCGTTCGATCTCGGTGTGGGCGCGGCTCATGGTGGCGGTGGCCTCGGGGCCGCCGAGCGTCGGGGCGAGTGCCGGGTAGAGCTGGTGTTCTTCGGCGTACTCGTGCGGAAGGAGCCGTTCGGTGAGCAGCCGGTGCGTCTCTTCGACGGCCGCCAGGGCCTTGTCGTCGGGGCTGTCGCAGAGACGGTCGGCGGCGTCGCGTACGGCTTCGAGGACATCCTGCAGGTCGTCGTGTTCGGCCGCGAAGCGGTGAACGAGCGCTTCAGCGGCCGGGGTGAGGGCCGGTCGCGTTGTCCGGTCAACGCGCAAGGCACGTAGGGCGTTGAGGATCACCGCGACGTCGATGCCCTCTTGGAGCAGGGCGCCGGCGGCGGGCGGGAGCAGGCCGGCGGCGGCTGCGACCATGGCGGCCAACGACATCAGCATGCCGCCGAGCGCACTCTGTACGGCGATACGCCGGGCGCGTCCGGCGATGGCGACGGCGTCGGCAAGACGGTCCATGCGGTCAGTGGTCAAGACGATGTCGGCGGCCTCGGAGGAGGCGGTGGAGCCGCGGGCGCCCATGGCGACCCCGATGTCCGCTGCGGCGAGCGCGGGGGCGTCATTGACCCCGTCGCCGACCATGACGGTGATGGCCCGGCCGCGTTCGGTGCGGACCGCGGCAACCTTGTCCGCGGGGGCGAGTTCGGCCCGTACGCCGTCGAGGCCGAGGACGCTTGCCACTTCGTGCGCCGGTTCGGCACGGTCGCCCGTGAGCATCATGATCCGCTCGATGCCGGCTGTGCGTAGGTGTCGCAGGGTTCTGGGCACATCCGGGCGGATGGGATCACGCAGGAGGATGGCGCCGACCAAGTTCTCGTCGACGCTCAGCCAGGCGACGGCCGCCCCGTCGAGCAGCGCGCGATTGTCCTGGGCCCGGGCCCAGGCCGGGGGAGCATCTTGCGTGTCGACACGGCCGACCGACAGCCGGTGCCCGTCCACGGTGCCCGAGGCGCCTCGGCCCGGTTCCTCCGTGACGTCCGAAGGCACCGACAGTCCCAGCCCGCGTTCCCGGGCGGCGTCGACGATGGCGTGGGCGAGCACGTGCGGCGAGTAGTGGTCGACCGAGGCAGCCAGACGCAGTATCTCTGCGGGCTTCCACCCTGGTGCGGCAGCGATGTCCAGAACGCGCGGACGTCCACCCGTGAGGGTTCCGGTCTTGTCGAGCAACAGAGTGCGGGCGCGGCCGAGGTTCTCCAGCGCGCCGCCGTCGCGGATCACCACGCCGAGGCGGGAGGCACGGGACAGGCCGGAGACGATCGCGACCGGTGCGGCCAGCAGCAGGGGGCACGGGGTGGCGACCACCAGGACCGCGACTGCCCGGACCGCGGAGCCGCTCAGGAGCCAGGCCAGTCCGGCCACCGCGAGGGACAGAGGAAGGAACCAGGCCGCATACCGGTCGGCCAGGCGGACCACGGGGGCGGACTCCGCGCCGGCCTGCTGTGCCAGCCTCACGATCTCGGCGTAGGTACTGTCCTGTTCGGTAGCGGTGGCCCGCAATTCGAAGGCACCGCCTGCGTTGACCACCCCGCTGCGCACTGACTCGTCCGGCGCCCGCTCGACGTGGAGCGGTTCACCAGTGAGAGCCGACTCGTCAAGGACAGCGGCGTTCTCCAGGCGGCCGTCGACCGGAACCACTTCGCCCGGGCCCACCACGAGCAGGTCACCGACGCCCACTTCGGCCAGCTTCACGGTGTGAACGCCAGCGTCGGTGAGTCGACGGGCCGTGCGGGGGGCGTGCTCCAGCAAGGCCCGCAGGTCGTGGGAGGCCCGCCGCTGAGCGGCGGTCTCGAGCGTGCGGCCGGTGGCAAGCATCAGGGCGATCAGGGAACCCGCCAGGTACTCGCGCACGGCCAGGGTGCCGCCGAGGGCCAGGACGGCGATCAGGTCCACGCCCGCCTGACCTCGGTGCAACGCAGCCAGAACCCACCCCACCGCTGGGACGATGGCGGATACGGTGCCCAGGCCCCAGAACAGGTCAGCCAGGCTGTCGGCGCCGACCACCCAGGCCACTCCACCGGCCGTGAGGGCCGCTGCCGCAGTGGCCAGCAGCGCCGGTTCGAGCCCCGCGGACAGGGCTGCTGCCAGACGGCGAACCGGTCCTGTCCCGGCGGAATGCCCCATGGCTCACCTCTGCCGTTCCGGATTTATGGACTGCAGCCCCATGTCCTGCCTCTCGCCCCCCTACCTGTTCACGACACACCGGCATCAGCACCGTCAACAAGGGCGGCGGCCACCTGCCAGGGCCGACCGGACGGTCCACAGGTTGGGCGACAGAAGGGGCATCGCCCACTGCCTGTCCAGTGGAACCGGAACGCTCCAGAGCTTGGCCGGGTGAAGCCGCTGCGTTCGGAGAACTCACGCGAGGTCCGCGCGCACCACCTTGCATCCGGCCGAACAGCAACGCACGCGGAGCCCCGGCCGGTCCACCTCCAAGCGTGCCCATCGAAGCAGCTCTGCGCCAGCCAGACCTCGTCGGGGAAGGCCTTCGACTCTCGTTGGGCTGGTGGTGCTGGAGTCAGAGGAAAAGAGCATGCCCATGAAACAGCCGGTGGTGCGCAATGGCTACCACCGGCCCCGGAAGGTCACTACGGCGGTCGGCGTGATCGAGGTGAAAGCGCCGCGGGCCGACGGCAAGCGCGTCGATGGGGCCACCGGCGAGCGCAAGCGATTCTCCCCCGCGATCCCGTCGTGGTGCCGCAGTCCCCGAAGATCAGTGAAGAGATGCCCCTGTTCCAGCTCCACTGCCTGTCTTCGGTCGACTTCGTGGCCGTCCTGGAGCAGCTCCTGGGCAGTACGTCCGGCTTCCCCCGGGCGACCACCGGCTCACCGCGCAGTGGCAGACCGACCACAAGGCGTTCAGCGAGCGTGACCAGTCCAGGTCCGACTACGTCTACCTCTGGGCCGACGGCACACACCTGCGCATACGCCGACTCCTGGGCCGGCCTGCGACGCGACTGTGTCCCGCGCGGCATGTGCGCCCCGGTCCGGATTACTGCGGAGCAGGCGCCCGGCCCCGTGTCGGCGCCGATGGGGAAGTCACTGCGTCTTCTCCTCGACGGTGTCGGTGACGTGGCCGAGGCCGAGGTCGTCGGCCACGGTGGAGGTCGGGGTGTGGAGGATGGCGTCGAACGCGTCGAGGACAGGGGTGTGCAGGTAGGCGCTCTGGATCCGGATGCGGTCAGGGCCCGGGGCCAGGTCGGCGTCGCTGCCGGCCTCCGGGCGTGCCCGGTGCAGACCGGCGATGCTGAGTCCGAGGTCGGCATCGGCGAAGGCCGCTTCGATACTTCCCGGTTCGGGGGCGTCCAGGGGGGTGGGGTCGACGGTGAAACCGAAGCGGGTGTTTTCGTCGCGGCGCATCTCCGCCGTGTGTCCGGTGGTGCTGGTCAGGGCGAGGGCGACGTACTCGTCCCCGAGCGCGCGGTGCAGGTGCTGCCCCATCGGCAGTCCCGTGAGGTGACCGTTGAAGGAGACCGGTGTCTTCTGGATATGGGCGTTGTGAGCCGCCAGCACGACGCGGGTACCGGGTTCGAAGCGCCCGAGGTGCCACAGGACCGACTCGGCCATGTAGGCGTCCCGGGCCGACGTATCGGCGGTCAGCCCATTACCGGCGAAGAGGCCGGCCATGGCGCGGAAGGTGTAGTCGCAGTGGCAGGCGCCTTCGAGTCGGCGCACGGCGATGTCGTAGCTCTGCTGGTCGCCGCGGGAGACGTACAGCGGTTCGAGGGAGCGGAACCGGATGAGCAGGCGCATCAGGGTCGCGCTGAGGGCGTCCTGTTCGGCGGTGGCCAGGCGTGCCCACGCGGGCGCGGCGTCCGCCCCGGAGCCACCGGCGAACGATTCGGCGATCCGTATCGCCTCCTGGGCCGCCGGCAGGGTTTCGGGATCGATCCGGCGCAGGTAGTCGGCCACCGGGGCCAGGGCGGGAAGCAAGGATCCACCGGCCGCCGGGATGTCGATGCCGGCGAAGCGCACCGGTGGTGTGGCTGTGCGGTTGTGCCCGCGCATCCAGCGCAGCGGCCTGTCGACTCCTACGGGGATCGTCGCGTCGAGGTGGGCCGACAGGTCATCGTCCGTCCCCTCGCCCAGGGCCCATGCGTCAAGAGGGAAGCCTTCGCTGAAACCGTATTCGAAGGCCAGGACGGTGAAACCACAGCGTTCGACCAGGAACCGCAGGATGCGCTCGCGCATGAGCGCGAACTCGTCGATGAAGTGGGAACTTTCACCGATCGCCATGACGCGGGCATTGCCGATGATGTCACGCAGCGGCTCCAGGTCGTAGCGGCGCTTCACGGTCGAGGTGGGTGAGCGGGACGGCATGGGTGCGAAGCCAGTCGGCGAACGCGTTGTGCTGGGACGAAGCAGGCATGTGAACACTCAATTCTCGGTGCTGGAATGTGAAGGGACAGCCGGTACGGGAGCGGGCCACCCCTTGTAGGGCGACCACCGGAGTTCGGCAATCTGGCCGTGAAGCCGTTCGGCCCCACCGCGCACAGCGTTTCCTCGGGAGGAGCCCGGGTTTCGCAGGGCGGTCGTCCTCTGTCAGGGTTCGTCCAACAGATCGGCGGCGGGCCTTGACGTGTAGGAGAACTCACCGACCTCGATCAGCGGCGAGGTGATCAGCGGCTTGAGCAGTGCCACCCGTGGCTGCTCGGGCATCGGATGCACCACGGTCGGGTCGGCGGGAACACGTGCGTCAAGAAGTGCTTCCTTTCCGAAGGGATGTCTGCGGGTCTGGAGGGCCTCAGGCCTTGGCGGTGGACGTCGCGGTCGGCTGCACGGCCAGGTGGGCGCCCCGCCAGCGCCGACGCAGCCGGCGATCATGGCTGACGATGACGACGGCGCCGTTGTAGCCGGTCAGAGCGGTTTCCAGCTCCTCGACGAGGGCGGGTGACAGATGGTTGGTGGGTTCGTCGAGCAACAGGAGGTCTGACGGCTCGCTGAGCAGTCGTGCCAGAGCGAGACGCTGCCGCTGTCCGGTGGACAGCCGGCCGACCGGCACCGTGAGCTGATAGCGGTCGAACAGGCCGAGGGACAGCAGCCGGTCGGTGTACCCGGCGGCCTCCCCCGCCCGCCCACGGGCGAAGGCGGCCAGTACGGTCTCGTCCGGTTTCCCGGGGCGCGGCTCTTGGGGGAGGTAGCCGACCCTGCCGCGGCGCCTGACGCTCCCGCTGTCGGGGGCGACTTCCCCGGCCAGGACACGGAGCAGGGTGCTCTTGCCCGCTCCGTTCGGCCCCGTGATCAGCAGGCGTTCGCCCGCCGTGATGGTGAGGTCGGTGCGGTCGAGCCGGTCGGTGACGGCGATGTCGGCGGCGTCGAGTACGACGCCCTGCAGGCGGCGGGCCCGCAGTACGGGGGTGAAGCGCAGCGGCTCGGGCGGGGGCGGGACCGGGTCGGCAAGCAGGCGGCGCAGCCGCTCCTCGGCGTTGCGCACCCGGCTGGCCAGCGACTGCTGCACTCGGCCTCCCGCCCGGTCGTAGGCCATCTTGTTGCCGTCCTTCATCGGACGGCCGTGGGCCACCTGGCGGGCGGTGGTCGCGGCGGCCTCGCGAAGCCGGTCGACGTCGGCCCGCCACTGGTCGTGCGCCTGGACCCAGCGTTGCCGGGCAGCCGCCTTCTCGGCGAGGTAGCCGGTGTAGCCGTTGCCGTACCGGACGACGCGGCGCCGGTCGGCGTCCACCTCCAGCAGGCTGGTGGCGACACGTTCGAGGAAGACCCGGTCGTGGGAGACCGCCACCGTGCTGCCCCGTCGGGTGCGCAGCTGATTTTCCAGCCAGCTCAGGGCAGCCTCGTCGAGATGGTTGGTCGGCTCGTCCAGCAGCAGCACCTCCGGTGCGGCCGCCAGAACGGCCGCCAGCCGCAGCCGGACCTGTTCTCCGCCGGACAGACTGCCCACGGTACGTTCACGGCCCACCAGCCCCAGGCCGAGGCCGTGCAGGGCACGTTCCACCCGGGCGTCGGCATCGTAGCCGCCGCGCAACTCGAAGACCGTCATCAGTTCGCCGTATTCGGCCATGCCCGACTCGTCGCCATCGGCCATCGCGGCCTCCAGACGACGCATTCGCTGCTCGACTGCGCGTAGATCACTCAGGGCCCGGTCGATGACCTGCTGGACGGTCGCCTGCGGCGCCAGACGCTCGTCCTGAGCGAGATAGCCGATGCCGCCGGCCGCCTGGACGACGACCTCCCCCTGATCGGGCCGTTCACGCCCGGCGAGCAGGCGCAGCAAGGTGGTCTTGCCGGAGCCGTTCTCGCCGACGATCCCGGTGCGCTCGCCCGCGGCGAGCGAGCAGGTCACCGAGTCAAGGACGAGCCTGCCGTCGAAGGACTTGCTGACGGCGAGCGCAGTGATCTGTGTAGGCATGCAGGCACTCCAAAGCATTCGAGAACAAGGCGGCCGTCAAAGGCCGCGCGGCCGGGCGAACGCTTCGGAAGAGCATCGATCGATCACTCCACTAGTGCGACAACTGATGTTTTAAGATGCTGTCATATCACCGTCCCTCTGAGCAATCGGATTACCAGCGATGACTCCCATCGACCCAGGACCGGAATGCACCCGGCCGCCTCCGACCCGACGCCGGCCCGGAGGCCGCACCGCCCGTATTCGTGCGCAGGTACTCGACGCGGTCCTCGCGGAACTCGGCGAACACGGTTATGACGGGCTCACCATGGACGCCGTCGCCGTCCGCTCGGGCGTGCACCGCACAACGGTGTACCGGCGCTGGGGGGACGTCGGCGGCCTGCTCGCCGACGTTCTCGACGCGGCGAGCGACGACGACTGGCAGCCACCGGACACCGGCTCACTGGAAGGCGACCTGGCAGCACTGAACCTGGAGATCCAGACAGCCCTGACTGCACAGCCACCGATCGTCGCAGCGCTGATCGCCGCCTCGTTCCGCTCCGAGAAAGCCTTTCACGCCCAACAACGGCTCTGGGAGGACCGATACGCCCGCTGCGAGATCGTCGTCAGCCGGGCTGTCCGGCGCGGCGAACTCTCACCGCACACCGACGCCCGGCGACTGCTCATCGTCGCCACCGCGCCGCTGTACCACCAACTGGTGCTTCTCCGCACACCACTCGACCCGCACCTGCCCGGCCATGCGGCCAGAACCGCCGCCCTCGCCGCAGCCGCCGGCGCCTTCGCCGCGCCCCCGTCAGCGGTCCACACGTGAGTGGGGGCTTCACCGGTCCGCAGCCCTTCGAAGGCTCGCACGGTGTGTTTCACGGGCAATCGCCTGTGAAACGCCGTCACCCGGCGGACGTGTCCAGGGCGATTCCGGACGTCGGCCTTCCCGTCGTCCCACCTGGAGTCGACGCCGGCGACGAGACCGGGGCGACCAGGAAGTCCGTCGGCGCGTCGGCGGGCGACGGAAACGGCCGCAGGGGAACAGGTCGAAGGCAGCTGTCCAACGCCGGAAGGAGGGGCCTGGGAAGGTCGTCGCAACTGGCTTGGTAGGCGGCGGTGATCGTGGCCTGCCGTAGGGAGAACTGCGGGAGGCATCTGCTCAGCGGTTCCTGCTCGGGCACGGGGTGGCTGTCCTCGAACCACGCGGCGACGCCGAGGTTCAGGCCCGGCCGCAGCCGGCCGGTCTCATCTCCACCGAGAACGACTGGGCCCTGATGTCCGCCAAAGGGCCATCCGGCACCGTCACGGTCACGTTGTACCCCGCCGGTCGCGACCCGGGGCCCGATCCGCTTCAGTGGGACGAGATCGCCGAAGCTGTCGTCCGTGCCACCGCCGGTCGGCTGATCCTGTGTATGGCCGAGGGCTCCACCAACGATCACGAGGACACACCGATCGCGGCTCAACTCCTATGGCGTGCAGGGCGGAGACCAGCCGATCGCAGAGCACTGCCTGCGGCCTGGAGGTGCGCGCTGAGCAGATCCGGGGATGCCACCACGGCGGCCATGGACGCTGCCTGGCCGACGTCCCGTTCTCCAGGAAGACCGGCCCGCGACGGTGACGCCGAGCTCCTCTCTCAGCTCGCGGGCGGCAGCGGTGGAGGGAGACTCGCCTTTGTCGACGGCACCGCCCGGCAGGAGACAGGCATCGCGGTAGTCGACGTGCTGAATCAGGACCCGGCCGCGCCGGTCGGTGATCAACATCGAGACGCCTGCCCACAGGGCGGCCGAGGCGCGAAGGGTCCCGTACTCTTCGTCGGTCATTGCTGTATTGGGCAGCTCGCCGGGGTCGGACGTCATGGTCATGTCCCTACCTTTCTCCTTGGGTTGATTCAGGTCAGTTGTACGGTCCGGCGACCGGGGGAGACGGGGAGGGGCAGGCGGCTTCAGACGGTGAGCCGATGCGGTTCGCCCTGGACCGGCCCGGGCGTGAGCCGCGTGAAGTGTTCGGTTCGGATGATCTTGTGGCGGGTCTCTTCGGGCAGGCGGGCGAGGATGCCTGACGGGGAGCGCTCGCGGGCGACTTCGCCTTGCTCTCATCAGGGGGCGCCTACGGTGCCCCTGGACCCCAGGCGAACGTGCGCACGCGCTCGGAGACACGGAAACGCTGGCTGGAATTCTCCCTCCGTAGCAGGCCGGCGATGCGATCCCCGCAAGCCCGTCGGCCACCAGGTCCGTGGAGGCCTGCGCATGGGCGGGCCAGACGCTACGACGGCGCGGGTGTACATCGAGGAGCACTGGACGCCGTGCGTGCTCCGATCGGCGACGGTGCGGGACGGGCCGGCGGAAATCGGGCTCGCCTGTGGGGCGTAATCGAGGGCGATGTCAGTCTCCTGGTGCCGGTCCCGATCCGAGCGGCGCCCTGCGGAACCGTGTCGTACACGAGCCGCTCCTCATCCTGCCAGCCGTCGTGCGGCAGGATGAGGCCATGAGCGTAGTCAAGATCAACGTACTGACCGTCCCCACCGAGCAGCGGACGACGCTGGAGAAGCGCTTCGCCTCCCGTGCCCATGCCGTGGAGAACTCCGACGGGTTCGAGTGGTTCGAACTCCTCCGCCCTGTCGAAGGCACCGACAACTACCTCGTCTACACGAGGTGGCGTGATGAAGAGTCCTTCCAAGCCTGGTTGGAGGGCCCCATGAAGACGGCCCACCAGAGCGGTGACACGGAGAGCAGTGAGCGCCCCAAGCCGGCGGCGAGCCAATCCACACTGTGGTCCTTCGAGGTCGTGCAGCAAGCGGCGCCGCCAAGCGCATAGACAAGACGTCGTGCGAACAGCTTCGGCAGCGCCTTCGCATCACGGTCGGGACCGCGGTACCAGCGGAGGAGGGCCTGAGCGACCTGTTCCGATGTCGGGCCTGTCGTCGGTGAGGCGTCGCGGGCCGCCGTGCACCCTGCCCCCTGCTAAATGGACCAGCAGGGCAGGGATCCCGGTCCAGCACAGACGACCAACGGACCCATCGGGATTCTCACAGCGATTCCCGGATTCTCATGTGCCGACGGGATCGCAGGTCAGCCGGAGCAATGAGGTGACACGGGAAGCACGCCGCGCGTTCGCCACGAACTGAGCGGCACCCCCTGCCGCCGGCCCGGTGAGTCCGTCAGGTCAACCGACAACCGACCTGACGGACTCACCGACGTCCGCTGCGGTACGGGAGCAGCGGCTCGTATCTCATGACAGCCACCCCCTCTCATGACAGCCACCCCCGCCGCGCCGCCTGCCACACCAACTGCGTCCGCGTCGCGGCGCCGGCGCGCTGCATCAGCACCTGGATCCGGCGCTGCACCGTGCGCTGGCTGACCCGTAGCTGCGAGGCGATCGCCTTGTCCGCGACCCCGGCGACGACCAGGGACAGCAGATACCGCTCGTCGTCGGCGACGTTCGCGCCGGGCCGCGGACTGCCGCCGAAGTCGGCCAGCTCACCGGAGTCCGTGACGTGCAGCGGCGACGCCGCCGCCCACTGGCTCTCGAACAGAGCGATCAGCGCGTCGAGCAGGCTGCTGCCGTGTACCACCGCGGCCGTCGGCTCACCCAGCGAACCACCCGAACCGCCGTGCATCAGCGGGCAGATGGCGATCGAACCGTCCGCGATCACCATCCGCACCGGCAGCGTCCCGGTAGCTCGCGCCTGCTCACCCGCGCGGATACTCCGGGCAACGTTGTCGACCATGCCGGGCTCCTCCAGCAGAGCGCGCTCGTAGACAGCCTCGTACCGCACCCCACGGGCGAGCAGCTCCCACTCCTCGTCGTTCTCCGCCGCGGGCATGGCCACATGGCCGGCCTTGCAGAGCCAGCGCATCTCACTGGCCCCGTACGCCATATGACGCAGCCGCTGTCGGATCACACTCACCCCCGTGATCACCTCGACAAGCTGCCCCGCGTCGTGCCGCCGCCCCGCGGCCCGGTACTCCTCGGTGAGCTGCTCCACCCCCCGCCGCGCCGACTCCAGCGCCTCATGCCCACGCAGCAGCAACGGACGCAGCGCCGCATCGGGCGCCACCGGCACGTAGCGCACCGCGCCCCCCGCCGGCGAAACGGCCACCCGCCCCACCAGCCCCTTGTCGTGGAGCGAGGTCAACAGCCTGTGTGCCTGCGCCACTTCGAGCCCCAGCTGCTCCGCGATCACTGCGGCATCAGCCTCAGGCACCCCGACGAGGAAGCGGTACACCCGCTCTTCTGCCTCCCCGATCCCCGCGGCCTCCAGCATGTGTCCGCCTCTCACGACGCCCCCACCCACCCCATGTACCACCCAGCGGAAACAGCGTGATCTAACCACACCCGCACACCGGGACGACGTCCGCGCTATCACGTACGACGACCACCCGGCTTCGATACGCGCAAAGTGGCGGCGAGCGGACATGTCACTTCTTCGTCAGGCGCGGCCGTAGCGGCGGTGTCCCTTCCTGCCAAGGCTTGACCCGCCGGTCGCGGAACCCTCCCTGCCGGCGGAAGGAGAGCGTTCAGCATGCGTTTCAGACGAAGAGCCGCACTGCTCAGCTTCACCTTGGCGACCACCCTGGCCGGCGGCGGCCTGGTGTACGGTGCCACCCCCGCCCCGAAGACCGGGGAGGACGCGGTAACCACCCCGTCCCAAGCAGAAGTCCGCACCGCGAAGGTCACCCTCGTCACCGGAGACCAGGTGACGGTGGCCATGAGGGCGGGCAAGACCCTCGCCGTCAACATCCTTCCGTACCACCGCAGTGCGGCCGAGCTGCGGACGTACACCGTCGGCACCGATGTGTACGTGATCCCGCGCGACGTCGAAGCGCTGGTGCACAACGGTCAGGTGGACGGCCGCCTGTTCAACGTCACCCAACTCATCGCCCAGGGGTACGACGATGCCCACCACGCATCGACCCCGATGATCGTGCGCTACGCGTCCGGCGCCAAGGACACCGCACCCGGCGGAGCCCGCCTCACACGGAAACTCCCCGGCGTACGCGGAGCCGCCGTCAACGCCGACAAGCGCAAGGGCGCCGCGTTCTGGGAGGCCATCGACGACGACAGTGCCCGCGCAGGTACCCCCAAGGCCCGCTTGTCAGGCGGCATCCAGCGCCTCTGGCTGGACGGGCGGGTCAAGGCGCTCCTCGACAGGAGCGTCCCGCAGATCGGCGCCCCGGAGGCGTGGAAGGACGGTTTCGACGGCACCGGCGTGAAGGTCGCGGTGCTGGACACCGGTGTCGACGCCACCCACCCCGACCTCGCCGACCGCATCGTGGCAAGCCGCAGCTTCGTCCCCGGCGAGACGGTGCGCGACGGCCACGGCCACGGCACCCACGTCGCCTCCACCATCCTGGGAAGCGGAGCCGCCTCCGGCGGGAAGTACCGGGGTGTGGCACCGGGCGCCGGACTGATCGTGGGCAAGGTGCTCGACGACGACGGCACCGGGTCGGATTCCTCGATCATCGAAGGGATGGACTGGGCCGCGCACTCGGGGGCGAAGGTCATCTCCATGAGCCTGGGCGGCGGGGAAGGCGCCGACGGCACCGACCCCATGTCGATGGCGGTCAACGAACTGACGGCGCAGACCGGCGTGCTGTTCACCATCGCGGCGGGCAACAGTGGCCCCGCGGCGACGTCCGTCGGCTCACCCGGAGCCGCGGACGCGGCCCTGACGGTCGGCGCCGTGGACTCCACCGACGCGGTCACCGACTTCTCCAGCCGGGGCCCACGAGGCGGTAACGGCGGGCTCAAGCCGGAGATCACCGCGCCGGGCTCGCGGATCGTCGCCGCCCGCGCCGCCGGCACGACGATGGGCACACCGGTGGACGGCTCGTACACCACCGCGAGTGGCACCTCCATGGCCACGCCGCACGTGGCCGGCGCCGCCGCCATCCTCGCGCAGCGCCACCCCGACTGGACGGCGGCCCGCTTGAAGAGCCAGCTGATCAGTACGGCCAAGACCACCGCCGCCACCTCCGTCTACGCCCAGGGCGCCGGCCGCGTGGACGTGGCACGCGCACTCCGGCAGCCCGTATCGGCCAGTGGCACGGCCGACTTCGGACTGCGGGACTGGGACGCCACCGCCCCGGTCGGGAAGAAGATCGAGTACGTCAACGACGGCGACCAGCCGGTCACCCTCGCCCTGAAGATCGAGAACGCGGGTGAGGAACTGCCGGCCGGAGTGCTCCGCCTGGGAGCCGACTCGGTGACCGTGCCGGCGCACGACACCGCCGAGGTCGACCTCACCCTCAACACCGTCGGCGTGACGACCGGATCCCACGGCGCGCACGTCACCGCGGTCTCCGCCGACGGGCGGACGGCGGCAGTGACGGCGGTCGGGTTCGGCCGGGACGTACAGCGGTTCGACGTCACGCTGAAGGTGCTCGACCGCGACGGCAAGCCGACGAGCGGCATCGCCGCGGTCACCGCCTGGCAGCTGGGCCGCTTCGGAATGCCCGAGACGTACCCGGTCGCAGCGGACGGGACCGTCGTGGCGCGGGTACCGCGCGGCGAGCACGCCTTCATCTCGGAGATCTTCCACTACAACTCCGACCGGAGCCGGCTGGAGGAGTACACCTACGCCGCCCAGCCGGGCACGATGATCGACTCCGATCGGACCTTCACCCTGGACGGCGCCAAGGCCGGCCCGGTCACCATGACCACCTCCCGGCCGACGGAGACCAACCGGGCCCGCATCGGTCTGAACTTCCAGGCCGTGGACGGCGACCTCGTCCACGACCGCGAGACGTGGCTGGACGGCGAGACGGCCGTGTACGCCGTCCCGTCGCAGACTGCGAACGAGCGCTTCGAATCGCGCGTCGGCTGGTCGCTCGGCGCACCCGCACTCGACGCCCGCCTCGTCGGGCACGGCAACCGGGCCCTGGACGCGGCCTACCTCGAGGGCTGGACGGGCTCCGCGCGTATCGACGGCACCCGCGTCCTGCGCGTGGCGAAGGCCGGCGAGGACGTCCGGGGCAAGCTCGCTCTGGTGAAGCGGAGCGCCGAGCGCACGGTGCGCGAGCAGGTCGACGACGCCGCGAACGCCGGTGCGCTCGCCATCCTCATCTACAACGACATCCCCGAGAACTGGCTCGCAGGCAACTGGGGCCCGACGGCCACCAAGATCCCGGCGATGACTCTCTCCGGCACCCAGGGCGCGGAGCTGGAGGCCCTGGGCAACGCCGTGATCAGGATCTCCGGTACGGCGGTGAGCCCGTACTCCTACGAACTGCTGAAGTACCGCAAGGGCGGCATCCCCGCCGACCAGCGCTACCGGGTACGCGACGAGGAACTGGCCACCGTGGACTCCTCGTTCCACGCCTCGACGCCGGCCACCGAAGGCGGATACGCCCGGCTGACGCGCTCGCCGATGCAGCCGACGGCGTACTTCGGCTTCGACCGGGTGGTCCTGCCGCGCTCCCGGACCGAGTACGTCTCCGCGAACGTGCCCACCTGGGAAGCGGTGAAGGCAGCTCCCGTGTGGACGTCGGACGGCTCCTGGAAGCTGACGGACATCTCGACGCTCAAGGCCGGACAGCGCGTGCACCGCGACTGGAACAAGGCCGTGGTCCGCACCGCGCTGCGGGACGCACAGTCCAACTCGGCCGTCCGGCAGGGCGATGTCGGTGCGGTGCTGTCGGGCGGTCTGCTCGACACCGCACCGGACCAATCCTTCTCCGTCGAAGCCGCAAGCGACAAGGCGCTGTCCACCGTCTACCGGGACGGTCAGCTCCTCGGCAGCATCCGTTCGGCGCCCGTCGCCTTCCCGATGACGGCAGAGCGCGCTGAATACCGCGTGGTCACCGACGTGCAGCGGGACGCCCCCGGCTGGACGACCTCCACCAAGGTGCGCACCGACTGGCGCTTCCACTCCGAGCGGAAGGAAGGTCTGACCCTGCTCCCCGTCCTGTCGGTCGACTACCGGCTCGACGTCGACCAGGCCAACAGCGCCCGGCCGCACTCCACCACCCGCGTCGGACTGGGCGTGCGCCACCCCAAGGGCCTGAATGGTCTGAAGCTCGCCGGGGCGAAGCTGTGGGCCTCGTACGACGACGGCATCAACTGGCGGCAGGTCCGCCTCGACGGCGGCCTCAACGGCAGGATCGGCAACCCCGCGAACGCGGGCTTCGTGTCGCTGCGCGTGCAGGCCACCGATGCCGATGGCAACTCCATCGAGCAGACGGTGACCCGCGCCTACCAGATCCGCCGCTGACCGATGCCGGGGCGCCTGCACCGCAGGCGCCCCGGCGTGCGCGTTCACCCAGCGACGGTGATGTGGGTGGGCCGCACGTGGTATTCGGCCACTGCTGGGCCCCGCGGGCGTCCGGGGCACAAGCTCCGCCCCGTACGCCCTTCGTCGTACAGCCCTCCACACTGCGCTCGGCGCGGTTCGGTGTGGCGGGGCTCACCCCACCCGCGGCTCGCCCGCGGGTGCGCCGCGGTCCTGCTCGCCCGCTCGGGCCGCGCCCGGTGCGGGCCCCTCGTCGGCCGGGGCGTCCGCCACCGACGGCACCACCTCCGGAGCGGGAATCGAGCGGACCAGCAGACTGACCGCGCACGCCACCGTGGTCACTGTCATCACCAGGTACATGACCCGGTAGTCCAGCACCCCGATCAGTGCAGCGCCCGCCGTGAGCGACAGGGTCTGCGCCCCGTCCTTCGCGGTGTTGACCGTGGCGTTGACGCGGCCCTGCATGCGGGCCGGAGCGTACAGGTGCACCGCCGCGCCCAGCACCACGGCCACGAACGGCAGGCCCGCACCGATGAGTGTCGTCCCGACGAGGAAGAGCGCCACATCGCGGGAGACGCACAGCAGCAGCCCCACCGCGACGAATCCGTAACCGACGCAGCTGGTACCGACGTCCCCCAGGCGCCGTACCACCGTCCCGGATATCAGACCGCCGAGCGCGGAACCGGCGCCCTGGATCGACGCCATGACCCCGACGAACGCCGCCGGGCGGCCCAGGCCGTGATCGACGGCGGCGAAGGCCGCGGTCTCCAGCATGCCGATGCCGCCGAGGAAGACGACCATCGCCAGCGTCAACCGGAACAGCAGCGGTGTGCCGCGCAGATACCGCAGGCCGGCGGCGAGGGAGGTGCCGAAGGACTCCTCGACGGGATCCGGTTCCGACTCGACCACCTGGACCGAAGCGATCAGCAGCGCGGCCGCGCTCAGTGTGAGCGCCCCCAACACGGCCAGCGCGACACCGCCGAAGGCCACGTACACCCCGGCGCCCGCCACCGGGGAGGCGATGCGCACGCCCTCCCTGGTGGCGATGAGGAGCGACCTGGCCTGGACGGCGTCGGACGACGGCAGCAGGTCCTTCAGCAGCGCCTGACGGGCGGGCGTGGAGACCAGCACCCCGTAGGCGAGGGCGACCACATAGATGATCCACAACTGGCCGGAGCCCCGGACGGCCAGCAGCGACAGCACGAGAACCGCCATGCCGCCGTACATCCTGACCAGCAGCGGTTTGCGATGCACTCGGTCCACGAGGTGCCCCAGCAAGGGCGCGGACAGGCCCGGCACGGTGAGTGCCAGCATGACCAGACCGGCGGCGGCGTTCGAGCCGGTGAGGTCCTTCGCCCAGATGGCGAGTGACAGAAACATGGCGCTGTCCCCGAAGCTGGAGACCGCCTCGCCGGCGAACATCCGACGGAACTGCGCATTGCGGCGAAGAAGCGCCCACACGGCTGACCTCCACTGCTGGCTGGGATGCGACCGGGGAAGGCACCCGTACGACGACGGGTTCCCTCCCCGGCCCTCGGTCGGTGAGCTGTCAGTTCTCGCCCATGGCCACCCGCAGGCTCCTGGGGCGCATGTCCGTCCAGACCGCGTCGATGTGGGCCAGGCACTCCTCGCGCCCGCCGCTGAAGTCCGTGCGGTGCCAGCCGGCCGGGAGCGGCCGCTGCTCGGCCCAGAGGCTGTACTGCTCCTCGTCGTTGTGGACCACGCTGTACCGGGTGCCGGTCGTCTGCTCGCTCATGAGTCTGCTGCCTTTCTGACTGACGGTTGAATCGACTGGAAGGATCTGTTCGGGCGCACGACCGGTGACGGTGTGCTGTGCCTTGTTCAGGGTCGTCTCAGGCGCTCCTCGACGATCCGCCGCACCCTGTTGCGGTCGGTCTTCCCCGAGGCGTTGCGCGGCAGTTCGTCGAAGAACAACAAGCGTCCCGGCCGCATGTGGACCGGCAGGTCCCGCCGCAGACGTGCGCGCAGCGCGGCCTCGGCGGCCCCCTGGCCGACGGGTTCGCCCTCCCCGGCCCGGTACACCACGGCGAGGTGCAACTCGGCCCGCCCACGCAGCGCTTCGGTGAGCAGGGCGACCGCCTGCGAGACGCCTGGGGTGCGCTCGGCGACCGACTCGATCTCGCCCAGCTCGACCCGGTGTCCGCGGATCTTCACCTGGTCGTCGATCCGGCCGTGGAAGAAGTACTGCCCGTCGGCACCGATCCGCACCATGTCACCGGTCAGATAGGCACGGGAGCCGTCGGGCCCGGTGGTGAAGGACCGGGCGGTGAGACCGGGCTCACCGACGTAGCCGCGCGCCACGCCGACCCCGTAGAGGCAGAGTTCACCGACCTCACCCTCGGGCAGGGGCTGCCGCGACCCGTCCAGCACCTGGGCGCGCAGGCCGGTTATCGGCACGCCTATCGGCAGCGGGTCCCGGTAGGGGGGACGGACCTCGGTGCACAGGCCGCAGACGGTCGTCTCGGTGGGGCCGTACCCGTTCCACAAGGTACCGACGACCCCGTCCAACTCCTCGGCCAGCGCGGCGGGCAGCGCCTCCCCGGCGCTGACCAGGTGGGTGAAGGCCCGCTCACCGGCCAGGAAGGGAAGCAGCAGCCGCAGCTGACTGGGTGTGGCGTACGCGGCGCCGGGCGCCTGGGTGAGCAGCCATTTCGCGAAGAACTCCGGGTTGCGCGCACACCGCGACGGAGCGACGGCGATCGTGCCGCCGCTCGTCAGCGGCACCAGCATCTCCGGCACCGACATGTCGAAGACGATGCTGCTGTGCGCGAGCATCCGGTCGCCCGGCCCCAGCCCCATGGACTCGGAGAAGTGGTCCAGCATGGTGAGCAGCCCGGTGTGCTCGATCTCCACCCCCTTCGGGAGCCCGGTCGAGCCCGAGGTGAACAGGATGTACGCGGCAGGCTCGCCCGCGTCCTGCGGGCCGGTGGTCCCGGTCGCCCGCGCGGAGACCACGTCGGCGACGGCGGCGCGGACGATGCCGTCGGCGTACGGAAAGGGAACGGCCGCCTCGCAGCCCGCCTGTCGGACCTGGTGGCGGCGGCGCTCGGCCGGCGCGGCCGGATCGAGCGGCACCGCCACCGCGTCCAGCAGCCAGGTCGCCAGCAGGGCGACCACGTAGTCGGTGCCGTACCCGCACTCGACAGCGACCCGCGTACCGGGGCGTACTCCATCGGCCGACAGCCCGGCCGCGCGGGCGCGGGCGGCGGACTCCAGTGCCGCGTAGCTCAGTTCGCCGCTCTCGTCGACGATCGCCACGGCGCCCGGCTGGACCTGCGCCCAGTGCAGGAAGCGGCCCAGGGAAGGAGCGGAGCTCACAGCCCACCTCCCGTCAGTTCCTGCCGCACGAGGGTGGTGAGCCCGCCCAGGGTGGGATTCTCGAAGAAGTCGACCAGATCGATCGTGACGTCCAGCTCCTCGCCGAGGAGGGCCAGCAGCCGCATGGCCTTGATGGAATGTCCGCCCGCGTTCAGGAAGTTGTCCTCCGGCCGGACGCTCCCGGTGCCGAGCACCTCCTGCCAGAGTGCGGTGACCGTGCCGTCGACCGGGTCGCCGTCCTGCGACAGATCGGCGGACTCCGCCGGAGCACAGCCACCGGCCGCGGCCGACGTCGACAGGAGTGCCTCGCGGTCCGCCTTTCCATTGGCGGTGACGGGGATGCGGTCGACGACGATCAACGTCGGCAGCATGTACTGCGGCAGTTCGCTGCGCAGTCCGTCCCCGAGCACGGTGACGTCCAGGGCCGCCTGCGGTCCGTCCCCGGCGGTCTCCGATGCCACGAAGGCGGTGATCTCGATGCCGTCGTCCGTCGGACGTGCGTGCACGACGGCGTCGGCTACCCCGTGCTGCCTCCGTACCGCCGCCTCGATCTCGGCGAGTTCGACGCGATGGCCACGCACCTTCACCTGGTCGTCGAGCCGCCCCACGTACTCGTACCGTTCACCGGGCAGGACCCGTACCTGGTCGCCCGTGCGGTAGAGCCGCTGCCCGGGACGCCCGGCGAACGGGTCGGGGACGAAAGCAGCGGCGGTCTGCGCCGGGGCGTCGAGGTAGCCGTGGGCGAGCCCCTCGCCGCCCACGTGCAGTTCCCCGGTCCCGCCGGTACCGACCCGGTGCCCGGATGCGTCGAGGACGTACGCCGTGCTGCGCGGGAGCGGACGGCCGAGGGGGACCACGCCCTCGGCGAGATCCTCGGCGGTCACCTCGTGGGTGGTGCTGAACGTGGTGTTCTCGGTGGGACCGTAGCCGTTCACCACAGCGGCGGGCGGGGCGGCCGCGAACAGCTTCCCCAGCCTGCGTGCATCGTGCTTCTCGCCGCCGAAGAGCAGCACCCGAAGATCCCGGAAGGCGTCCGGTGCGAAGTCCACCATCTGGTTGAGGAGCGTCACGGTGAGGAACATGACGGAGATGCGCTCGTCGGTGAGGAAGGAACGCATCCGCCGCGGTGACAGCAGGACGTCCCGGTCCGCGACGACGAGCGTGCCGCCGCCGGCCAGCGCTCCCCAGATCTCCAGCGTCGCCGCGTCGAAGGCGGGATTGGAGACATGGGCGACCCGGTCGGCGGGGCCGAACGTCACGAAGTCCGCGTCCGGCACCAGCCGTACGACGGCACGGTGCGGCACCACCACCGCCTTGGGACGGCCCGTCGAGCCCGAGGTGCAGATCACGTAGGCGACATCGGCGCCCGTCACCCCCGCCGGGGCCACCGGGGCCTCGTCGGTGACGAGCAGCTTCCCCAGCAGGTGGGTGGGCACGACCTCTGCGAGCAGCTCCGCCGCGGCGTCGTCCGCGACGACGGCCACCGTCGCCGCGGTCCGCACGATGTGCCGGGTGCGCTCGGCCGGCTGAGCGATGTCCACCGGCAGGTAGGCGGCGCCCGCGTACAGGACGCCGAGGCATGTGGTGACCGACGCGATGCCACGCTCCATGGGCACGGCCACCACCGCGCCGCGGCCGATCCCGGCCGTCCGGAGTCCCGCGGCCACCACGCTCGCCCGCCGGTCCAGCTCCCCGTACGTCAGCGTCGCCCGCCCGTGTCGCACCGCCACCGCGCCAGGGTGCTCCACGGCCCGGCGGTGCACCCTTTCGTGGATCGGTACGAACGCGTCGAGCGCGTCCGTACCACACTCCGGTAGCGGGGCGTCCGGTTGTGCGAAGGCCTCGCCGACGGCCGTCACCATGCGTCGGTGGAGGGCGGCCGCCGCCTCGTCGGTGAACAGGTCCGTGGAGTACTCCAGTTCGCAGACTGTTCCGCGACCGGTCCGCGTGACCAGCCACAACACCTCGTACTTCGCGGTGCCCGTGCCGATCTGCTCACGCTCGGCGCTGTGACCGTCCCATCGCAGCCCGCACCGTGTGGTGTCCATGTACGTGAGGGCGGTCTGAGCCAGCGGGGCCCGCGAACGGTCGGTGCCGGACCGTACCTCCTCGACGAGCGTCTGGAAGGGCACCTGCTGATGGGCCAGGGCACCGGTCACCACACGACGCACCAACCGCACCACGTCACGGGCCGTGGCCCCCGGTCGGACGGTGAACCGCAGCGGGAGCGTATCGACGAACATGCCGACCTCGCCCGCCTGGGCAGGACCCCGCGACGAGGCCGGCACGGCGAGCACCAGATCCCGGTCGCCCGTCACCGCGATCAGGCCGGTCACATAGGCGGCCACCCATGCCATGAACGCACTGAGCCGTTCCTCCTCGGCCGACGACAGGATCGTCGACACCTGCTCGTCCGTGAGCAGGATGCGATGGGCGGCGCCTGCGACACCGGGCCGCGCAGGACGGGCCAGATCGTGCGGCAGGGACAACGCCCCCGGGCAGCCGGCGAGCATCGTCCGCCAGTGGTCCAGCGCCGCCCCGGCATCCCGGGGCCGTACGGACCCGGCCCGCCGGCCGGCGGATTCACCCTCCCACCCCGTGCCCTCTGGGCCCGAGCCGTCCTCGTAGAGGTGCTGGAGCTGAGTTTCGAGGAGGTCCAGCGAGACCCCGTCGCACACCAAGTGGTGCACGGTCAGGACCAGTTCAGCGCCCGCGTCGCCCCGGTCCACGACGAGTGCGCGCAACAGCGGAGGCCGACCGAGGTCGAACGGTGTGCGCACCTCGGTGTCGACGAGTTCGCGCACACTCTCGTCCGACACGCCCCGCGCGTCCACCCACCGGCAGGCCACGGAGGCCTTCTGCGCGGTCAGTGAGAGCGCGGGCTTCACGAAGCCGCGCCGCAGTGCCTCGTGCCGTGCCGCCAGCGTGTCGAGCGCGGCGCGCAGCCTGATGACGTCGAGACCCCCGGGGAGGCGGTAACGGACGGCGAGATGGTAGACGGCGCTTCCCGGGTGGAGCTGTTCGGCGGTCCACAGCCGTTCCTCGGCAGCGGTCAGCTCTCTCGTCTCCGGCGCTCCCTGGTCGGGGCCTCCGCTCAACACCGCCGACAGTGCGCCGAACTCCGGGTACTCGTAGAGGATGTCCAGTTCGAGGTCCTGGCCCATGAGTTCGCGCAGCGAGATCGCCACCTCCACGGAGAGGACGGAGTCGCCGCCCTCGTCGAAGAAGTTGCAGTCGTCGCGGACGTCGTCCAGGCCGAGAGCGTCGCGCCAGATCGCGGCGACGGCCTCACGGAGCTCCGCCGCGGAACGTCCCCCTGCGGGGGCGGGCCGCTCACTCATCGGTCGCCCCCGTGGTCCCGGCGGCCGACGGCTGGTCGCGGGTCACCAGCCAGTCGCCGATCGCCAGCGCGTCCAGCGTCGAGCGAGCGTACGTGGCGACCGCGACGTCCGGCGTCCGCACGATCGGCTGGCCGCGCAGATTGAACGAGGTGTTGACCACCATCGGGACGCCCCGGTCGTCACCGACCCGGCGGATCAGGCGCCAGAACCTCGGCGCGCTCTCCCGGTCGACGGTCTGCACCCGGGCCGAGCCGTCGACATGTGTGATCGACGGCAGCCTGTCACGGTACTCGGGCCGCACCTGTGCCACGAACAGCATGTGACGGTACATCGATTCCTGACCCGGCTCGATCTCGAAGTAGGTGGTGGCCTCCTCCGCCAGGACGGCCGGCGCGAACGGCCGGAACTCCTCACGCTGCTTCACGACGGTGTTCAGATGGGCACGCATGCCGGGCGACGCCGGGTCCGCGAGGATGCTCCGGTTGCCCAGCGCACGCGGGCCGAACTCCATCCGCCCCTGGAACCACGAGACGACCTTCCCCGCGCCGATCAGCGACGACACCTCGGCCAGCAGTTCGTCCTCGGCCAGCTTCCGTACGGTGAATCCGGCACCCAGCCCACGCAGCTGCGCCTCGATGTCCGCGTCGTCGAACTCCTCGCCCCAGTAAGGCATCGTCATCGGGGCCGGCGGCGCCGGTACGTGCTGCTGGAGCTGCCACAGAGCCGCGCCGAGGGCCGTGCCGTCGTCCCCCGACGCCGGCTGCACGAACACCCGGTCGAACAGACCGCTGCGGGCGATCACTCCGTTGGCCGTGCAGTTCAGCGCGACGCCACCCGCCATGCACAGATTGCGGGAGCCGCCCGCGCCATCCGCCGTCTCGCGCAAGACATACAGGAGGCTCTCCTCCAGCTTGCGCTGGACGGTCGCCGCGACATCCATGTGCCGCTGGTCGAGCGGTGCCTCCGGATGCCGGGCCGGACCGAACAGCTCCTCCAGCCGTCGGATGGCCCCCCGGTGCGTCTCGCGCTCCGTCGGTGACTTGTCGTGCGCCAGGACGGGGACCAGCAGCCGTCCGCCCGGAGCCCTGCGCACCAGCTCGTCAGCCACATTCGCGTACCGGCTCGCGTCCCCGTAGGGCGCCAGGCCCATCACCTTGTACTCGTCCATCCCCGGCAGGAACCCCAGGTACTGGGTGACGACGCTGTAGAGGATGCCCAGTGACGCGGATATGGAGTAGCTGCGCACACCGTGCAATGCGTCACCGCTGCCCCGCAGCACCGACGTGGACTCGGCCTCGCCCATACCGTCGGCCACCAGAACCGTCGCGTCGGGGAACCCGCTCAGGTAGTAGCTGCTGGCGGCGTGGGCGACATGGTGGCCCACCCGGACGAACTTGCGCTCCCAGTCCTGGTCCGGATAGTGCGCGCGCAACACCTCGTACTGCACGTCCTCGCTGTACACCTCGCGGTACCAGCGCCGGGCGAACTCGTCGCGCTCGAACGCGGCGGTCGGTTCGTACCGGAAGCCGTGCGCGACGAAGTCGACGTCGTCCAGGGTCACTCCGGCCATTCTCAGGCAGGCCTCGACCGCGTCGACGGGGAAGGCCCCCGTGCCCTTCACCCCGTCGTGCCGCTCCTGCGCCGAGGCGGCGATCACGCCCTGCTCCCCGACCAGGGCCGCGGCCGAGTCGAGGCCCTGCACCACACGCTGTTCCCGCCGGTCCAGGCCGGGCAGCATGTTCTTCTTGACGGACAACGATCGGTCGAGTCCGCTGACACCGAGCACCAGCACGTCGAGTTCCTTTCGAAAGGGTCCAGCCGGATTCGGATGTGTACGGCGGATCAGGACCGGCCGGACACACCCCCGTCGGTCTGATCTGTCGGATCGTCCGGGCCGGCGAACACCTCGGCCACGTCCCCGATCCAGGGCTCCCGCATGAGCTGGTAGTGATCGCCGTCGGCGTACGAGACACGCAGCGTCCCGGCGCACCGCTCCCACCCGGTGATCTGGGCACGGACGGCCGCCTCCTCGCTCCGGTGGGACACCACGAGGTGCACGGGGCCCGGGTAGGGGGAGGGCCGGTGCCCGGCCAGGCCGGACAGCATCCCCTGCCAGAACTCCATGAGTGACGCGGTGACGGGCCCGTTCAGCTCGGCCAGCGCCTCCGCGTCCACGCCGAGCAGTCGCAGCACGTCGTCGATGGCGTGCTCCGCCAGGAGCCGGCGCGGTCCCAGCCGTGCCACATCAATACGCAGCCGCTCCAGCGCCGCCGCGTCCGCCGCCGTGTCCGGTCCCTGTCGGGGAGCGGCGTCGATGACGACGACACGATCGGCCACGATGCCCCGGTCCGCCAGCCGTGAGGCGACCTCGTGCGCCAGCACACCGCCCGCCGACCAGCCCGCGATCACGGGCCGCCGCCCCCGGAGCAGGGGCGCCAGTTCGCGGGCGTAACCCGACGCCAGCGAGGCGAAGTCGGCCGTGTCCCCGCCGCCCATCAGGTCCCCCTGGACCCCGAGGACCTCGAAGGACCCCGAGATCCGGGCCGTCAGATCCCGGTAACAGAAGAGCGTGCCGCCGAGCGGATGCACCAGCACCAGCGGCTGGAGTCCGGGAGAGCCGCCGAGGCCGATGACGCTGCGCGGGCCGCCCCTTCGGCCCCTGCCCTCACGCTCGTGCCGCGCGTCGTCGAGGTACGCCGCCTGACCCGCCAGTGTGGGAGTGCTGTACAGCTGCGGCAGGGGAACCGTGGTGCCGAACGTGGCGTCCAGCTCACCCGCGAGCCGTACGGCCAGCAGACTGTGACCGCCGATCGAGAAGAAGTCGTCCTGCCGGTCGGCACGAAGGCCGAGGAGCTTGTGCCACACCTCGGCGACGCGCAGCTCCGTCCGGGAGAACGCCGACTCCGTCGCGCCACGACCCGGTACGCCCGGACCCCCGATTCCTTCAGATGACCCGATTCCTTCGGGACCCGAGCCGGGGCCGGCCGTCAGCAGGGCGCCACGGTCCAGCTTTCCGGCCGGGGTGAGCGGCAACGCGTCGACCACGACGAAGTGCGCCGGAACCGCTGCCGACGACAGCCGCGAGGCGGCATGCCGTCTCAGTTCCCGCTGGTCGGGGGCACCGCCCTGGGCCGGTACGATGTTCGCCAGCAGCCCCTCGTGGTCCGGATGGCGGCCGACGATCGCACCGGCCACGCCCGGATGGGCGCGCAGCACCGCCTCGACCTCCTCCGGCTCGACGCGCTCGCCGAGCACCTTCAGCTGGTGATCCACCCGCCCCAGGAACTCGAGATCGCCGGAGTCGGTGAGACGGCCGACATCACCCGTGCGGTAGAGACGACTGCCCGCCGGGCCCCAGGGGTCCGGCACGAAGCGCACGGCCGTGGCCTTGGGCCGGCCGAGATAGCCCCGGCCCACCCCGGCTCCGCCGACGCAGATCTCACCCGCGGTGCCGGGCGGCACTTCTCGCCCTGCGGCGTCCAGGAGATGGATCCGGGTGTTGGCGCAGGGCCGGCCGATGACGGGCCCGCCGTCGCCGGTCACCCGTGAGACGGTCGCCTCGACCGTCGCCTCCGCAGGCCCGTAACTGTTGAACACCTGCACCCCGGACCGTACGCCCAGCGCCGTCCACAGATCGGGCGGGCACGCCTCGCCCCCGAACACGAGCAGCCGGGGCGGCCACGGAGCATCCAACAATCCTTGTTCTAGGAGGAGTTGAAGCTGGACGGTGGTCGTGTCGATGACGTCCACGGCCCGCTCACGGTCATGGGCGAGGGCGACGAGATGTCCGGGGTCACGCCGCTGCTCCTCGTTCAGCACGCACAGTGTGTGACCGTCGAGCACCAGGAGAACCTGCGCCAGCAGGAAGTCGGAGATGTACGCCGATGTGCCGGTCACCACCCGCAGCGGCTTCTCGGCCCCCAATGAACGGGTGCGCGCCAGCGGTGTTCCCACCGCGTAGGCGGCGAGGCTGCCGTGCTCGATCATGACGCCCTTGGGGCCGCCGGTGGTGCCGGATGTGAACATCACATAGGCCAGGTCGCGGGCGCTCACGGACGGAAGCGCGGGACTGTCCGGGTCCTCCCCGGACCGCGAACCGGTCTCCTCCTGCCCTGCCTCGTGCGTGACGGACGACAGATCGAACAGCGGGTGACCGCTCGGGGCGGCCTTCGGGTCGTCGGTGATCAGCACCACGGGCCGGGCCTGATCCAGCATCGAGCGCAGGCGGTGTTCCGGCAGCCCGGGATCGAGCGGGACGAACGCGGCCCCCGCCTTCCACACCGCCCAGAAGGTGGTCAGCGCTGCCGATCCGGGCCGCAGGAAGATTCCGACGAGATCGCCGTGACGCACCCCGTCCCGGCGCAGGCGCCGGGCGAGGCGGTCGCTGTCCGCGTCCAGCCGGGCCAGGCTGATCCGTGTCCCGTCGTCCTCGATCGCGAGCGCGTCCGGAGTACGGGCGGCCTGCCGCCGCAGCAACTCGTGCACCGGAACCCTGCCGGCCGCCCGGGCGTCCGTCGTGTAGTTCAGCATGTCGAGCAGCGCCTGCTCGGCCTCGCTCAGCAATGGCGCCCCGTACGCGTCCGCTCCGATGTCCGCCGCCACCGCTTCCAGTGCCCGCAGGTGGTAGTCGCGCAGCCGGGTGACCTGGTCGGCCGACAGCTCCGCGGTGTCGTACTCCAGCTCCATCCACATCCCGCCGAGTACCGATTCCCGGCTGAGCGTGACGCTGAACGGGAAGCTCGTGGGAGCCACGCCAGGGACGTCGCTGCCCGGTCCCTCCTTGGCCAGTGCACCCGCCTCGGCGAGCGCACCGAACTGCGGGAAGCTGTTGTAGGTGAAGTTGACCTCGAAGAGCGGTGCACCACCCAGCTCGCGCCGGAGTGCGGCCATCGGATACCTGCGGTGCGGCAGCATCTCGCGCTCGGCGTCGAACACGGCCCGCGCCAGATCGGCCCAGCTTCCCTCCGGCAGACGGAGCCTGAACGGCACGGTGTTGAGGAAGAGCCCCCGCACTTCGGCCCCGTCGGTCTCCTCCAGCCGCCCGTTGGCCGTCAGCCCGGTGATGACATCCGGGCTCCCCGTCGCCAGGCCCAACGCACGCAGATGGGCGGCCAGCAGCACTGCCTTGAGCGGAACACCGGCCTGCGCGGCACCGCGCTCCAGTGCGGCGAGGAGCTGCGGGGGCAGATGCGTGGTGACGTTGCGGTAGCCCGGCTCGTCGGACAACGCGGCCGAATCACACGGGAGGCGGGTGTCGGGGCGGTCGGTGAGGAGGTTGTGCCAGTAGGTGGTGTGTGCGGGGTTGGTGAGTGCGTCTTGTTCGGCTGCGATGTAGTCGCGGTAGGTGGAGCGCAGGGGTGGGAGCGTGGGGGTGTGGCCGCCGAGGAGAGTGTGGTAGGTGTCGATGATTTCGGCGAGGGTGGAGGCGAGGCTCCAGCCGTCGAGGATGGCGTGGTGGTCGGTGACGGTCCACTGGAAGGCGTCGTCGGACAGCACATGGACCGTCATCCGGAACAACGGTGCCGCACCGATGTCGAACACCTTCGCCCGCTCGGTACGGACGCACTCCCGCAGAGCCGTGCGCTGCGCGTCATCCCCGAGTCCCCGCAGATCCAGCACCGTCAGTTGCACATCGGCGTCGGTGTGCACCAGTTGGAGCGGCTTGCTGTAACCGGTCAGCGCCAATGACGTACGCAGAACGGGATGCCGCTTCACCACCAGCGCGAGAGCCCGCCGGAAGACCGGAGCGTCGAACGGACCGGCGACCGGAAGGTTCTCGACGTTCAGATAGGGGTTGCGGTCGGGGTCGCGTTGCATTTCGTAGACCATGCCGATCTGGAGTTCGGCCATGGGGTAGGCGTCGTCGAGGTGGTGGGGGAGGTGGTTGCGGTCGTGGGGTGTGAGGAGGGAGAAGGGTTGGGTGGTGGGTGGTGCGGTGGTGGGTTGTGTTGTGGTTGTGGTGGTGGCGAGGTCGGCGAGTGTGGGGTGGTGGAAGAGGTCTTGGAGGTGGAAGGTGAGTCCGTTGTCGCGGGCTCGACCGAGTATCTGGATGCTGCGGATGGAGTCGCCGCCGAGGTCGAAGAAGTTGTCGTGGCGGCCGATGCGGTCGACACCGAGGATGTCGGTCCAGATCGCTGCGAGCAGTTCCTCCGTCCCGGGCAGGGGGGCAGTGAACTCGGCTGTCAGGTCGGGGCGTTCGGTCGTCGGAGCGGGCAAGGCACGGTGGCTGAGCTTGCCCTGCGGGGTGAGCGGGAGGGAGTCGAGGAGGACGAAGTTCCTCGGGATCATGTAGTCGGGGAGGTTGCCGGCGAGGGCGTCGCGGAGTGCGCTGGTGGTGGGCCGGTCGGTGCCCGGTTCCGACACGAGATAGGCGACCAGGTCCGTATGGTTCTCAAGATCGTCCCGGACGACGACAACGGCCTGCAGGACCGCATCCAGCCGGGCCAACTGACTCTCGATCTCGCCCAGTTCGATGCGGTATCCGCGGATCTTGACCTGGGCGTCGGCCCGGCCGAGGTATTCCAGGTCGCCGGAGGGTGTCCAGCGGGCGAGGTCCCCGCTGCGGTAGAGGCGGGAACCGGGGGCCGGCGTCAGATGATCCGGTACGAATCGTTGTGCGGTGAGTGCGGGTTGACCGGTGTAGCCACGTGCCAGGCCCGCGCCGCCGACGTGGAGTTCGCCGATGACTCCGATCGGGGTGGGGTTCCCGTTCGGGTCGAGGACGTGGAGTCGGAGGTCGGGGAGGGGGTGTCCGATTCTGGTGGTGTTGTTGTTGAGTTG